>CAWBIS010000001.1:0-91779 GCA_963788485.1 Terriglobia bacterium
TCCGTCTCATTGCCCTCGCATGGCTGGCGCTGCCTGCGCTGGCGCAGGAAACGGGCAAGGGCGAGAAGCCCGACATGCTGATCTGGGAGGTCCTCAATTTCCTGATCCTGGCCGGAGTGATCGGCTGGCTGGTGGCAAAACAAGGTACGCCCAGACTGGCGGCTCGATCCAAAGGTATTACCGAAGGTCTGGCCGCAGGCGAGAAAGCCAAAGCCGAAGCGGACGCGCGCGCCAAAGCAGTTCAGGCAAAGCTCGCCAATCTGGAAAAGGAAATTGCGTCGTTGCGCTCCGACGCGAAGGAAGAAAGAGAACGCGAGGCCGATCGCATTCTGCGCGACACTCAGGCCGAAATCGCGCGCATGCACCATCAGGCGGAGCAGGAAATCGAAGCTGCGGGGAAACAGGCGCGCCGCGAGGTTCAGCGGGCCGCCGCCTTTCTGGCCATCGAACTGGCCGAAAGCAAGGTGCGGGCGCGCATGTCGCCCGACGAGCAAACCGCCCTGCTCGAGAGCTTCCTCAAGGACCTGGCTACCGGCGTCACGCGCCGCCAGAACGCAGGCTGATCTCACACATGGTTTCTTCAGTTGTTGTCAATCGATACGCCAGCGCCCTCGCGGATGTGGTGCTGTCGCCCCAATCGGGCGTCGAACCGGCACAGGCGGTGGAACAGTTGCGGGCCTTTGGCGAAGTTGTGGCGTCGTCGCCGGACCTGCGCGCGGTGCTGGCTACCCCGGCCATTCCGGCGGCCCGGAAACGGGCGATCATCAAGGATCTGGCGGAAAAGCTGGGTCTGGCAAAGGCAGTGCGCAATCTGGTGCTGGTGGTGAACGATCATGGGCGCGCTGCCGCGCTGCCGCAGATCGTTATCGCCTTCGAAGAGGTTCTCGACGAGCGCCTCGGGTTTGTGCGCGCCGAGGTGCGGTCTGCGTTCGAGTTGAATGGGAATCAGCGGGGCGAGCTGGAGGGGCAACTGGGGCAGCTTGCGGCGGCGCGCGTACGTTTGCATTTCATCGTCGATCCGGAACTGATCGGCGGGGTCACGGCGCGTATCGGGTCCAAAGTCTACGACGGGTCGGTGCGCGGCCAACTGGCCGATATGCGCGCGCGGCTCATGGTGAATCGATAAGAGAGTAACGGGATTTTATGGCTCAAATCAGGGCAGACGAGATTACAAGTATTCTGCGGCACGAGATCGAGAATTACGAACGCGCCATCGACGTCAGCGAAGTCGGCACGATTATGTCGGTCGGCGACGGCATCGCGCGCATCCACGGTCTCGACAAGGTTATGGCGGGCGAGCTGATCGAATTCGGCCACGGCGTTTCGGGTATCGCCATGAACCTCGAGGAAGATCAGGTGGGTTCGGTGCTGCTGGGCGAATACCAGCACATCAAGGAAGGCCAGGAAGTACGGCGCACCGGCACCATCATGTCGGTTCCGGTGGGCGAGGCGCTCGTCGGCCGCGTGGTGGACGCGCTGGGTCAGCCAATCGACGGCAAAGGCGCCGTCCTTACCGACAAAACGAACCCGATTGAGCGCATCGCGCCGGGCGTCATCGACAGGCAGAGCGTCAAACAGCCTCTGCAGACCGGTATCAAGGCCATCGACGGTATGATCCCGATCGGCCGCGGCCAGCGCGAGTTGATCATCGGCGATCGCCAGACCGGCAAGACGGCGATTGCGCTCGACACGATCATCAACCAGAAGGGCCAGGACATGATCTGCATCTACGTCGCGATCGGCCAGAAACGGTCGACGGTGGCGCAGGTGGTGAAGACCCTCGAAGATTTCGGCGCGATGGACTACACCATCGTTGTCTCTGCGAGCGCATCCGACCCGGCGCCGATGCAGTATCTGGCACCTTATTCGGGCTGCGCCATGGGCGAGTACTTCCGCGATTCCGGCCGCCACGCTCTTTGCATTTACGACGATCTTTCCAAGCACGCGGCGGCGTACCGCGAGATTTCGCTGCTGCTGCGGCGCCCCCCGGGCCGCGAGGCGTATCCCGGCGATGTGTTCTATCTGCACAGCCGCCTGCTCGAGCGCGCTTCCAAGCTCAGCAATGCCCGAGGCGGCGGTTCGCTGACCGCGCTGCCGTTCATCGAAACGCAGGCGGGCAACGTCTCGGCTTACATTCCGACCAATGTCATCTCGATTACGGACGGTCAGATCTATCTCGAAGCCGATCTGTTCAATTCGAACATCCGCCCGGCGGTCAACGTGGGACTTTCGGTAAGCCGCGTCGGCGGCGCGGCGCAGATCAAAGCCATGCGCCAGGTAGCCGGCGCGCTTCGTCTCGACCTCGCGCAGTATCGTAATCTCGCGGCCTTCGCCCAGTTCGGTTCGGACCTCGACAAGGCTTCGCAGCAGCAGTTGAACCGCGGCAAACGCCTGGTCGAGATCCTGAAGCAGCCGCAGTACAAGCCGATTCCGGTGGAGAAACAGGTGGCTATTATTTTCGCCGGAACCAACGGGTATCTCGACGATCTGGCGGTGGAGGATTGCCGCCCGTTCGAGGCCGAGTTGTATAAGTTCCTGGATAATTCGAAACCGACCATTCTGAGCGGCATCCGCGAAAAGAAAGCGATCGACGACGCCATCAAGGCCGATCTCATCGCGGCCATCAACGAAGTGAAGTCGCGGATGACGAAGCGTCCCGACCCGGTCGCCGTGGGAGCCAAAGCGTAGGCGATGCCGAGTCTGATCGACCTTCGCCGGCGCATCCGCTCGGTGAAAAATACCGAGCAGATCACCAAGGCCATGAAAATGGTCTCGGCCGCGAAGCTGCGCCGCGCCCAGGAGCGTGTCATCGCGGCGCGTCCCTATGCCAATCTGATGCGCGAGATGCTGACCGATATTGCGGCGGCCGCGCAATCGGACGACCGGGCGTCGGAGAGCGCGTGGCTCGCCGCGCGCGAAATCAAGCGCGTCGACCTGGTGTTTTTCACCAGCGATACAGGCCTGGCGGGGGCATTCAATTCAAACCTGCTCAAGGCCGCGCAGCAATTCTTCGCGGATCGGCCCGGCGTCGAAATCACGTTGACGCTGGTGGGGCGCAAAGGCCGCGATTACTACCGCCGCCGCCGCGCCAGCATTTTGTCCGAGCACGCCAATCTCGCTGCCCGACCGTCGTTCCAGGACGCGGCGGCGATCGCGGCGGAAGTGATTCGCCGCTACAAGGACGGCGAGACGGACGCCGTATTCGTACTGAATAATGAATTCAAGAGCGTGCTGTCGCAGAAGCTTTCGGTGATGCAACTTCTCCCGGTGAAGCTCAGTGCGGGCGGCAAACCGGAAGAGGCGCGGGATTACATCTACGAGCAGTCGCCCATCGACATGCTGGACCGGCTGATGCCGCGCTACGTGGAAGTGGCGGTGTTCCGGGCGCTGCTCGAAACCATCGCTTCTTATCAGGCGGCGCGCATGACGGCGATGGACAAGGCTTCGTCGAATGCGCGCGACGTGATCGATTCGCTGACATTGAACATGAACCGGATCCGCCAGGCGGCGATCACGAAGGAAATCATTGAAGTGGTGAGCGGCGCGGCCGCCGCCGAGTAGAGACAGAGGAAGACCCATGGCAACAGCAACTGAAACGAGCGTTATCGGGCACGTCGTCCAGATTTCGGGACCGGCGGTCGACTGCCAGTTCCCCGAGGGCCAGATACCGGAGATGCACACCGCGATCCGCATCGTAAGCGAGGGCTTCGATGTCCCGACGCCGATCGACGTGGTTTGCGAGACCGAACAACACATCGGCGAAGGCCGCATCCGCACCATCGCCATGCGGGCCACCGACGGCATGGTGCGCGGCATGAAAGCCATCAGTCTGGGCGGCCCTATCAGCGTGCCGGTGGGCAAGCAGACTCTCGGCCGCGTGCTGAACGTTCTGGGCGAGCCGGTGGACGAAATGGGTCCGGTGAGCACGGCTGAGCGTTATCCCATTCACCGGCCGGCTCCTTCCTTCGAAGATCAGTCGACGCGCCTTGAAATGTTCGAGACCGGCATCAAGGTCGTGGATCTGCTGGAGCCGTATCTTCGCGGCGGAAAGATCGGCTTGTTCGGCGGCGCGGGCGTGGGCAAGACGGTCGTCATCATGGAGCTGATCAACAACATCGCCATGAAGCACGGCGGTGTTTCCGTTTTTGCCGGCGTGGGCGAGCGTACGCGCGAAGGCAACGACCTCTGGACGGAAATGCAGGAGTCGGGCGTTATCGATCCGAAGGATTACACCAAATCGAAGGTGGCGCTGATCTACGGGCAGATGACCGAGCCGCCCGGGGCGCGTCTGCGCGTGGGCCTGACCGGTCTGACGGTGGCCGAATACTTCCGCGACGTGGAAGGGCAGGACGTATTGCTCTTCATCGACAACATTTTCCGCTTCACCCAGGCCGGTTCGGAAGTTTCGGCACTGCTGGGACGCATGCCGAGCGCGGTGGGATACCAGCCGAACCTGGCCAGCGAAATGGGCGAATTGCAGGAGCGCATCACGTCGACGAAGAAGGGTTCGATCACTTCGGTGCAGGCGATTTACGTGCCCGCCGACGATTACACCGACCCAGCGCCCGCGACGGCCTTCGCGCACCTCGACGCCACCACGAACCTGTCGCGTCCGATCGCCGAAATGGGGATCTATCCCGCGGTCGATCCGCTGGCTTCGACCTCGCGCATTCTGGATCCGGTGATTCTGGGCGACGAGCACTACAACACCGCGCAGTCCGTCAAAGGCGTTTTGCAGCGCTACAAGGACCTGCAGGACATCATCGCGATTCTGGGCGTCGACGAACTGAGCGACGACGATAAACTGATCGTGGCGCGCGCGCGCAAGATCCAGAAGTTCCTTTCGCAGCCGTTCCACGTGGCCGAGCAGTTCACCGGCTTCCCCGGCAAGTACGTGAAGCTGGCGGATACGATCAAGGGCTTTCAGGAGATCGTCGCCGGCAAGCACGACGACCTGCCGGAACAGGCGTTCTACATGCAGGGCACGATCGAAGACGTGATCGAAAAAGCCAAACAGATGGGCAATTCGTAATGCGGCTGCAGCTGGTGAGTCCGGAGCGGATGCTGGTCGACGAACAGGTCGACGAGGTGCAGATTCCCGGGTTAAACGGGTATATGGGCGTGCTGCCCGGACACGCGCCGCTGCTTTCGGAACTCATGCCGGGCGGGGTGCTGACGTATAAATCGGGCGCGGGGCAGAAGGTAATCGCGGTGTTCGGCGGTTTCGTCGAGGTGCAGGGAGATCGCGTGCGGATTCTGGCCGACGGCGCCGAGCGCAAGGAAGAAATCAACGTGGAAGAAGCCCGCGCGCAGTTGGGCCAGGCGGCCGACGAGGCCGCGAAGGCCCGGGCGCAGGCGAAGATCGACGCTGCCGCCAGGTAGCATCGCCACTATGCTGGTGAGTCGAGCGCGTCGAGCTTCGCCTTCAGCACCTCAGCGATTGAAGGGTCGATCGTTGAACCACTTGTCAGCGTCGCCCGGGCAACCAGAAGATCAAGCAACTCGCGGCCGCGGTTCCCGCCTACACAGATGCAATGAGTGTCGCTGAAGTAGAGCGTGCACAATCCATCCTCCAGCCGAACTGTCCGCACCTGCGAGAGATTCACAAAAATATCGGTATCTCTTTCAGCGTCGGCTGGGAGTAGCAGGAAATCGGCGTTTGTGCGTTGTTCCACTTGTGTCACTCCACGGGGATTCTCTCAGCGGGAATCTGCGAGCGAGCAGCGCGGATTTCTCTTGAGGTGTTCGAAGTGCGCGGCCATGCCGTTGACGCTTCGTTTGTGGGCACGCACCGGCTCCTTGCACTAGTATTTCGGTGTGTCGAAGTATGGTTCCGTTTGTCTTTCGAATAGTATTCCCTGACGCGGCTCTTGTCGTACCTGCGGGTAAATCGTCCGATCCAGAATCCAGGGCTTCATCAGCCCCGCAACGTGACGGATCAGCGGTACAACTACCGAGTTCCCAAACTGCTTGTAAGCGCGCGTATCGGAGACGGGGATCTGGAACGAATCCGGATAGCCCATCAGTCTGGCGCACTCCCGCGGAGTTAACCGGCGCGGATTGCCATTCGCGCGGTACACCAGAATCTCCGAGCCGTCTTTGTAATAACGCGCGGAGAGCGTGCGCGCGATATCATCCGGCCCGACGACGCTACAGCCGAAGCCGTTCCCTTTGGCGCGGTGCTTTTCGGCGTATGTTTGCAGGTAATTCCATAACTTGTCGCTCAGCACGTATTTCGTGTCGTACTCGTTCTGGAGGACCGTTCGCAAGCGCGGCGCATATGCGGGATTGGGCAACGGCACGGCATCCCAGTCGAATCGCGTCGGCTCGCGAAAACCGACGATCAATATGCGCTCACGGTGCTGCGGAACGAAATGACGCCCGTCGAGGACCCGCGTATAAATACTGTAGCCGAGTTCGTTCTCGAGAACGTCCCGGATCACCGCGAATGTGTTTCCGCGGTCGTGCGACAGCAGGTTCTTGACGTTCTCCAGCAGAAAAGCCCGCGGCTTCTTACACGCGATAATCCGCGCAACATCGAAAAAAAGCGTTCCCTGCGTCTTGCATTCAAAGCCGTGGGGCCGGCCGAGCGCGTTCTTTTTCGAAACCCCGGCGATGCTGAAGGGCTGGCAGGGGAATCCGCCCACCAGCACATCGTGATCGGGAATCTCGCCGGCGGCTATCCTGGTGATGTCGCCGGCGATCGCGTGCGCGTCGTCCGGGAAATTGGCGCTGTAGGTTTTGTTGCTGTAGGCGTCCCATTCGCTGGTGAAGACGCACTTCCCTCCAACCGCTTCGAAGCCAAGCCGCATCCCCCCGATGCCGGCGAACAGATCGATGAAAGTGAAATCGGATGTCAAGCCAGTGACATCATGTTACCTTGAGCGACGTTCTCACCCCGGCGCAGCGCAGCTACAACATGTCGCGCATTCGCGGCGCCCACACGCAGCCCGAACTGCGCGTGCGCACATACCTGCACAGTCTCGGGCTGCGCTATCGCCTGCATGGCAAATCTCTGCCGGGCAAGCCGGACCTGGTCTTCGCCCGCGCGCGCGCCGTTCTTTTCGTTCACGGCTGCTTCTGGCACATGCACCGGTGCAAGTACGGGAAGCCGGTCCCGGCGACGAATGTGAGTTTCTGGGCGGAGAAGCGGCGCTCGAACGTCGAACGGGACCGGCGCAACCGAGCGGCACTGCATGCCGCCGGATGGCGCGTATTCGAAGTCTGGGAGTGCCACACGCGGGTCGAAGAGAAGATGCGGTCGAAGCTCGCGCCGCTCGTCGAATTTCTGCGCGGCTATTGAATATCGACCGGCAGCTGCTCGCCCGTCGAGTAGTTCACAAACATCAGCAGCGTGGCGCCGCTTTCCAGTTTGAGCTGCGCGTGCGGGATGAAAGCGCCGGTTTCGTTGATCGAAATACTCAGGCTGCCGAGGGAGCCCGGAGCGAATGGCGAGAGCATCCCGGCGGGAATCGTCAGCTTGCCGCTGTTGGCGGATATCGAGCAGCTGGTGACAGCCGTGCCGTTGGCCGCCGTGTTCCCACTGAGAGACACATTGAGGATGGCGCCGGAATCGAATGCCGCGCCATTCCACGTGAGCGTCTGTTCCTGGCTGTGCGTGAATGACGGCAGCGCGCTGCCGCTGAGCTGGAATGGCGCGGGAAGCGTGAAGCTGAATGAAGAGGCCGCCAGATCCGAACTGCCGCTCGACTGCCACGTCCAGTTCCCGCCTGCAATCACCGCATCCGGCGGGTTCGACAAAAGGCCTTCAGTGGCCGGTGGGATGGGCGCGAAATAGTCGTTGTCAGCGATGAGCGAGAGGTTGGTGTTCCCGTTTTCGAGGGACATAGACCCGAGACCGGGCGGTGCGGGCGGATTCCCCGGCGCGAAGATTCCGGAAAGGTAGTCAGCCACCAGGCCAAAGCCGGAAACCGTCGTGGTGCAACCCAGGGTGGCCGGCGTGAACCAGGAGGCAATCTCCGCTGCCGTCATCTCCGACGGCTCAACATCCGCGCTCTCGTTACGTGAGACGGCCGCCGCAGTCGCTACATCGAGCGTGGTACTCATGTCGATCTCGCCGGCGGCCAGATAACCGCCATTATCGAGCGTCTTCATATCCGCGACCGAAAGTTGAAAAGGATGGACGCAGGGCAGGCCGTTCGAGGTCCTGCTGATCGTCGAGGTAACGGTTGCCCCCTGACCGTAAGTAAGAACGAGTGGAACGTAGCATCCGTCGGACGCGCTCGAAGGCATCTGGAAAAGGACCTCATCAATGCCGGGGTTGGCGCGATGTGGCTGCGCGCTCACCACGGTTGCGGGAACTCCGCCCACCGTAACGCTCACCGACGGATTGGTTCCGAGGCCAGATCCGGTGACAAGAATCGTCTGTCCCGGTTGTGCGGGAGTGGTCAGGCCGATGGGGCTGCGCGATCCATTCGCGGCCACGGATTGCGCGATCGCCGGTCCACCCGAAGCCGTGCGGAAGAAGGCGAAGCTTGACGGGACCACATTCACAGTGGTCCATGCGGTGGGCTGTCCCTCAGTTTTGTATTCGATCTCCGCGCCGCCCAGCGGTGTGTCCCGAGGCACGACGAAAGTCACGCTGCCGGCGGCGAAACTGACAGGTTTGAGGAGGATCGGCGTGGTAGTACCGGATGGGCGGATATAGACGGTTGCGGGTGAGAGCGGCGCTGAGGGCAAAGATACCGATAAGTCGGAATACCCAATTCCGGAGTAAGAGTAATAGAGGATCGCGAGCATTCCGGGCGACACGATATTTGGAGTGGAAGTTATTCCAGCCAGAATCTCGGTAACAGGCTGAAGCCCATTTAAAGAAGAGCTGCTCCCTACGTAAGCAGTGGCCTGGGCCGACGCGGCATTCTGCACGATCGCATTCTGCGCCGGCAGAATGCCAGTCAGTGCGAGGGACAGCACAACGCTTCTGAAGTGAAGTCTCATTTGAAATCCACCGGCCTGGTATCGGTGCTGCCCCAGAGCACAAGCATGAGCACATTCGGGGCTGGGAAAGTCGCGTGAGGAATGCCGCCGCCCGATTCCGTTACCGAGACCGATAATTCTCCCGTGCCGCCCGGAGCGAACTGCTCCAGCATGGCCGCCGGGATGGTTATGCTGCCGGCCTGCGCCGGCGCATAGCAGTAAATGGAAGGCAACACCCAGCCCCCGAGCGTCAGTTGCAGCGCGGCGCTGGAATCATAGGCGCTTCCATTCCATGTGATGGTCTGATCCTGGCTTGTGCGAATCACGATTGGTGCCCCGCCATTGAGCTGGACCGGGGCGGCCAGATTGAAATTGAAGGACAATCCGGGTACGCTGCGGGTTCCGGAGGAACTCCAGGTCCACGTGCCTGCGTCGATCGCGGGCGCTGGAAGACTATTCAACGCCGCGTCGCCGGACGGAGCAATCGTCACTGAGTATTCGGGAGACTGCAAATTCAGTTTCGTGGCACCGTTTTGCAGGGTCATCGGGCCCTCGAAAGGCGAAGCAAGCGCCCCGACGAACTCCTCCGTCGGCGAAAGAGGTACGGCGGCGGCGCAGCCTTGCGGTGGGGCGGTTACAAAATAATTCGCGATATCAGCCGCGTTCAACTCGGTAAACCCGATGTTCGCGGCCGCCTGGCGCGACGCATGATTGGCGTCCGCCGCATTCAGCGCGGTAGTCATCGAGATCGAGCCCACTTCAATGGAACCGCCACTGTCGAGCGTGCTCAGATCAGCCGTCGAGAGCCCGAACGGGTGCTGACAGGGCGAGCCGTCCGAGGTTTTGCTGAGATACGAAGTAGCCGCGCCGGCTCCCCATGTCACTAACAGCGGCAGATAACAACCATCCGGCGTACCCGGCGCAATCTGAAAGTTGATCTGATTCATGCCCGGCTGGTCCGTAGCATTACCCGAGTAAAGCACTGTCTGCGCAACGCCGCCGAGCGTAACCTGCGCCGGATTTGGCGGTATCGCGCCGATTCCGGTGCCGAAGATCCGGATGACTTGTCCGGGCTGCGCCGGGGTGGTCAATCCATTCAATGTTGCCGGACCCAGGAGATTGAGACTCTCCATTGTTGCCGGTGTGGGGTAAAGCGCGAAATCACTCGGTACAATGGTCGCGGTCGTCCACTGCGTCAACTCGCCGGCCTGATGATAAACGACCTGCACATTGCCGAGCGGCGTATCCGGCGGCACGATGAACGTGATTCCGTTATCGCTCGCGCCGGTAATCTGCGCGGGGATCAACGTGGAAGAGCCGACGGGACGGATCGAAACGGCCGCGCCATCGACGGTTGCCGCGGGATTCGAGGAATCGGCGATGAATCCGAGCGATCCGGGCGCCACCGAAGACGAACTGGAAATATTCGCCGCCGCATCGGCCGCGTTCTGTACCTGCGCGGATACGGTAATCGTCATCAGGAAAAGAAAGGCGGCCGCGCGCACCGAATTATTCTCTCATCAATTCGGTTCTTTAATCCCAAAAAGGCCCTTTAGTTGCAAACAGGAGACAGAGCCGCAACGGCGGTCACCGGTATAATATGTTGATTCGATTGGGTTACGATATCGAGCTTGAGCTCTCGCAACAGATGGCGGTCGTTGCAGTCCTGAATGTTCATCCTTCCAGAATTGCCGACCTGATGGAGCCTGACGAAGTGCAGGTTTCGCAATGGATTCACAAAGACGAGTATTTCGACGCCTTCGGAAACAAGTGCACACGCGTCCTTGCGCACGCCGGCCCGCTTCGTTTCTCCAGTTCGACGCTGATTAAAGATTCCGGAGCGCCGGACCCGGTGGATCCGTATGCGCAGAAGGTTCCGGTCGACCGGCTGCCGCCCGAGACTCTCCGTTTTCTGCTGGCCAGCCGCTATTGCGAGGTCGACCGGCTTTCCCCTCTGGCCTGGCAGTTATTCGGAAACATGCGATCCGGGTGGGCGACCGTACAAGCGGTGTGCGACTGGGTGCAGGCGCATATCACGTTCGATTACAACTCGGCCAATCCGCTGAAGAGCGCGCAGGATGTGTATGCAGAGCGGCGCGGAGTGTGCAGAGATTTCCAGCATCTCGCGATCACTCTTTGCCGGGCGCTGCACATTCCGGCGCGGTACGTGACCGGATATCTCGGGGACATCGGCATCCCCGTTCAACCCTACCCGATGGATTTCAGCGCCTGGTTCGAGGTTTACCTCGGGGATCGCTGGTGGTCTTTCGATGCGCGCAACAATCAGCCGCGCATCGGCCGCGTCCTGATGGCGACGGGCCGGGATGCGGCGGATGTGGCGATCACAACGTCATTCGGCCAGTCGTGGCTGAGGAAGTTCGAGGTCGTGACCGACGAGGTGATCGCACAGCCGCAGATGGTTCGCGGAGCCGCATAACCGCTCAATATCCGTAAGGCGGGACTGCGCAGGCGGTCGGAATCCAGTTGCCATACTGATCGTAAGTGCCGCAGGGAGCCGGGGCTGCCGGGTAACCGTAGCCATAGCCGTAACCGTAATACGGAGCGCCGAAGCCGAGGTAGAGGCCGCCACCGTAATAGCCACCGCGATAGTATCCGCCGCCGCCTCTGACTACACCGGCGCCGCCGCCGCGATAGTAGCCGCCACCGCCGGAGAAGCCTCGTGCGCCCGCGACCGCATGACCACCGCCGCCACCGCCGAAATGTCCACCCCCGCCGCCGCCTCGCGCCGCCATGGCGCCCACCGGAATCGAAAGCGTCAGCGCCAGCATCGCCGGGAGAGCCGCTTTGCGGAACATCGCAAGAATTTTGTTTTTCATGGAAACCTCCATTAACCTTCACCCTGAGAAGGGCAATGGGAGGCCCAAATCCGTTTTGTTGATAACAATCCGGTTACGGCAGAGCCCCGGAGTGAGCGTTCGAGCCAATACCACCAGACAGGCTGGAATAAACCATCCTTCCGGCCTGCAGAAGAAAAATCTACTGGTGGAACAGGCCGACGTACAGGCCCTTGGCTTTGATGTGGCCTGCCATGGCCTTCAGCAGATCGGCGCGCGAAGCGGGCGCCGGGTCGAGCTTCGCGTCGAGCGCGTAGAACTCGAACAAATAATGATGCGTGGTGGGAGGCGGCGGGCAGGGATTAAAGTAGCCGATCGACTGACCGATGTTCTTCAGCTGCATGGCGCCGTTATCCAACGTCTCTTTGGCCGGAACGCCTTCGGGCAGGCCATTCGCGTTGGCCGGAATATTGAAGATCGCCCAATGCAGGACGTCATCGCCGCCGATCGCGACGTCGGGATCGTGCAGGATGAGCGCGATCGTCTCCGTCCCCGCGGGAGCGCCGCTCCATTGAATCGCCGGTGAAATGTTGGCATTCTTCCCATTCGCGCAGCCGTACATTGCAGGGATCGCGCCGCCGTCGGGAAAAGCCGCGATGGTGATCTTGAGCGGTGCGGGGATTCCGCCGCCGCGCCCACCTCTGCCCCGGCCTCGGCCGCCATCCTGCGCGGCCAAGGTGCCGAGACCGGCAATCGTCACCGACGCAAGCGCGACAATCGAAAGAATTCTTGAAATCCGCATCATGCCTCTCTCCCGTCTCTCCTCTTATTTCTTTCCGGTGTAGCTGACTTTCCAGATCGCCGCCGAAGCATCATCCGTCACGTAGAGCGATCCGTCTTTGCCAACCGCAACCCCGACCGGCCGGCCCCACGGCGTGCCATCGGCGGTGAGGAAGCCGGTGAGGAAGTCCTCGTAAACGCCGTTCGATTTACCCTTTTCGAGTGGAACCCGCACCACTTCGTGGCCGGATTTTACAGCGCGGTTCCAGGAGCCGTGTTCCGCCGCGAAGAGATCGCCGCGATATTCGGCCGGGAACTGCGTACCGTCGTAGAAGGTCAACCCGAGCGAGGCGTTGTGCGGCTGCAGCAGAACGTCGGGAACGATTACCGAATCGATGGTTTTGTCCGCGGGCCGGGGCAGTCTGGCGCGCGGATCTTCGTGTTTGCCGATGTAGAACCACGGCCATCCGTAGAAGCCGTGTTCCTTCACCGAGGTGATGTAATCCGGGACCAGATTGTCGCCCAGGTTATCCCGTTCGTTGACCGAGCACCAGAGTTCGCCAGTGGTGGGATTGATGCCCAGGCCTACCGGATTACGAATACCCGAGGCGTAAATCTCGACGAACTTCCCCTCCGGCGTGTATTCGAGGATGTTGGCGCGGTGCTCCTCGGGAGCCGGGGTATCGGAAACGTTATCGGCGGACCCGACGGCGACGAACATGCGCTTTCCGTCTTTCGAAAACACCACGTCGCGGGTCTGGTGGTTGCCCATGGGCGGGATGTCTTTGATCAGGGTTTCGGGCATACCCGTCGCTTTCAAGTCGCCGTTCTTATAAGGAAAGCGCACGAGGGAACCGGTGTTACCGATATAAACCCATTGCGGATTGTTTCCCACGGGATAGAAATTGATGCCAAAGGGGTGCGTCAGGCCGGTGGCAAAGATGGAGATCTCGGGTTTGCCGTTGTTATCGTGAATCACTTTGATTTCGCCGGCGTTTTCTTCGGCTACGAAGAAGTCGCCATTCGGAGCGCGGCGAATCTGACGCGGAGCTTTCAATCCGTCATGAGCATAGAGCGATACCGTGAAACCGGCAGGGGCGACGGGCATAGCGCCTTCGGGCCGCGCGGCGGGACGGCTGAAGTTCGGCGTGCCTTTGGTGGGCGCCGGCAGATCGTCCACGGTGATTTTGCGGAACATGCCGGGCTTCAGATCTTTGGCGTCGGTGAAGGCGCTCTTGCCGGTAATGACGGTTTTGGGATCGATGCCATTGGTAGCGGCCTGGATCATCCAGGCGGTTGTCAGCGCGAGACATCCGGCGCCGGAGATCAATAAAAATTGCTTCATTTGATTGCTTCGCTCCGCATGGCAGTTTATCATGGTTGGCTTTGCCCGAAATTTGACGGTGCGGCTTTACCCGCCGGCGCCCCGCGCGTGTCAAGGCCGGCGCCCCGCGCGTTGTCAAAGGAATGATCAGGGTCTTTTGTTGCCCGTCATTCCTTTACTGCGGTATGATTCAGTCCGAAGCGCACCGCCGTGCCGGCAGCGCGGTAAAAGCCACATCGAGGAGAGATCTGTGACCAACGTCGAGACGCTGATGGAAGCGGGGGTTGTGCCAGGTGATCACACGTTGACGAGCGACGAAGTCTCGGTGATCAACGGACTGAGCGCGTCCGAGGTTCAGGCGCTGATCAGCATCAAACAGAAACTGGGAGACGACTTCATACAGCGCAACGTGGTCGATTCCGCCAATTGCTTCCTCTGATAATCGTCTTTGGTTCCTCTTTCGAGAAGCGAATCCGAGCGGCGCGACGCCGCTGCGTCCAGCCATAGTCAAACGCTGCGGCGCAAGATTCGGCTGGCCGGGGGAAAAATGTTCGATTCGCTCGATCGGTTCTGGTCGCAGCCGGATCTGCCCGAACGTTACCCGGAACTTCTGTTTCACATCCACTGCGTAGTGCGGGCCACGGTTCCCGCCATGGAGGCGGGGCGGCGGAGAGCCGAGGAACTCGCGCCGTCGGATCCGGTCGCCGCCGGTGTGGCGGATTACCTGGCGCGGCACATTCCCGAGGAGCTCCACCACGACGACTGGCTCCTCGACGACATGGTGGCGCTCGGCGCGTCGAGAGACGCCATCCTGCGCCGAATCCCCTCGCCCGCGGCGGCCGCTCTCGTGGGAACGCTGTATTATTGGATGATTCACGCACACCCGGTGGCGTGGATGGGCTATGCGGCGGTCGCGGAAGGTCACCCTCCTTCGGATCGTTTTCTGCTCGATGTTATGGAGCGGACCGGGATTCCGGCTGCCGGCTTTCGAACGTATCTGAAGCACGCGCGGCTCGACCCTCACCACGCGCGTGAGATGGACGAAACACTCGATTCCCTGCCCCTCAGCGCGGAACAAAGCGCTCTAATGGGGGTAGTGGCGTTCCAGACGATGCATCATCTTTCCACATTGTTCGAGAACCTCACCGGAACGAAACGAATCGGGGTGGACGCATGATCGGGCGCACGGTCTCGCGCTATCGGATCATAGCGGAACTCGGCCACGGCGGCATGGGGGTCGTCTACAAGGCGCGCGATATCCGTCTGGAGCGATTCGCCGCATTGAAATTTCTGGGTTCCGCGGCCTCTCAGAATGCCGTCGCCCGGGAACGATTCATGCAGGAGGCGCGGGCCGCCTCCGCGCTGGATCATCCGAACATCTGCACGATCTACGGCATCGAAGATACGCCCGAGGGCGAGATGTTCATCGCCATGTCCTGTTACGAAGGCGAGGATCTCCGCCGGCGCATCGCGCGCGGGCCGATGAGCGTGAAAGAATCCGTCGACATCGCCGTGGAGATCGGCAAGGGACTCACGAAAGCGCATGAGCACGGAATCGTGCATCGGGACATAAAGCCGGGCAACGTGATGCTGACGGGCGACGGCGGGGTCAAGCTGCTGGATTTCGGGCTGGCGCTGCTGGGCGAATCGATGCGAGTGACGCAACCGGGCGCCGCCGTCGGCACGCCCGCCTACATGTCGCCCGAGCAATCCCGCGGAGAGACGTGCGATGCGCGCACGGACGTCTGGTCGCTGGCGGTGGTGCTATATGAAATGCTCACCGGCGATCTGCCTTTTCGGGGGACCAATTCTCACGCGGTGATGTATGCGATCCTGCACGAGGAACCGCGTCCAGCCGGCACGACGCGCCCGGGAATTCCAGCGGCGCTCGACCGCGTTCTCGCCCGCACACTGGAGAAGGATCCGTCGCGGCGCTATCCGACGGCGCGCGAATTCGTGGCGGACCTGCGCCGGGAGATGCGGATGGATGGCTCCGCGCCGGGCGTTTCCTCCACGGTGGGGGGAACAACGGGGGCGGGAACAAAAGATGAGATCTCAACCGGTGCGCTCAGCTCCGCGCGCGGCGGCATCTCGATCCTTGTGCTTCCTTTCAATAACCTCAGCCGGCAAGAGGAGAATGAGTACTTCGCCGACGGACTTACCGAGGAACTGATTACCGACCTGGGGCAGATCGGCGGCGTTCGCGTCGTGTCCCGGAACTCCGCCTTTCAGTTCAAAGGAAAGCCGGGCGATGTCCGCAGCATCGGCCAGGGCTTGCGCGTAAGCAACATTCTGGAGGGCAGCGTGCGCAAGGCGGGAGACCGCCTGCGCATCACCGCGCAACTGGTGAACGTTTCGGACGGCTATCAGGTGTGGTCGCAGCGCTTCGATCGACACGTGGAAGATGTATTCGCGATTCAGGACGAAATTGTAACCAGTATTGTTTCGGCCTTGCGGATGAAGCTGACGAGCAGCGTTCCGGAAACCATTGCATCGCGCCGGCGCGCGGACAACATGGAAGCCTACAATCTCTACCTGAAAGGCCGGTATCACTGGAACCGGCAGACTCCCGACGGGCTGAGCAAAGCGGCGGAACTTTTCGAGCAGGCGATCGCCGAAGATCCCGCGTATGCTCCGGCCTGGGCTGGTCTGGCCGATTATTATGCCGCTGTTGGTTTCTGGAGCGTCATGCCGCCGGATACGGTCTGGCCCAAAGCTCGCAGAAATGCGCAGCGCGCGGTGGAACTGGATGAGAACCTGGCCCACGCGCAGACCGCGCTCGGCTATGTGCACATTTTCTGCAATTGGGATTGGGAGAGCGCCGGGCGAAATTTCCGCCGCGCCATCGAACTGAGCCCCGGAGACTCGCAGGCCGCCTACGCCCACGCGGTGTATCTTACGCAGACCAGCCGCCTCGACGAAGCGCTGGCGGAGTTTCGCCGCGCCCTGCAACTGGATCCTCTCGCGCTGAACGTCAATACGGCTTTGGCGATGATTCACTACTATCGGCGGAACTACGATAAAGCCGTCGCCCAGGCGAAGAAGACGCTGGATCTTGACGCGGCTTATTTCGAAATGCGCGCCGGGCTTGGGCTCATTCACCTGCAGACAGGTCGCTTCGCGGACGGGCTGCAATATCTCGAAGGAGTACGAGAGCAATCGGGCGAGAATCCGCTGGTACTCGGCCTGCTGGGTTACGGCTACGGCGTGGCGGGCGCCGACGACAACGCGCACCGTATTCTGCAGAAGCTGGAGTCGCTGGCGCAGGTGCAATACGTCGCGCCCATTTCGCGCGCGCTGCCTCATATCGGCCTGGGCGATCACGATGCGGCCTTCGACTGGCTGGACAAGGCCGCGACGGCGCACGACGCGCTGCTGTGTTACCTCGATGTAATGCCCTGCTACGATCCGCTCCGGCATGACTCGCGTTTTCCAGCGCTGCGCCGGCGAATCGGGCTGGTCGCGCATTCCTCGACCGACGACGAACCCACGGTGAGCAAAGTCGTGGCCTGGTCCTGACACCGTGGATGTGGTTTTTGCGGTCGTCCCTTTCGCCGACGTCAAACATCCTTCCATCGGGGTGAGCACGATTCTCGCGGGCGCGAAGCGGGCCGGCTTCTCCGCGTGCATCGAATATGTCAACCTGCAGCTTGCCGTCTGGATGGGCCGGCCGCTCTACGAGTGGATCGCCGAACTCGGGGATCAGCTTCTGCTCGACACCACAACGCCTTCCATTTCGCTGGTAGGCGATTGGTTTTTTGCCGGACTGCTTTTCCCCGGTGAACTTCCGCCGGAGGAGGAGTATCTCGAGAAGTTCATCGCGCCCGATCGCGGCGGCCGCGAGCGCATGGTGGAGCTGGCCGAGGCGCGACGGCTTTACGCGCAGAAATTTGTGGAGTACGCGGCACGCGAGATTCTGAAACACGAGCCGCGTGTCGTCGGGTTTACTTCGACGTTCCATCAGACCTGCTGCTGTCTGGCGGTGGCGAGGCTTCTCAAACAGGCGCCAAACCCGCCGGCGGTGATCTTCGGCGGAGCCAACTGCGAAGGCGAGATGGGGCTGCAACTGATCCGGTCTTTTCCGTGGATCGATTACATCTGCACCGGCGAAGGCGACGAGGTGACGCCGGAATTTCTCGACCGCTACATCCGGCGCAACGATCCGGAGCCGCCGCGCGGCATCCTGCGCCAGGGTTTCAGCGAAGCGCTTGAAACTCCCCGACCCGTTTCCCGCCTGGACGAATTGCCGGTTCCCGACTTCCACGATTATTTCGACGGCCTGGCTGCGTCTGGCCTGAACGATGTCAAACCGATTCTTCTGGTGCAGACCGCGCGCGGCTGCTGGTGGGGCGAGAAGCATCACTGCACCTTCTGCGGGCTTAACGGCGAGGGTATGGGCTACCGCAGCAAATCGGCGGAGAGGGTGATTGCGGAGCTGACGGAATTGACGGAGACGTATGGCCTGCGGCGCGTGGATTCGGTCGATAACATTCTCGATACGCGTTACATTCAAACGCTGTTTCCGGAGTTGATCCGCCGCGGTTCAGGGTTCGATCTGTTTTATGAGGTCAAAGCGAATTTACGTTACCAGCAGTTGAAGACGTTGCGCGAAGGCGGCGTGCGGGCGGTGCAGCCGGGGATCGAATCGTTCAGCAACCGCATCCTCGAGGGCATGCGCAAAGGCTGCACCGGTTTGCAGAACATCCAGCTGTTGCGCTGGTGCGAAGAGCTGGCGATTTACCCGATCTGGAACATGCTGTACGGTTTCCCGGATGAGCCGGCGTCCGAGTATGAGCGCATGGCGGAACTCATTCCCCTGCTGATGCATCTGCCCCCGCCGGCATTCTGCATTCGGGTGCGGATGGATCGATTCGGCCCTCTGTACAATCAGGCGGCCGAGTTCGGGCTCGAGAATGTGCGCGCCATGGAAGCGTATTCCTACGTCTATCCACTGCCCGAGAGCGCGCTGCGAAACCTGGCTTACTTTTTCGAATTCGATTATGGCGACGGGCGACTGCCGGTGGATTACGCGCGTCCCGTGGTCGAAAGCGTGGAGGAATGGGCTGCGCTCGCCGAGGTCCGGCCGCCGAGACTGGACGCCTACAGCGTCGGAGAAGTCCTGATGATCGTGGACACGCGGCCGTGCGCTACGAAGCGCCAGCACATATTCACGGGTCTCGCCGCGCGCGTGTATCTCGAATGCGACGCGGCCGTGAAGACTCCTGGCCTCGCGCGGCGTTTGGGCGCGCCGGAGGCCGATGTCCGGAATGCGATCGATCGGTTCCTGCGCGAGAAACTGATGGTGACGATGGATGGCCGGGCCGTCAGTCTTGCGGTCTTCCGGAATCGGGCGGCCGTGAGCGCGCCCGCCGAGGGCGGGGAACGACGGGCTGAATTTCAGATCGTGGCCTAGCAGCCCGATTGGCTTCAGCCGCCGAACAGTTCCCCATCGCTTGCCATGGCATCCAGAATTTCCTTGCGCGTGATCACGCCTTTCACGTCGGCAGGCGACGGATGGTTTCCGTCCGCGCTGACGAGCGCGACGCCCGCATTGGCCGACTCCATCGCCGTGATCACGTCTCCCAGGGATGCGCGCGGCGCGACCACTACGCACTTCTGTAAAAAATCCCGGATAGCCGATCCCGGACCGGCATGTTCCAGAATGGCCAGATTCTCCGGGAGAGCAACCCCTGCGATGTTGTTCGATCCGCCGGTCACGATCCAGGCCGTGCCGGCCTCTTTCTCGCCGATATCCCGCAGTGTTTTCGAATCCGGAACGACTGCGACATGCCGATTCATCATGCCCTCGGCCCGGTGCGTAAACTGGAGGTCGGCGCGCAGAGTTTCCGGAACCGCATCTCCCCGCAATGTCAGTTTGCGCGTATAGATGCTGTCGCCGATGATCGCTTTACGCACCCCATAGCTGATCGCCACCGTAAGCGTCAGGGGGACGATGACAGTGTAATCGAGCGTCATTTCGAAAATCATCACAATGGCGGCCATGGCTGCGCCGGTCGACCCGCCCACCACGCCACCCATTCCAACCACGGCAAATGCCGGCGCGCTGATATCGAGCGATGGAAAAAGGTGGTGAAGCACGTTGCCGTAGGCCGCTCCCGCAGTGGCGCCCAGAAAAAGCGCCGGGGAGAACACGCCGCCCGAAGCTCCCGAGCCAAGAGTGAGAGAAGTGCACAACAATTTCAAACCGAACAGCAGCGCAACCAGATAGAGCGGGAAGGCAGCCCCGTTCAGAATGTCCTGAATCGAAGCGTAGCCCACGCCTTCGACGTAATAGTGGCCGAAGCGAGCCATCAGCGCATAAATGATGATGCCCACGGCCAGCATGCCGGCCGGATGTTGCACGTAGTATCCGCCAGGCACGCGCTTCTCGAAAAAACTCTCGCAGCCGTAAATCGAGGAGATAAAAAGTACGGAAACCAAGCCTGTGATCGCGCCCAGCGCGGCGTAGGCCAGAAGCAGGAAAGGATTGGTCAGATGGAAATAGGTGATGGAAAATCCCGGAATTGAAAACGACGGATGCGGCCCGAAGAACAACCGCCCGATATAGGTAGCGGTGGCTGTGGCGGTGACGACCGGCACCAGGGTTCGCGCACTGACCTCATGCATGATCAGTTCGACGGCGAACAGTACGCCGCCTACCGGGGTGTTGAACGTAGCCGCAATGCCACCGCCCGCACCGGCCGCGATGAGAGTTATCCGCTGCCAGGCGGGCGTCCGCAGGAACTGCCCAACGGTCGAACCGAACGAAGCGCCGATCTGGATGATCGGTCCTTCCCGGCCCACGGAGCCGCCACTCCCGATGGAAAGGGCGGAAGCGAACGCCTTGATCACCGAGACCATGGGGCGGATAATCCCCTTTTTGAAGTAAACGGCATCCATGACTTCAGGAACCCCGTGACCTTTCGCTTCAGGCGCGAAGTTCTTCACCAGAAAAGCCACGACGAATGCGCCGGCAACCGGAACGAGAATCACAAACGGCCCCCAGGGGGAAGGCGCGGTGTGCGCGCTGGCATCGTAATTCGCGGAGAGGATTCCCAGAAACAGGAGATTGTGAAAGAAGCCGATGAGATCCCGAAAACCGACCGCACCAAGGCCCGCGACGATGCCGACAAGAATCGAACACGCCCACAGAACGGGGGAACTGAGAGTGTGTGGAGCGGCAGCTTTTTGATCGGGCGACACTACGCAACATCTGCGCAGCACGGGCGTCGCCAATTGGACCTCCCCTGGATATGGCTGCTGATGTGCAGTACGCTGAGGAAGAATGATGCTCCGTGTTTCCACAACATGCGGTTTGATCCTTTCATGTTCGCTGCTTTTGTCCGGGGCTCCGCAGGTGAAACAACCACCCGCCGGGGCTCTGAAGACGCTGCGAGCCACTTTAAGCAACGGTCTCGAAGTGGTAATTTTGCAAAGCCCTCTCGCGCCGGTGGCCACGATCGAACTGAATTACCGCGTGGGCGGCGACGAAACGCCTGCCGGCTTTCCGGGCATGGCGCACGCGCAGGAGCACATGGCGTTTCGCGGTTGCGAAGGTCTCACCACGGATCAGACGGCCGCAATCTTCGCCCAGCTTGGCGGGCAGGATAACGCCGACACGCAGCAGAACATCACGCAATACTTCACCACCGTGCCCACCGCCGATCTGGACATCGCGCTGCGCGTGGAAGCGGCGTGCATGCGGAATATCTCGGATTCGCAGACGGATTGGGCCAATGAACGGGGCGCCATCGAGCAGGAAGTGGCCCGCGATCTTTCCAATCCAACCTATAAATTTCTCACCCGGTTGAACGAAGACATGTTCGCGGGAACACCTTATGCGCACGATCCGCTCGGAACCAAAGCGTCGTTCGACGCCACGACCGGCGCGATGCTGAAGGCCTTCCACGATCGCTGGTACGCACCCAACAACGCCATTCTGGTGATCTCGGGCGATGTCGACGGCAACGCAACTTTGGCGCAGATCCGGAGTCTGTTCGAATCCATACCGCGGCACGACTTACCGGCGCGAACTCCCGTCGATCTCAAGCCGGTCAAAGCGGAAACGTTCACTTTGGACAGCGATCTCGGTTATACGCTGGCATTCATCGGTTATCGAATGCCGGGGACCGACAGCCCCGATTACGCCGCTGCCGAGATCCTGGGCGACGTGCTCTCCAGCCAGCGAGGCGAACTATACGGGCTGGTTCCGCAGGGTAAAGCGCTGGCGGCCGAATTCGGCATGGCCGAAACTTATCCAAAGGCCAGCGTGGGATTTGCCATGGCGGCCCTGCCCGCGGGAACCGATACTTCCGGGGTCATTGCCGACATGAAGCGGATCATCGCGCGCCAGGTGATGGACGGAATCTCTCCGGAATTGATCGAAGCTTCGAAGCGGGGAGAAGTGGCGCAGGCGGAATTCGAGCGGAATTCGATACCCGGTCTTGCGGAGACCTGGTCGAAAGCGCTGGCTGCGGAAAGCCGCACGTCACCCGATCAGGACGTTGAAGCTATCAAAGCCGTCACCGTGGCCGACGTGAACCGGGTTGCCAAAAAGTACCTTCTGGAGCAGAACACCGTAATCGCAACGCTCAAGCCGGTGCCTTCCGGTGCGCCGGTGGCTTCGAAAGGCTTTGGCGGAAACGAAAAGCTGACTTCGGAGCCCACCAAACCGGTCGCTCTCCCCGAATGGGCGGCGGCGAAACTGGCTTCGCTCAGCGTGCCGCAGGAAAAGCTCAGTGTGTCCGATGAAACGCTGCCGAACGGTATCCGCCTGATCGTCGACACGGAGAGAATTACGCCAACAGTTACGGTGATGGGCAACATCAGGAACGATTCGGATCTGGAAACTCCTCCGGGGAAGGAAGGCGTTTCCGACGTGCTTGACCAGTTGCTGGGTTACGGAACCAGGACGCTCGACCGGCTGGCGTTCCAGAAAGCTCTCGACGATATCGCCGCGGATGAAAGTGCCGGCTTCAATTTTTCGGTGCGCGTTCTCAAGAGCAATTTCTCCCGAGGCGTGCAGCTGCTGGCGGATAACGAATTGAATCCGGCTTTGCCCGCCGCGGCGTTTGGAATTATTTCCCGGCAGGTGGGCGAACTGGCGGAGGGCGAGCTTTCCAGCCCCGCGTATCGCGCGGGTCGCGCGGTCACCCTCGGGCTGGTTCCCGCCAACGATCCCGAGACCAGAGAGGTCACGCCGAAATCTGTGGCTAAAGTCACTCTCGACGACGTGGTGCAGTATTATCACAAGACCGTGCGCCCCGACCTGACCACTATCGTGGTCATCGGAGACGTGTCGGCGGATGAGGCGAAACGGGAGATCTCAAAATGGTTCGGCGACTGGAAAGCGACCGGACCCCAGCCGGAAGTGACGCTGCCGCCGGTATCCGAAAATAAAACCTCGGCGGTGAATGTTCCCGATCCGAGCCAGTTGCAGGATACCGTCACGCTCGCGGAGGAAGTCCAGATGAACCGCTACAATCCCGATTACTACGCGCTGCAGCTGGGCAATCATGTGCTGGGCGGGGGATTCTACGCCACTCGTCTCTACCGCGACCTGCGGCAGAAAACGGGCTACGTCTACAACGTCAACGCCGAACTGCAGGCCGGCCGGTCGCGGACAACCTATTCGGTGATCTTCGGCTGCGATCCCGCAAATGTCTCGAAAGCGCGGGATCTGATCGGACGCGACCTTGCCGATATGCAGAGCACCCCGGTCGGCCCGGAGGAATTGCGTCAGGCAAAAGCGCTTCTGCTGCGGCAGATTCCCCTCCAGGAATCGAGCGAGAACTCGATTGCCGGTGGTCTGCTGGCCAGAGCGCAGATGAAGCTGCCGCTCAATGAGCCGGTTCAGGCGGCAGACCGGTATTTCAAACTGACTGCGGACGAAGTCCAGACGGCTTTCCGAAAATGGATTCGCCCCCAGGGATTCGTTGAGGTTGTCCGCGGCCCGGCGCCTGAATAGGGCAATAACACAGTTGACCAAATTTACCAACTGGCATGCATTTGATCTGTGCGTCGGATGAACAAAGAAATCACGGATATAGAGACTCCACGTCGTCGGCAGACGGTATGACCACTTCTCCGTCAGCTTTCTCGCCCAATCGCCGAGCTGGAGGAGCGGATGGGTTGGTTCGGTAAGTATGCCCATCGAAGCGCAGTTCAGCCTCATGAATGGGAATGCCTCCTCCCCCCACCCAAACAGCTACGCTGTGCCACCCATTAGTTTTTTCGTTCAATACTCTGATTGGAGGCCGTGTAATCGGAATCTTTGTAACGACCCTCCAGGATTGCCCGTTCGGTGCCAAAACGAGAGTTGTGCAGCCACCGCTTCCGCACCATCCTTTGCCAGACAGGTAAACGATGGCGTCGCTTCGCCCAGTGGTCAGCTGCGGAAAGGACGCCGAATAATGCGTGGACCTGTCGCCCCCCAAAGGCAACGAACTCACATACATCTGGAGAAAGGCCTTCAATGACGCCTGCTGCCGGTCCTGAGCCTGACTGCCAGCGACTGACATCGCGGAGAGAATAATAACAGCCCATGCGAATTCGGGAAGCAATCCAGAAACCCAGATCTTCATCTGCCGCCTCAATGGAAACAGTTCATCAAACCCAGGATGTTACTGCCATAGTTGCCACCGGCACCGCCGGGAGCTGATCCCCATCGATTGTATTCGGGTTTCCGCTGATATTTCCTGTGCCAAAATTATAGGACGCCGCCGTGGCCTGAAGCAATTGCGTGGGTGTGAAGTTTGGAAAGCAAAGTAACTCATTGCGGCGTCGGCATCAGTCAATGCGGCGAGCATCTGGGCCGTAGTGGAAACCTGGCATAGTTGATACAGGCCGCGTGGGTAGTAGGTGTTCACCGGGTCGCCCTGAACGTACGCGTAACGATTCCAATTGCTGGGGATTTCGGGTTGTTGACTCCGCGCGCGGCAGCCATGTATGGGTCCGGCGTATTGAACCGCCCATACGTGCTGGCATAGAATCGCTGATCGGCATAATCGAGGCCCGTGTAGAAATCTCTGGTATAGGTGGCGAACTTCTCTCTGTCGCTGGAGGTGGAGGTAATTTCATCGCCGTACGGACAAACTGTCGGCACTGAGCCCTCGCTAGCGGTCTGCTGCGCGGATACTGTTCAGGATGCCCACCAAAGCAGCTCTGAAGGACGAGGCCTTGGGGGCACCCTTCCAGTACAGCAGACGTAACCTGAAGCCATCGCCATGGAGGCGGAAATAATAATTGACCTCGGTTTGCAGCATCCCGTCATCCGGGCTTCGCTCGTAATCCGCCTCAACCTTAACTAAATCCTGAGGGGCATTTGTGCCCTTCGTCCGCACCACCGGTCTACTAACCCGAATGTCGGAATGCGATGTGCTCTCATTGCTCCTGATCCACTCGTCCAGTCCACCGGCCGGCGTGACCGGGGCGACGACACTCTCCGGGACTAAATAAATGTCTGCCCCACCATCCGGAATGAGTCCCTGTGGCAGACCCTTGGCCCGCGGGTAGTTAAATATCACCGGTACACCGGACGGGGACTCGAGGAGGTTCCAGCCGATTGGGACCGTCAGCGCGTAGCGGAAACGGTCGCTCGTGAAATTGCGCTGTGCAAAACAGGAGCCGTGTCCGGCCTCCGCGAGCACCAGCCCGAAAACCAGCATCAGCCGGCTGATCAACACTGATGGGGCAATTAGTCCTTGCAGGGCCATAGCAGATCAAACGGATTGTTCGGGTTTCCCCCGCCCAATCGCTGAAAAAATTTCGACGCGTTCGCGTTACCGTTGGAGCAGCCGGGCCCGACACAGTACGCACCCGGAAGTCCACTGTAAAGGGCCGAAATCGTGACGTTTCCGTTGACGAACTGCTTGTCGACTGTCGAGACAACGGCGTTAATCGCATCATTCCAATTCGTATACGATATCGGGACATAGTGCGTCCCGTCCCGACTCCTGACCGGCTTCAGGAGCCCAAATGGGTTGTTGGTACCCGGCGGGGCAGTCGCGCCGAATTGGGATTCAGCTCCAGCAATTGCGACCAGGAGATCCGGATTCAACCCACCCCACTCCGCGTCCTCCACGAAGTCCGCGCCAGCCAACGGTGTTCCGGCCAGAAAAGTTCCAATCGTGTTTGTCAACTGCGTTTGGCAGCTGGGGGCGCCTTGGAAACACCAGCTGTCCGGATCAAGAGTCGAGCACCAGCCCAAGGTCCCGGAGTAGACCCAATCCATACCTCCTGGATCGGCTCGATTCACGGGGTCGCCTCCCGTATACGAATACCGGTTCCAATTCACCGGGTCGCTCGTCCGGCCACTGGATGAGCACGAATCCGGGGTATTGAACCTCCCGTAACTGCTCGCATAATATCGCTTGATGATTTTGTCAACTTCCCGAATCGCCTGCGACGATCAGGCCGTCTTCGCGTTCGCGCGCGGCAGGAATCGGCGCACGCCGAAATCGTAAGCCGCGCCGCCAATCACGCCGCCGACCAGCGGTCCTACTATGGGTACCCAGAAGATGTACCCGCCATCCGTCAATCCGTTGTTCTTGAAGCCGGCGATTACGGTGAACAGCCGGGGCCCGAAATCGCGCGCCGGGTTGATGGCATAACCGTGCATGCCCCCGAACGACATACCGATTCCCACCACGATGGTTCCGATAAGGATCGGAGTGAGATTCGCCTGCGGCGGCTGATTGCGTTCGTCGATAATGGCGAAGATCAGAAACAGCAGAATCGCTGTGCCGATCGTCTGATCCAGCAGCCCCGCCGTCGGCAGGTCGGGGAAGGCCGGAAACGTGGTGAATACGCCGGCCGTGTGATCGAGGCCGGGGTCAACCGCCATAAACTTCGGATGGTAATTCCAGAACACGATTGCCGCCGCGCAGAACGCTCCGGCGATCTGCGCGAGGCAATAGGGAATGACTTTGATCCAGGGAAACTTCCGGAACATCGCCACGGCCAGAGTGACCGCGGGATTGAGATGCGCTCCCGAAATCCTGCCCGCAACGTAGCAGCCCATGGTGACGCCGATTCCAAACGCGAAATTGATATTGGTGTAACCGCCGTTGACGATTTCGCCTGGAATGCCATGGGCGAAAAGAACGACCATGGCGACGACGCCGTTACCGAAGAGAATCAGAATCAGAGTTCCAAAGAATTCGGCTGCCAGTTCGGGAAACATCCTGGTTATGCGACCTTTCGCAACTTGGTAACGCGGCCGATTTCCACCCACTCGGCGACGAAGATGTTGCCGTTGTGGTCGAACGTGGCGCCGTGCGGCGCGACGAACTGGCCGGGCACGAAGTCGCTCCGATTCTCGGTTGTGCGCGGAGGATTCTTCGGCCCATCGGGTTTGGCTCTTCCCATGTCGGCCACGACCTTATTATCCTTGTCCAGAATGAACACGGGGCCGGAAAGGTCGGGGACGACGATGGTTTCCTTGTATTCGTGGAAGTAGCAGGGCCGGATCGTGCCTTCGACCACATCGATCGGTTTATCGTCCAGCGTGTAGCGCACGATGCGCCCATGACCGCGATCCGCGATCAGGTGAACGGGATTTTTGGGATCGCGCATGTCGACCATGTTGCCGTGCGGATTATTCAGTTGATCGATCGGGGGCGCCGGTCTTGGGCCGCGGGCAGCGCCACCTCCGGGACCACCACCGCCGGGACCACCGCCGCCGGGACCACCTCTGGCACCGCCCCTGGCCTGCGGGGGCGCGGGCGCGGGACCGCCGAAAGTGTTCACCAGCTTCGGGTAGGCGGTCGGGCTGTCCACTTTGTAGTGGAACATGAAATAAGAACCGTAGCCGTCGCCGATCCAGAAGTCGCCATTGGGCGCCATCGAAATATTGGTGGGACGGTAATTGAGGCCGTTTGCTCCGCCGGGACCGGTGGACCCGGGCCCTTTCTGATAAATCGGCGAATCCTGCGGATAGCCCATCGTCCAGACTTCTTCGCCTTTCAGCGTCCGCTTGGTAACGATGCCATGCTTCTCGTCGCAGAAATAGAGGTATTCGGTCTTGCCTTCCTTGCGCAGAAACAAGCCATGCGCCCCGCCGCGGAACATCGCGCCCCACGAGCGCACGAACTTGCCTTTGTCATCGAAAACGACGACGCTGTCCGGGCTGGGGCTGTCCTTGTGCACCGTGTGGTGAACATAGATATGACCCTGCGAATCCTCGCAGACGCTGTGGGTGTTGCCGTATTTGATGTTGGAGGGCAACTCCCCCCAATCGTGAATGCACTCGTACTTGTGGTCGCCGTCGCCGAGGATCGGATACTTTGTTCCGGTCTTGTCGTCCGCCTTGATAAAAGGGGCGACGGCGCCCACCGCGCCGGCTGCAGCCAGAAAATTGCGTCGAGTCGTTGTCATCGTCAGGTACTCCTTGGATAGGTCCTTGAAAAATCCTGTGGGCGTTCCGAATTGCGGCATCTCAGGGGCGCTTTCCCGGATTGGCCACTGAAGATTGTATCGAACTCGGATGGCCGCCGGGCAAGTATCTGAAATAGCAGACAAATCGAGGGCTGCGATCAGGCGCTGGCGAACGCTGCCTTGTTGCGCAACAGGAACTGCTCGGGCGATTCGGCAGCTTTCCCTGAGAGACGCCCGATGTCCCCGGTCACAAGATCGAATGCCCCATCGCGGCTCGCCATCTGGAACCTGAGTATCGGCGAGATCAGGAACGGCGGCAAGCCGGCCTTCGTCAGATTCGCCTGCTGCTGCTCGACGGTCAGGGGCGCGAAGCGGATCGGCTTCCCCGCGACCTCGGCCATGATCCCGGCAATCCCGGCGGGTTTAACCGAGAGCGGGCCGGTAGCATAATAGGTCGCGCCTTCGTGGCCTTCGGTGGCAAGAATGCCCGCCCCTGCCGCGGCAATATCCTCGCGGACCACCCATGCGGCCGGGGCGCCGTCGAGCGCGGTGTAGACGCCGCTGGCGATCGCGTTCTTCGCCGCGTCGAGCAGGGACTCGGTGTATGGGCCCATGCGCAACAGGGTCCAGACAGCGCCGGAATTGATCAGCGCCTGCTCCGTCGCCCAGTGCGTTTCGAGGATACCGTCTTCCTTTCCCGGCTTGCATCCGAGGGAGGAGATGTAAGCGATATGGCCGACGCCGGCCTTGACCGCCTCCTCGATCGCCGTCGAGTGCTGCCGGATCCTTACGCCCGGGGTGAGATCGGTGGCCGGTATGATCAGCAGCCGGTCGATTCCCGCGAACGCCTTCGCCAGCCCCCCGGGATCGTTGAAATCCCCGGCGCGGACTTCGACGCCTTGCGCCGCGAGGCCCGCAACTTTGTCCGGGGTTCGCGTGATCGCGACGATATTCGTGGCTTTGGACCGCTTCAGAAGATGCTGGACTGCATTCGTGCCGAGCTTTCCGCTCGCGCCTGTGATGCCGAGTTTCATAACCTACAAGATTACTCGAAGCCGCATCGGCTACGATTGGACACAGATGCGGATCCTGGTCGTCGAAGACGAGCGGCGCATGGCCGCCCTGCTGAAGCGGGGTCTGACCGAAGAAGGGCACCATGTGGTGCTCGCGAGCGACGGGGCGACGGGACTCGAAACGGCGTGCGCGGCTTCGTTCGACGCCATCGTGCTGGACATGATGCTTCCCCGAATGGACGGTCTGACCGTGGCGCGCCGCCTGCGCAACGCCCATAATCAAACCCCCGTATTGATGCTCACCGCGAAGGACGCGGCTTCCGACATCGTCCGCGGTCTGGATGCGGGCGCGGACGACTACCTGACCAAACCATTTTCGTTCGAGATCCTGCTGGCTCGTCTGCGCGCCGTAAGCAGACGCGGCGCCATCCCGCAACCCGTGTGCCTCGAACTGGCGGATGTTCGGCTCGATCCAGCCACGCGGCGCGTCACGCGCGGGAGAAATACACTGACTCTGACGCCGCGGGAATTCAGTCTTCTGGAACTGCTGCTGCGGAATTCGGGAAGGGTGGTCCGGCGTGAAACCATCCTCGAATCCGTCTGGGGCTTCGGGTGCGACGTCAACGAGAACACACTTGAGGCTTTTGTACGTCTGTTGCGGCTCAAGGTGGATGCGGACGAGCCGAAACTGATTCACACCGTGCGCGGCGTGGGTTATTCCATGCGAGATCCCTCGGATGAAGCGTGAACGGTCGATCCGCTTTCGCCTGACCGTCTGGTATTCGCTCATCCTTGCCGGAGCGCTGGGCCTTTTCAGCGGGTTAATCTGGTTTTCGCTGCGGCAACGGCTGCTGCGGGAAGTGGATGGGGATCTCGCCGACCGCGCCGCTCAATTCCAGTTTTACGCGGCGAGAGAAGCCGCCGAAGTGCCTCCTGAAAATCTCATGGACGAAATTGAAGAGTTCTGCCAGGGATTGCCGTCGGCGGATTTTCTGCGATTGCAAGGTCCGGGAGGATTAGAGTTTCACTTTCCGGATCGCGCCCCTGAGGCGGGGCCGGTTCGCACGCTGGACAGGCGGTTTCGCATCCGCGGCCATGCGTATCGCCTGCAAATCGGCTCGTCGCTGGAAGCGATCGACCACACGCTCGATCTGCTGAAGTATCTTCTGTTCGGCCTGGTTCCGCTGGTCGTGGCGATTGCCTGCGCGGGTGCGGCGTTTCTCAGCCGGCGGGCGCTGAAGCCGGTCGACGAAATCACCACCGCAGCGCGAACCATCGGCATCGATAATCTTTCTCTGCGGCTGCCGGCGCTGCAAACCGGCGACGAGCTGCAGCGCCTGACGGAAACGTGGAACTTGATGCTGGGGCGGATTGAATCGGCCGTCGGCACCCTCTCACAGTTCGCGGCCGACGCGTCGCACGAGCTGCGCACCCCGCTGGCGGTGATCCGGACCAGCGCCGAACTGGCTCTCCGCCGCGCGCGCGACCCGGAAGCCTATCGGGAGTCGCTGCGGGAAATTGCCGACGAAGCTGAACGCATGACGCAATTGGTGGAAGACCTGATGTTTCTGGCGCGCCACGAAGCGGATTCGGCGGAACTGCCCAAAGAGCCGCTCGATCCGTGTGCGATTCTCAACGGTGTTGCGGACGAACTCCGTGGCGTCGCCCAGCTGCGCGAGGTTCGGATCCTTGTGGAGGCTGAACACACCGGCACGAGAAAGACGATCTCCGGCAACGGGCGCGCTTTGCACCGCCTGTTTCTGGTTCTGCTGGACAACGCAATCAAATACTCGCCCGCGGGGTCCGGCGTGATCGCTTCCGTGTTGCCGGCACCCGGCGAAGTGGCGGTAACGATTCGGGATTCCGGTGTCGGAATCCCGCGGGCCGATCTGCCGCACATCTTCAAACGGTTTTATCAGGCGGATAGGGCCAGAAACGACAGAGGTTTCGGCCTGGGTCTGTCGCTCGCCGACAGCATTGCCCGCGCACACCACGCTTCGATCGAAGTGGATAGCGTCGAGGGATCGGGTTCAACCTTCCGGGTGGTCTTTCCCACTGCTGCGACTGCATCCGGCGGAAACCTTCGCGCGCGAACTCAAGATTCGCTATTGGGCGCGCTTTAATGCCGGCGTCTGAACGCTCGGCACACGCAGGAGGTCCGGGTCTCTGCGCGCCCACTACCTTACAGTCGATAATTTAAACAGCATCGATATTCCGGCGGCCCTTGTTGCCTGCCTTTCCGCGCCGAGGCGGACAAGGACCGAATCATGAAACGGATCGAATCATGAAACGCATCTCCCTCACCACCTGGATCATCGTCGGGCTTGTCGGCGGTGTGGTTTTCGGCGCCGTTTTTCCCGGACCGGCCAAAGGCACGGCCATTCTCGGGGCCATCTTCCTGCGGCTCATCAAGTCCATCATTGCGCCACTGCTTTTCGGCACTCTCGTTTCCGGCATCGCCGGTGCAGGCAACATCAAGACCATGGGCCGCATCGGCGGCAAGGCCATTCTCTACTTCGAAGTGGTCACCACGGTCGCCTTATTCATCGGCCTCGGCGCGGTGAATCTGATCCAGCCCGGCGCCGGCGTGCAACTCCAAAAAGGAGTAGCGGCGAACGTCACCATCGCGCCCGCAAGTCTGTCCCAGATTCTCGAACACACCTTTCCCACCAGCATCTTCGACGCCATGGCGAGGGGCGAGGTACTGCAGATCGTCGTCTTTGCCTTCATCTTCGGGGCGGCCTGCGCCACCGTTGGGAGGAAAGCGCGCCCTGTCGTGGAATTCTGCGAGGCGCTCTCCGAGGTGATGTTCAAATACACGAATTATGTGATGCTGTTCGCGCCATTCGGCGTCTTCGGCGCCATGGCAGCTACAATTGGCGACCGCGGCATCGGCATCCTCCGCAATCTCGGCAAACTCGTTCTGACCCTCTACGGCGCGGAAGTCTTCTTCGTCGTCGTGGTGCTAGGGACTGTAACGGCCATTGCCAAAATTCCGCTGCGGCGGTTCATCCACCACGTTCGCGAACCTTTTCTGCTGGCCTTCTCGACGGCATCGAGCGAATCCGCCTTGCCTGTCGCGCTCGAAAATATGGAGGAGTTCGGCGTACCCAAACACATTGTGGCTTTCGTGCTGCCTACCGGCTACAGCTTCAACCTCGATGGCTCGACCCTCTACCTCGCCCTCGCCTCGATGTTCGTCGCCCAGGCAGCCGGGGTGCGCGTTCCCTTCGGCACCCAACTGGTCATGATGCTGACCCTGATGCTGACGAGCAAAGGGGTCGCCGGCGTCCCCCGAGCATCCCTGGTGATTCTGGCTGGCACGCTCGCGACTTTCAATTTGCCGGTCGAAGGCGTGGCCGTGATCCTCGGCGTCGACACCTTGATGGATATGGCGCGAACATCGGTGAATCTGCTCGGCAACTGCCTGGCCACGGCCGTGGTGGCTCGCTGGGAAGGCGTCGACCTCATGGCGGTTCGAACGGAGTCAGTCACAACCGCCACGGCATAATCTCGAATAAATAACTCGCGCACCGCCAACAGATTCCGCGTAAAAGGCCGGTCGAAGCCTGCGGATCGCGCCTCGCTCCCCTCTATCCTGAAGCCGGCAATCAGAGGAGCCGATCATGCCTGTCAAAACCATCCAGCACCCCGAATCCAGGCGCACATTCAAGCTTGGTCGAAAACGGCCGGTCGCAAGATGTCCGCGTCTGAGCCTGCGCAATTATCTTACGAACCGCATTCCAGCGCCGCCTGCGACATGCGACTATACGAAGGCCGCGGCGTCGGCCCTCTCCAACATCTACGGCAACGACGAGCTCGGCGACTGCGTGATCGCCGGAATGGCTCATCTCGTCGGTGTATTGACCGGGAACTCGGGCACAAAACCTTTCCTCTATACCGACGAGGAGATCGTCGCCCTTTATAGCGCCATTGGCGGTTATGTTCCCGGCGACCCCTCGACGGATCAAGGCTGCGACGAGCAGACCGCGTTGAATTACTGGGAAAATCATGGCGCGCCCGCCGGCAGCACGCACAAAATCGCGGGCTGGCTCGCAGTCGATGCCACCGAGCCCGCGGAGGTCCGCACGGCGCTTTGGCTATTCGAGAATCTCTACTTCGGCATGCCGCTGCCCGATGCGTGGATCAACCCAATGCCGTCGTCTTCAGGCTTCGTCTGGGACGCAGCCGGACCCGCCGATCCCGATAATGGGCATTGCGTGGCCGGAGTTGCTTACAATGCCAAAGGCGTAACCATCGACACCTGGGGCATGACCGGCCTGGTCACCGACGCCGCTGTGGCGCAGTACGCATCGAAGGTTTCCGGCGGCGAGCTCTACACCGTGGTAAGTCAGGACGGTCTCAACAAAGCCACGAAGAAGGCTCCCGCTGGTTTCGACTGGAGCCAGCTCGTTGCCGATTTCGATTCGATGGGCGGAAAAATCGGCAGCCCCGGCCTGGCCTCGTGATTACAGCTTCATCCATTCAAATGGAAACAACTTCCCGGCGGTGACGGGATTCAGTTTTACGCCCGCGATTTGCGCCGCCCGGGCGAGAGCGGGGTCCCTTCCCTGCGCCACATCGGCTGGTTCCGGCACAATCATTTCGTCCGGAACCACGCCGCTATGTTCGAGACTCTTGCCGTCCTTCATAATCAGGTCCGCGTCGGTGATGGAGAAGCCGTAGAAAATCTTCGTATCCACTCCCTGAGATTGGCTGTACCGGCGCGCTTCCATAACGCTGCCGGAGCTCACGTCGCCCACAACCAGACCGCGTTTTTCCAACTGCACAACCCTGGCAAAGAGTTCGGCGCAGGAGGCCGAGCCGGAATCCACCAGTACGATCAGACGTCCCTCGAACGCATTGCCGCCGCGGGTTTTTGCCAGTTGCGGCTTGAGTTCCCGGCGGCCGATGCGATCGGCGATTTTGATGTCGTGATCGAAAATGTTCCCCACCATGCGCTCCAGCGTGACGATCAAACCTCCGGGATTTCCGCGCAGATCGAGAATGAGCGCCGGATGTTTCCGCGCCACCGCGAACAGGCGATCGACGTCCTCGTCGCGCAAATCGAATTCCGGCATCTTCCAGATCATGGCGCCTTCGGATTCGACGTAGCGCTGTCGAACGTAATGATCGAAATTCTCGTCTTCGCGAATCATCTGCCACAGATCGTTATCGCCGCTGCTGCCGGAAATATCCAGCCGCCTCTTCAACTGGTGGACGGAAGCCTGCACCTCCACCTCGCGAACTTCGCCCGCCGGATTTCGCACCGTAAGCTTCGAACTGTTCCGCGGCGCGATGCTGTTGAAGAAGTAATTCAGTTTCCAAAGGACATCGCGCTTGACATTGAACCCGTTCCAGACGAGGATCTCATCGCCCGGCTGCAGCTTCGATTCCGCATCGGTCCCCGGGCGCACGCGGGCAATCAGCGCTTTATCGCCAAACATCTGAATGCGAAAACCGTAATCGATCCGGAACGGGCGTTGCGGCGGCAGGAAGAAAGTATGGGAGTCGTTGAGCCCGTCGAGAAAGCCGGCGACGATCCCGAAACCCTGGGCGAGCGAGGTGGCGCGGGCCATCTGGTCGTCGGATTCTTTAAAGCGCGCTTCGAGATCGAGGCCGTGATACTTCGCGTCGTAATAGTGCTTCTTCAGCTCGTCGTTGGCGTCGTGCAGCATCTGGCGCGGGCGATCCAGATTGAGCTTTTCCACGCTCGATTGCGGCTGCTGTCCGGCGGCGGCAGCCAGCGCGATCAGCGTCACAGACAAAGCATATCTTCGATTCGAGATAAGCGCCATTTGTGCGAAAAGCGCCAGAATATCAGAAAATCGAGTTCACCGTCGCGGTCTGTCTTCTTCGGCGCTAATATGACGGCAGTGGGTAATCGGCTTCTTCCGGTACTTTGTATGGCGGCGTGGCTGACCGCCGCGCCTCTGATCGCGTTCGTTTTTTCGTTTGAGATCCCGCCTGTCTCTGTTTCGCTGAACGTCGCCGGACAGCCCGTTCCGATCACCGTAGCCGGTACCATCGCCGAATCCGGCTCCGGCGCCGCGGCGGCCACGCGTTTGCTCGAGTTCCATCTCCGCACAGGCCTCGCCGGACTGCAGGACCACATTACCCCCGTGCTTCAGACCATCCTGAACAAATCCGAGCGCTGTGGCGATCGCATTTCCATACAAAGCGCCGAGCTCGCTCCCGTGCCGCCCGCCGCGCGGCTGACCGTTCAGCTCCATTTCGAAAAATTCGCCTGCCTGAAGGTGCTTGGCAAGGAGAACGCAAAACGCCTGGTGGGCGGCAACGGCTCCATCCAGCTCCTGGTCACGCCCATGATCGAACAAGGCAACGCCATTCGTCTCGGCGCCGAGGTCGAGAAGATCGATGCCGATGGCTCGCTCGGCGAACTGCTTCGATCCGGATCGCTCGGAACCGCCCTGCGCGACAAGATTCGCGAATCCCTGCTCAAAGCTCTGGAGAAATCGAGCGGCTTCGAGACAGCGCTTCCCGCCGAAGCGCAACCGTATATTACGATCTCTTCGGCCGTCTTCGCCGCCGATGCGGACGGCCGTCTGCTCCTGAATACCGGTGGTAAATTGCTGGCGCCGGCGGGAAAAATCTCCTCGCTGCTCGAACAGTTCCGTAATCGGCCATGAAGCGCGGCATCCCGATTGGACTGCTCTTCGCGAGTCTCGCCTGCGCGCAAATTCCACGGAATCTCGACTTCCGGGAAGGCGAGCCAGGCCAGGCGCCCGCGCATTGGTCCATCGAAAACGCGTCTGCTCAAGTCAGCCATGACGGTTGCGCGCCCAGCCCCGCCTGCATAATCCTGACCGGCGGCGAGATCCGGCAGACGCTCGACGCGAAGATGTATCGCGACAAACCGATTCGCCTGAGCGCCTGGCTCCGGGATGGCGCGCAGTTGCGGATCCGCGTGAATCGCCGCGCCCAACCCGCCGATTTCCTCAATAACCGCGCCGACCGTCCCGTACGGTCCACGGATTGGACCCAATCCGAGATCATGCTCGTGGTCCCGGTGGACGCGGAATCGATCGAGTTCGGCGTCACCTCGCTGGGCCCCCACCCCGCCCGGATCCGCGACGTGACGCTCGACATTCTGGATGGCTTTCCCTTCAACCCGCGCAATCTCGATTTCGCGGAGGGCGAGCCGGACCAGCTGCCGCCCGGCTGGAATATCGAATCCGACCATGACGGCTTCAAGGTCGTCACCACCGCCGAAGACTGCAGGACTGGTCCGTTGTGCGCGGTTCTCACCGGCGCCGGCTCGCTGATCCAAACCTTGAACGCGGCCCCGTATATCGGCAAAACCCTGCGGCTGCGAGCGTCGGTGAAGCTCGAACCGGCGGGACCGTCCGATAGCGCACGCTTCTTCCTGCTGGACGACGCCCGACAGGTCCGGAGCGCGGAATGGACCGGATACGAAATCACGCGCACCATCGATGCCGGTTCAGCCACCGTGAGTTTCGGCCTTTCCCTTTCCGGCAGCGGCAGTGCGCGAATCGACAGTCTATTCCTGGACGTTCTGCCGCAAGGCCCGCCCGAAGTCAGGCCCGTGAATCTCGGCGCGCTGCCTTTAGCGGCTCCGTCCCTCTCGGCCCTGGCCCCATCGCAGGAGGAGACGCGCCGGGTCGTCAACGACGCCGCGGAAAAGGCCCTGGCCTGGAGTCGGACAATACCGAACTTCATCTGCACGCAAACCATTCAGCGCGCCGAAAACCGCAATGGCAACGGCTGGAAAGCCGAAGACGTTCTTACCGTCCAGCTCGGCTCGGCCGACGGCCGCGAATACCACAAGCTTCTGGCCGTCAATAACCGGCCGACGAAACTCGGCTACGACTCCGTCAGGGGCGCGACATCGGCAGGCGAATTCGGCGGGGCGTTGAACGAGATTTTCCGGCCCGGCGCTGCGGCCTTCTGGTGGGACAGCGATACGACCCTGCGAGGCCATCCCGTCAGGGCTTTCCGCTACGAGATCGACGCCGCCAAATCGGAATTCGAGCTTCGCTTTCCCGTCACTTCCTGGTCGAAAGTCGTAGGCCATCACGGGCTGGTTTATGTCGAGCGGGAAACCGGCCACGTGCTGCGCGTGGTCCAGATCGCCTATGTTCCCAAAGATGCCCCTCTGCTCGGGAGCACCGAATCCATGGATTACGATTACGCCGATATAGGCGGAACGCAATACCTGCTGCCGCTGAAGGCGGAAATGCTGTTAACCGCCGCCGGCGTGCAGTTCCGCAACGAAATCGATTTCCACGATTATCGTAAGTTCACTGCGGAGTCGAGTCTTACGTTCGACGATCCGGCGCCTCACTGAAGCACGAGTCCGTTGGGAAGCGCGGCCTGTTGCGTTCCGGTAATAACCGTGATCGAATAAGGCTCCGCCGTTGCGTTCCCCGCGGCCGAGAGCTCTACCGTCAGCGAAGTCGGGCTGCTCACCGTGATTGCGCCGATGTCCACGCCCGGTATTGGGCTCAGCGTAGTCGTCCCCTGCGCAAAGTTGGTGTTCACACCAGTGATGGTAAACGTGCCTGACGAGCCGAGGTTCAGGGCCGCCGGGCTGATCTGCGCGATCAATGGCGTTCCAGCCGGAAGGAACTGATTGAACGCGGCGCGCATAACGAAGATCGCCATATCCCCGCGCGTGACCGGGTCGTCCGGGCAGTAAGTAGTGGCAGTGCACCCGTTGGTGATGCCGTCGAGCTTCATCCGTTGCACATAGGGGAACTCTGTGTCGGTAGCGGGCACATCAGTGAAGTAAGGTGTCGCGGGATAAGTGAAGGATGGAGGATTCGCCGCCAGGACGAGTCCATAGCGGACGCGAATCAGGAAAGCCGCCATCTGATCGCGGGTGACAACCGAGGTCGGGCAATAAGTGGTCGCCGTGCATCCTCTGGTAATGCCGAGTTCGTATAGCTTCTGAATCCACTTGAATCCGAAGGTAGAGGGCTGAACGTCGGTAAAGTAAGGTATCGCTGAGGAAGTGAAGTTATCGCTTCCATAGACGGCGCGTACCAGAAAGATTGCCATCTGGTCGCGGGTGACGGAGTCATTCGGGCAGAAATCGTCGGTGGCGCATCCGGCAGTGATGCCTTCCTGGGCAAAGACATCGACGGCGCTGGTGTAGTTGGCGCCTGCGGGAACGTCCGTAAACAGGACCGTGAAATCCTGTGTCACCCCCAGCGCTGGTGCATATGTGGTATTTCCCGGCTGGCTGGCCGTGATCGAGCAGCCGCCGCTGTTGAGGATGGTCACCGTGCTTTGGGAGACAGTACACACGCTGGGCGTATTCGAAGTAAAAACCACCGCGAGGCCCGACGTGGATGCCGCGGTCAGCGAGACAGAGGTCGTGCTCGTGGCTAGATCCCCGACCGGGTTGAACGTAATCGTCTGAGTCTTGCCGATGATGAAGGTCGCCGTCAAAGTCGCGGGTGCATAGCTGGCGTTGCCGGGTTGAAGAAAAGTGATGGTGCACGGCCCCGTGCTTCCGAGATAAACCGAAGTGCCCGCGTACACGGAGCAGTTGGACGTAGACGACTGGATGTGAACCGGAAGGCCGGAACTGGCTGTTGCGTTAAGCGAAACTACCACCGTGGGAGCGTCTACCGGGTTTACGGGCGGCGTGAAGGATATTGTCTGCGCGATTGGATTTACGATGAAGCTCTGCGTTACGCTGGCGGCCCCATAGCTGGCGTTCCCCGCCTGGCTCGCCACGATCGAACAAACTCCTCCGGTCAGAATCATGACCGTCGTGGATGTAACCGAGCAGACCGATGGGGTTCCGGAGCTGAAAATCACGGGCAATCCGGAACTTGCGGTTGCACTGACAGTGAATGGCGCCGCGCCGAAGGCGACACTGCTGATTGGGGCAAAAGCGATCGTCTGAAACGGAATCAGCGTCGCCGTGTCACTCGCGGTCACGGAATTGAATCCCCCTCCCGACACCGTTACTTGATTGGTGATTTGCGCAGGCGCGTTGGCGGCAACGTTCACCGTTAGCATAATCTGCCAGGAGTCTCCGGGCGGAAGCGACAAGCCCGTAGTGCAGATTGTTCCGGCGCACGTGAAGAAGCCGCCAGATATGGAGACAAGCGTAAGTCCGGGCGGCAGATTATCCACCACAGTGATGGTGCCCTTTGTAGCCGAAAAAGTCTGGTTATCCACTGTCACTGTGTAGACCGCTCCCATCTCGCCCGCTGACAGAGGGCCGGAACGAGTCAGCGTGACAGGTGCATAGGGGGCAAAACTGGCGTACACCGAACCTGCGCTGGTGAAATTCAGGGTCTGCGTTGGCCCGGTTCCGTTTCCTGGGATTCCGTCGAAGCTGCCGAAAACGTAGCCCGGATCAGGGGTCGCCGTGATCACGATCGGTCCCGGGGCGAAGAACCCGGTCGCGGGACTGATGACTCCACCGGCGCCCGCCGACGTGATCAGTTCATACTGGATTTCGACTGTCGCGGTGATCGTGTAGACGCCCTGCACAACCGTGATCGTATGCGTGGCGGCTCCCCCGTCGCTCCAGTTCAGGAATGCGAGTTGTTCCGAAGGATTAACCGCCTGAGTCGGCTTTACCGAAATCGTGTGCGTGTCGCCGGGATTCCAGTTAGTGAATGTGTAAGTCTGGAAGTTCGCGTACTGGGCTCCATCCACCGTGAATGTCATGCCGGGTATGGACATCGCGATCGTTACCTGCGTCGTCGCTTCGTTCGTAAGGTAAAAACCCACCGCAGTATCAACGCCTTTCACGGTCGCTGTCACGTTGAAAGCGCCCGGCGTGGAGTTGGCTGTGATCTGCGGCGAGATCGCCATGCCGGACGCGTTCGTGCTGACAACCACGGTATTGGTCCCGGAACTGGCAAACGTAAGGCTCGCGCCGCTGGCGGGTGCCGTGAATGTGGCCGGCGCATTCGGAACGGGATTGCCGCTGGCATCTTTTACCAGCACCTGCAAAGGAGCTCCGAACGCCGTGCTGATCGTCTGAGTCTGGGAACTACCCGAGATCACCACGATCGAAGCCGGCGCTCCCGCCGAGTTGGTAAGAGAGACAACGGTGCTCACTGCCGTCCCCGGAGCGTCTACCGTGATGTTGTAGACGCCGGAAACGCTATTGGAAAAGAAGGGTGGCGAGGTCGCTGTACCGGACCCATCGGCCGTTACCATCGTGGCCGCGGTCCCGGTGTCCGTAAACACTCCGCTGGCTCCTGACTGCGGTGCGGTAAAGAATACCGGCGCACCCGGAGGCGCGCTTACGATGAGCGCATTCTCGAAGTAAGAATTGATCGGCGCGCTTTGACCCGACCCTTGAGTCACTTCAAGCGCGGCGCCCGTACCGGGGAAAAGGTCGAGACTGCCGGTGCTTAGCGCCAGCACCACATCCGGCCGGCCATCGTCATTGACGTCTCCAACGGCGATGGCGACCGGCGCTCCCGCGTTGTAAACGACGGGCGCTTGAAATGTGCCGTCGCCATTGCCGTAGAGTACCCCAAGCGCGGGCGCTCCCGTCGTAAACATCACCACCAGATCCGCCTTGCCATCCCCGTTCATGTCGGCTGTCAGCATGCGCGCCGGCGTCGCGCTGACGGGGAAGGTCGCCGGCGGACCGAACGTTCCATCGCCGGCGCCGAGCAACACCGTGATCAGATTGCCGGAATGGGCCATGGCCAGGTCGGTATGATGATCTCCGTTGAAGTCGGCGGCCACGATGGAAACGGGAGCGGCGGCGATTGCCGTCGGCTGCGTACTGAACGTTCCGTCTCCATTGCCGAGAGCCACGGTCAGAGTCCCCGCCGTCGAGGAAGGATTGGACGTCACCACGATGTCCGGCTTGCCATCCTCGTTCAGATCGGCAATGGCGACCGCCCCAGGGTTGGCCTCAACCGGAAAGTTATGGGTCGGCGAGAACGTTCCATCGCCGATTCCGAGCAGCACGTCCACCGACCCGTTGGGGTTGGCCATGATCAGATCAGTCCAGCCGTCGCGGTTCACATCGGCCGCCGCGAGCGCCGTGGCGGGATCGTAAGTGGCGTCCACCGTCTGATAGAAATCGGTAAAGTATCCGCCGCCGATTCCCAGCGACATTTGCGGGTAACCGGCGTCATAGACGGAGACGCCTATTGCCGCGATATCGGTGTAGCCATCGTTATTGAAGTCGGCCGCGACCGCCGGGTTGCCTCCGTAAACGCCGGTTTGCAAATCGCTGAATGCGCCGCTGCCGTTTCCCAGCAACGTTTCGAAGGCCTGTGAGCTGTCTTCGAAAACGAAGTCCAGCTTACTGTCGTTGTTGAAATCCCCGGGTATAAGATTCACGGCTGGACTATTCAGCGATTGGGGTTCGGGAGCGGTCAGCCCGAGCGACGTCACTGGAGTGACAACAAAGCTGATCGGCGCCGTCACGGCGGATGCATAGCCGGGGCCTCCTATAAATCGGGCGGAAAGGGAATGTGTTCCAGACGCGAGCAAACCGGTAGTAACTACGCCCTTCCCATTCGTGACAGGTGCCGACCCCACCAGGGCGACGCCATCGTAGCAATTCACCACGCCGTTGGCCGTGCCCGGCGCGACCTTTACGGTCAAAGCGACCTTCGTGCCGGCAACGATGGTCGAGGGCGAGGCCGACAGAGTGGCCGTAGTCGCGGAATCGTTGAACAAAAACGCTACCGAGTTCGTAGCGGGAAGGCTCAGCGCGATTTCCATCGCCAGGTCCCCGCCAAAGCTTCCCGCCACGGCCGCGGCGGCGCCCGAATACTGGGAGTAGCTGGTTGGCGCGTTGAACGTGCCGTCGCCGTTGCCGGAGAAAACCAGGAGAGCGGCCGAGGTAGTCACTGCCAGCCCCGGCGAGCCGGCCCCGCCGAAATTAGCGGCGGCAATCGAATTCGCGCCCGGCCCCACGGTAAGGGTCGCGACATCGTTGAAACTTCCATCCCCGTTTCCGAGCAGTATCGTCACCTGGCCTGTCGCGCCATCGACCACCGCGAGGTCCGGCTTGCCATCGCCATTCAGATCCGCCACCACCATCGCGGCCGGTCCGGAACCGACGCCTGTTGTTACCGGCGGTTGGAACGTGCCATCACCATTGCCGGTGAACACCATCACATTGTTATCCCCGTAGTTGGCGACGGCGAAGTCCGCCTGACCGTCCAGATTGAAATCGGCAACCACGATCGCGTCGGGATGGTTTCCGGCGGGCATACTGAGCGCCGGTCCAAAGCTCTCGCCGGTAGTAATTCCCGTGGTCAGCAAGAGGCTCACATCGTTCGAACCCGCATTGGCCGTCACGATGTCGGCACCGCCATCGTTATTAAAATCGGCCGTGGCTACCGCGACCGGTTGTATACCAACGGGAATTAATCCACCGGCGGCCGGGGACGCACCTGCAGTAGCGCTGTACGAGATTTCCGACACGGAATTCTCCGCTGGAGCGGTCACCAGCAGATTCACGAAGCTTTGACCGCCATTGACCATGCCCTGCGACGCGGCGATTCCCCCGGGCGTGAAAGTGAGCGGGAGAGTGACCGGACCATCGAAGATAGCTGAATTGGTTCCGAGATAGAAGCTGATGCTCTGGCCCGTTGTATTGGCTACTGCAAGATCGGGAATTCCATCGTTGTTGAAGTCGCCGGCCGCAAGCGCTCCCGGGCCGGATCCGCCGGACAGGAATGTCGGGCCGGGGTTGAGTTGTCCACCTGAGGCAACGTTGACCTGCTCGGTCAGGCTCGCCGGGGTAGTGACAAAGCCGTTATACAGCGGGACTGCCACTGTGAGCTGATGTGCGCCCGCTGCCAGTGTCGTTGTGTAAATGGCTTGTGTGGAGTACATCCTCTGGGAGTTCAGCAGAGTGGCACCGTCGAAGAACTCGAGCTGGGCGTTGCCGAGGTTCTGCGAGAGGGTCGCCGTCAGGGTGATGGGTTGGCCAGCAAACGCCGGGTTTGGCGAAGCGGTAAGGGTCAGCGAGGTTCCGGCCTGCTCGCTTTCGACCAGGATCTGCGCGGTTTGGGTAGAGCCGTATTTGCTGTCACCGCTGTAAGTGGCCCAAAAGCTGTTACTGCCGCGGATCGCCTGAGCTTGTCCGACCGTCGCGGATCCGTTGGTCAGCGCCGCTGTTCCGATGGTGGTCTGGGATTGGTTGAGGTTGTAAACGGTCAACGTACCAGTGGCATCCGAATAACTGGAAGTGACCGTCAGAGTCAAGGGCTGCCCGGCAGTTGCGGGGTTCGGCGACGCAGTCAAAGTCAGAACAGGCGCGAGCTTTCCACTATGGACAGAAATCCCCGTCTCCGGCAATGTCGCCGTCGCGGCAGCGTCGGGAATACCGTCGCGGTTATAATCGGCCACGATACCGCTGGCAAAAGCCGTCGGCACAGGCGCTCGGAAACTCCCATCCCCGTTGCCGAACGACATCCCGGCTGAAGAGAGGATGTCGGGATTGCCGTCGCCGTCGATATCGAAAATGGAAATTGGTCCACTTACGCCGGGAGTGGCGCCAAACTTCGGGGTGAATATGCCCGCCGTATTTCCCAAAAACACGATATCGCCCGCGATCAGGTCCGTGAGCCCGTCATGATTCACGTCCGCGGCAGCGATGTCCGCGGCGTAGTCGGTTGTGTATACGGTTGCCGCACCGAATGTGCCGTCGCCATTGCCGAAGAGCACGCTCATCGACGAACTGGTCTCACTGGCAATCGCGATGTCCGGAACGCCGTCGCGATTGAAATCACCGATTGCGAAATCCGAAAATTGTCCCGTGATCTGGAGGTCCGGCAGCGATTGGAAGGTGCCGTCGCCGTTGCCGAGATAGACCGAGACGATGGTCGTGTAGCCGGTCTCGGAGGTGGAGTTGTACCGTATAACCACCAGGTCGGGAAAACCGTCAGCATTCAGATCCGCGACCTTGACCGTGCCGCCCGCGTTGTCAATCTGTATGACGGAATCGATTGGAAATGTGCCGTCACCTTTTCCTTTAAGGACGGCAAGGCCATCGTAAGAGACGATAAGATCCGGATTCCCATCGAGGTCGACGTCAGAAACCACCCCACCTCCACCGGGGTAGGTTACGGGATTAGCCAGCGTGCCATCGCCGTTATTAAGGTAAACGCTAATGCCGTTTGGTGCCGACGAGCTACCGCTGTTTGCGATCAGATCGGGATAGCCGTCGTGGTTCAAATCGGCTGCGGCAACCGGGGTGATGGCAGTGATGCCGACCGGTGGGGGCAGTGGTCCCGAGGGCGCCGCAAAGGTACCCCCGGGCTTCGTGGTGATCGTCTCGATTATTGCCGCGGAAAGGCTGGGAGAGTCGTTCGCGTCGCCGATATATCGGGCTGTAACGTGCCTTTGCCCATAGCCAATGCCGATGGTTGAGAATGTCGCCGCGCCATTTGTCAGAGTTGCCGAACCAAGTATCACGGTTTCGTCATAGAAGGTGACCTTACCGGTCGCGGTGGACGGGGTCACGGTGGCTGTTAGCGTTACGGGTTGTCCGAAAACCGCGGAGGCTGAAGCGGCGCCTGCCGTCGTTGTGGTTGTTGTCTGAGCGCGGGCGAATCCGGTAAGTGTCAAAATACCCGGAAAAAGAAAGTGAATTAGCGGTAAGTGGGTGAGGCCGCGCACAATTCTCCAAAGTATACTCGATATCCGGAGAAATGGCTCGTACCGTTACTTATAGTAATGATCCTTAAGATCGGCAAGTCCTTCTTTGATGTGCTCCTGGTCGCGCTCGCCGCCGAAGCAGTCCGATTCGAGGAATTCGTAGTCCTTCGCGGTTGATCGCTTCAGCTGAAACTTCATCTGAAAGGGCCGGGTGAACACTCTGGGATCGTCGAAAGTGGCTTCGTAATCAATGGTGTCTTTGTCGAGCGGCGTGAATCGCTCCACGATATGCAGCTGGTCGCTATGAAAGTGCCCGGCCATATCGAACACCGACTTATCGTTGTTATCCGCCACATCCACTACCAGGGTGCTGCCTTCCCAGTGCCCGCGCGAATCGCCCATCCAGGCCTTATAGCCCTGCGGATGAGGTTTTCCGTCCATATAAATCAGACGTCGCGCGTGCATATTTTCATGTAGTATCGCGATAAATTGCGGCGTTTCGAAAATCTGAAAGGTAAAGTAGCCGGCGTGGGGCACGCCTTCGTAATGGCACTTACCCGTTGGGTCCAGTTCCATATGCGCGCTCAGTCGCTTGACTTCTTCTTCCGCCCATGGCTGATAGGGAAGCACTTCACCCACAACAATGCCGGTCTTCGAATCCCCGCCCAGGAAGAACCCACCCTGATGCGGGAGCACGGAATACGCGGCGCCGCCGGCTCGCGGCTGCCAGACGCCTTCGAGATCCGGTAACCCGTCGGCGGTTTTGGGCGGGGTGTACGGCGTCGTTGCCTTGGGCGCCTGCCCAAAAACAGGATGAAGCAACAGCACGCCGGCGATGAGAATAAGGGCGCTCCCTTTCATTTCGAGCCTCCTTTGTCAGGCGGATAAGGTTTCACCAGTTCGAAAATATCTCCCTCCGGCGCCGGCCTGTACGGCGGATGGATGGCGCGCCCGTTGTCGCCTTCCGTGCACTCCTGCTCTCTCAGTTCAAAGCCGGGCTCGGTATTGAGATGCAAAGGCATCATGATTTTCCACGGCCGGCTGTAAGTCTTCGGATCCTCGATGGTCGCTTCATACCGGATGGTATTGGGCCCGGAGCGCGAATAGCGTTCGACTACATGCAGCATGTCGCTGTGAGTATGGCGCGCCGAGTCAAGCCACGTCTTGTCGTTGAAATCGGTCACGTCGACCACCAGCGTGTCCCCCTCCCAGTGGCCCACCGAATCGCCCATGGCGAAATCGATCCCGTCGAGGTGCGGCCGCGAATTGGTACGGATGATGCGCTGGTTATGCAGATATTCGTACATGAAAACAACCACGCCCGGCTTCTGCAGGATCTGAATGGGAAAGGGCATGTAAGTAACGCGCGGGATGCCGGGCATCATGCAGTGAGCGATGGGATCCACGCGCGGTCCCATCTGTTCGCGCAGCAGGGCTTCCGGCAGGTAAGGGATCTCATGATCCTCCGCGATCTCGGTCACATCGAAAGAGGCGGCGTTGCGCGATTCCCAGATTCCCTGCAGATCCGGTTTGCCGTCGGGCGTGCGTGGCGGCTTGTAGTTCGCGCCGGTTTGAGCGGAGGCCGCGGCCACTGCGAACAGAGCGGCCGCCGCGAATACCCGGGAGGCTGACATAAGACGCTTAGCCGGGATTCTGCTCGGTTCCGAGCACCGTAACCGAACCATCGGGCATCGTCATCTTCTGCGCATTGCAGGTGTTCGACGAGTCCTTGGCCTGAAAGCCTTCTATGGTCACCATAATCCCGGCCTTCACCGTGTCTTTGCGAAAACCGCGGCGGTAGAGAACGCCTGCCGATGCGGTCTCGCAGGACCAGTTGGCAACTTTCCCGTCCGGACCCGTAACATCCAGATAGACCCAGGAGTGCGGGTTCGAAAGATCGAATTTGGTTACGCTGCCGGTTATTTTGACCGGCTTCTCCTTGTCATATTCGGCCGCAAATGAGTGGTGTGCCAGAGCGGGGAATGCGGCCAGCAGCAATCCTCCGCTCAGAATCAACAGGCAGAAATTCGACTTCATCCTCTTCTCGGTTCCTCTCGAACGCCCTTCGACACCGGCGATTCTATCGCATCTGCGGAATCCGTTGAATGTAGTATGCTGCGTTACGGAATGCAAAAGAATTTCATACTTGCGGCGTGCGTGTGTTTGACCGGCGCTGCGTTGGTATCCAGTGCCGCGCCACAGGCCGGCCAGGCGGCAACGGCATCCAGACCCAAAACGGCCGGCGAGGTGTTCAAGAACGTCACCACCAGCACGCTCAAGGGCCTTACCGTGGACGATTTCCTCGGCGCCATGGGTGTCATGGCCGGGGCGCTGGCGTACGACTGCTCGAATTGCCATCCCGGCGCAGGCTTCAGCGGGGTCAACTGGGTCGTCGACTCGATGCCCACCAAGGTCATCGCTCGTCGGATGATCGAGATGGTGGCCGTCATCAATAAAACGAATTTCAACGGCGCGCAGAATGTGACCTGCTGGACCTGCCATCGCGGCCAGGAGAAGCCGGCAACCGAGCTGGCTCTGGACAAACTCTACGGTCCCCCGAACGACGAACCGGAAACGGTGATCCCGCGCGATCCGCGCGGACCCGCGCCGGAGCAGATTCTGGACAAATATATAGCCGCTCTGGGCGGCGCCGATGCGCTTTCGAAACTCACCAGCTTCATCGCCACGGGCACGCAGAACGGCGGCTACGAACGCGTCTCGGGCGGCGGCAAGGCTCAGATCTACGCGAAGTTTCCGGATAAGCGCACCGTGCTGATCACGTTCCCCGAATCGCCGGAACGCGGCGAGCAGACGCGGGCGTATGACGGCGAAGTGGGCTGGATCAACACGCCGCGCTCGGTACTCGGGGAATATCGGGTCACCGGGACGGAGCTCGACGGACAGAAGATGGAAGCAGAGCTGGCGTTTCCGGGGCAGATCAAGCAGGTGCTGACGAATCTGCGCACCGGTTACGACGACACCCTCGATGGACACGCCGTGCAGGTGGTGCAGGGAACGGGTCCGCGCGGGCTTCTCGTGACCTTGTATTTCGACAAGCAGTCGGGACTGCTGCGGCGGCTGATCCGATACGGCAAGACTCCGGTGGGACGCATCTCCACGCAGGTGGATTACGACGATTACCGGGCTGTCGATGGAATCAAATTTCCCTTCAAGTTTGTCTTCTCCTGGCTCGACGGGAGGGACGGCTTCCAACTGGCCGAGGTGAAAACGAATGTCCCGATTGACCCGGCGGTATTTGGCAGACCCAGGCGGGCGACAAAGAACTGAATGGCGCGGTGCAGGCATTCTCGCCTGCGCCTTACTGGCCGCGGTTCCGGCGCTCGGGCACCATTCGATTGCGTCGTACGATCTGGTGCACGGCACCATCCTCGAAGGCGTCGTTACGGGCTACGTCTGGGAGAATCCGCATGCCCATATCTACCTCGATCTCGCTGCCGAGAACGAGGTTGAGCACTGGACCATCGAACTCGAGAGCCCGAAGGTTCTGCGCGAACTCGGCTGGGACAAGGACACGCTGAAATCCGGCGATCGGATTTCAGTGACGGGTGGGCGCGCGAAGAATGGTACCTTCAATCTGCGCGCGGCGTATGTGCAAACGCGTGGGCGAAAGCTGCTCGCGCTTCCAGCGCCCGAAAAGTGACATGTCGAAGACAGGGGGCATCGTGTGGCTCGCAGGCACGGCGCCGCCGGATCCGAATTGATATACGATGCGTGCATGGAACACAGCACGAATCGAATTCTTACCACGCATGCAGGCAGACTCGACGGACCGCCCGAGTTTCGGGCGGCCACCATGGCCATGTTCGCCGGAGGTCCGTTTGACGCGGCTGCGTTCAAGGCGCAACGGCAAAGCGCTTTGGTGGATGTCATCCGCCGCCAGGCCGAGGCGGGCATCGACATCATCACCGACGGCGAACTCGGAAAAACCTTCGGCGTGACCTATTACGGACAGCGCCTGAGCGGCCTCACGACTCGGAAGCTGCGTCCCGGCGAACCGGCGATCATGACTTTCCAGACCGGCGAACGCCTCGAGTTCGCGGACTTCTATAAGGAGCTCAACTTCATGCGGCTCCCGGAAGAGCGCTCGGTCTGTTCCGGCCCGATCGCGTATACGGGGCAGGAAGAGATCGCGAACGACCTCGCTTCCTTTCGCGCCGCCCTCAAGGAGGCGAACGTTCAGACGCAGGAGAAGTTCGTGTGCGCGCTGTCGCCAGGCTGGCTCGAGCACTTCTTCCACAACGAGTATTACGGCAGCGACGAAGAATACATCTTCGCTCTGGCGGACGCATACCGGCATGAGTACAAAGCCATCGTCGACGCCGGATTCGTCCTGCAGATCGACGACCCCGCGCTGCCGGATACATACGACATGATTGTGCCCAATCCGGCGATCGAGGAATACCGGAAGTTCGCAGCTGTGCGCATCGACGCATTGAACCACGCGCTGAAGGGCCTGCCGGAAGATCGCGTTCGCTATCACATGTGCTGGGGAAGTTGGCATGGACCGCACACGCACGATCTGCCGCTGAAGCATCTGGTCGATCTGATGCTGAAGGTAAACGCGGGAGCGTACTCGGTGGAAGCGGCGAACCCGCGGCATGAGCACGAATGGAAGGTCTGGAAAGAAACGAAACTGCCGGAGGGGAAGATTCTGATTCCGGGTGTCGTCAGCCATGCCAGCAACGTGGTGGAGCATCCCGAACTGGTAGCAGACCGGATCGTTCTGTATGCGGGTCTCGTCGGCAGGGAGAACGTGATTGCGGGAACCGACTGTGGGCTGGGATTGCGGGTACATCCGCAGATCGCGTGGGCAAAGCTGAAGGCGCTGTCGGAAGGCGCCGCTCTCGCGACGAAGGAACTGTGGGGACGTTCCGCCTCCGCGTTGTGAGTACCCAGGCCTTTTGGGTATTGGAGGGGGGAGGCAGACTCAATCTCCTCAAGAGGTCTGTGGCCGCCCGCGACGAGCCCTGAGCCAGATTCCGGCGAGGACCACGCCAAGCGCACCCACGGCTTCGACCGTGTACTGGAGCGCGACGCTGGGAGCGAGCATTCGGATGGTGAAAGGGTCGGTCAGGATCATCTGGCCGGCCACTCTGCCCAGCAGCGCGGCGCCGATGTAAAGAATCACGGGATAGTGGTCCATCATTCTGGCGAGCATACCGCTGGCGAAAACCACCAGGGGTATGCTCAGGCCGAGGCCCAGCAGGAGCAGAAAGAAGTCGCCCCGCGCGATCGCCGCAACCGCGAGGATATTGTCCGTCGACATGGTCACGTCGGCAACGACGATAAACCAGATTGCTTTCCAAAAACCGGCTGCGTGGGCCGAAGATTCAAGCGGCGGCTCCTCGCGAAACAGCCCGACGGCGATCCACAAAATCGCCACACCACCGATCATCTGGAGGAACCGCACACGCAGCAATCGCGTGGCGAAGAAGGCGGCTACCACCAGCGCAGCCACGGCGCAGGCCGCCCCGGCTATCAGCGCACGTTTCCTCATGCCGAGCGGAAGCGCTTTGGCCGCGGCGGCGATCACCACCGCGTTGTCGCCGCTTAAGGTCAGATCGACCACGATGATCGAAAGTACGCTGAAGACGAATTGCCACTGCGGCTGATGGAAATAATTCAAACGTCAAGTCTAGCCTGCGCGGGTCCTAACGCCGGCGCTAGAAAGCGTAGGAGCAACTGGACAGCGTTTCTCGCAGCGGCTGCGTCAGATCCGCGAAAGGAAACTCTACTGTTTCATTTCCGAAAAGGCCGCCGATCGAAAGCGTTTTTTGCGGCAGCGCCATTGCGTGGAGGATGGTAGCCCCCGTTCCCGAACCCCCGGTCGTGCCCACGAACAACTTCTCGCTGCCGTCCACATTGAAGGTCGAAGCGATGTTTCCATCCATGGCAACGGACATCATCTGTTTTTTGGCTGGAGCACCGGGTGCCCACGACAGCCGCATTTCGCCCCTGCGCGAGTTCACGTCGCACGTAACTGTCAGCCTGTAGACGTCCATAACCGGAGCTTTCGTGGAGGGCGTCTCCGCGACGATGCTCGCCGTCAGAGTTCTGTCGGCTGCCTGAATGGTTGTCCACGAGCCGGCCCCGGCGGCCTCGGTCAGGAGAGCGCTGAAGAAAGCCGCTTGCGTGGCTTTGTCCGGCAGCGGCAGCCCCGCCGCCGATATCGCGCCGCCATCCTTTGCTTTGCTGAGAACCATTCTGACGAGAGTCGGATCGGGGTGCGCCGCATCGAAGTGCTGGAGCGTAAGGCCGCCGTTAACATGCGCATCGTTATGGCAGACCGCGCAGTATTTCTGAACTATGGCGTTTTGTTGCGCCGCGGGCATTCCTTCGGAAGCCGCCGCAAGTGGAACTCGAATAGACGAACTCGCTATCAGAATGGCGGTAAAAAGAAACGCTTTCATCGAGGGCTGCGGTCTTCCGAGCGCCTCTACTTTATCACCATCCGTGATCACCGTCCGTGCGGTTTAGCGGTGAACGCCGCCGTGAACGTAATACTGTGGCTGGGTCAATTCCCTGACATCCAGCTCACCGTCTTTGTTCTTGTCCAGCCTGTCGAACTCCGTCTCCATGAATCGCATAAATTCGGCTTTGGAGACTTTTCCGCTCCCGTCCGTCTCCATAAGGACCAGAAGCTGAACCGTATCCTTCAACCCTGCCGCTGCAGGATCCAGACGGGGAGACGCGGTGGCCGCCGGGACTAACGCCCGCACTCCGGCCAAACCGGCAAGGACAACTGTGGCAACCAACATCATCCGATTGTTCGACATATCGCTCCGCGAGGCAGACGGTAAACGTTCGCCTGATTTCAATATACACAAAATTTATCGCCCAAATGCAAAAAATCTATGATCTAACTACATCCTATAGAAACTACATCAATAGTGGAATGTCGATGACTGCCGGATTGAGTATTATGGATCTGCCTCGCCACTTGAACAGGAGGAGGAAACCGCATGAAACCACAGACCATGACCCGGCTCAGCTGTCTCGTGCTGGGAGCGATGGGGTCGCTCTTCGCCCAGGACCTCACCATAACCAATGTCCGGATCATCGGACCGAATGCCACGGTCATCGAGCGCGGATCGATTGTGGTGCGCGGAGGAAAAATCGTTTCGGTCGCGCCGGGCGCGCCCTCGGCGGCGAGTGGGCGGACGATCGACGCCAAAGGCCTGACGGCCATGCCCGGCTTCATCGACGGCCATAAGCACATCAATACCGGTCCCAACGAGAAAGCGCAGATGCAGGCTCTGCTCGAAGCCGGGTATACCACCATTCTGTCGGGCGGTGGACCGGCGGAAGGAAACATCACGTTGCGGGATCACATCGACAAAGGGGTGATCAACGGGCCGCGCATCATTCCCTCGGGCTCTCTGCGGCTGAACAACAACACGCCCGAGTCGGCTCGCGCCGAGGTGCGAAAAATGGCGGCAATGGGTATCAAGTTCACGGGTGAGATCGCGCTGACGCCGGTTCCCGGACCGTCCGAGAAGGAACTGGAAACCCTCCGGGCCGTAGTCGACGAGGCGAAGAAGGTTGGCGTTATGGTGCAGGTCCACGCGGTCAGTTCGAAAGCCATGATCGCGGCCGTGGATGCCGGGGTACCGCTGCTGGTTCACCTGCCGAATAAAGACTGGGTGAGCAAAGAAGATGCGAGGAAGGTGGCGGCAGCCGGTGTAAAGGTGCTGGGAACGGTCAGCTTCGGGTCGCCCGTCTTCGGCGTTTTCGCAGACGACAACAAGCCGCGGTTCCGGGATGGGAAGCCGTGGCCGGAGGGGATTGTGGACGGAGTGCGGCTGGGCGAGGAAGCGGGATATATGCCGGTCAATGCACGTACGATCTGGGACGCGGGAGTTACCCTCGGCTACTGCACCGATACGGGCTACGACCCGAAGGCCGGGCTCGACCACGAGCTCAAAATGCTGAACGTGATGTTCTCCATGCGCGACCTTATTAAGATGATGGGGCCGAACACCGCGTCCTACATCCAGATGGGAGATCAATTGGGGACGCTCGAAGCGGGTAAGCTTGCCGATATCGTTCTTCTGGACGGCGATCCACTGGAAGGCTATTGGAACTGGCTTAAGACAAAAGTGGTGGTGAAGGGCGGCGTCATTGTCGTCGATAAGCGCGTGGTCGATAAGCGTGGTCGATAAGCGCTGATCGGCCCCTGCGGTTTCACTTCAGCGGCCAGGCGGATCGCCAATCCGCCGCAGTTTAAACAACCTGTCCCACGGCCGCGCAATGCGTCAAAACGCGCGGTCAGAGCTATTGCGCGCAAAATCTGTAGCGCATCCAGCCGCTAAAACAAACAAAACAAACATCGAAAGACATGGTTTCGAGATTGCTTCGCCACCGGGCATGAGATTCCCACCCTTTGCAACGATGTTCGGACTTCTGCTGGCTTTGTCCGCGGTATTTGGATACGTTCGCCCGAAGGAGGGCCGCCCGGGCCTGGGGATCTATCCCGAAGTCGCTCCATTGACAGCGGCACCCGAGATGATTCAGGCCGGTGATCCGGTCACTCTCTCGTGGAATAGCCGCGGCGCAGTATCGGTAGTGCTGGAGTCGATTCCGGAAGGCCGGACGGAGGCAGCGGAAGCGCTCAGGGGTCTGCCTCCGGCCGGCAAGGTTACGGTGCATCCGAACGAGACGACGGTTTATCGCATGAAATGCGAGACCGTCTTCGCGACCGAGGAGTGCGCGGGCCTTCAGACGACAGTCTCCGTCAAGGAACACAAACAGGCAGCTCCGCAGGTCATCGAGTCCGGTTTCGGCGGCAATTGATTCCGGCATCATTTCAATTCAGGTCCGTAATTTCCATTCAGAAAAGGAAACAGGGAAATCAAACATGAGTTTTTGCTTTAAAGGAACGGCACTGCTCTGCCTTGCCGGCGTCGCCGGGCTCAGCCCCGTGGCGGCGCAGAGCCAGGCGTCATCGCAGGCTCAGGTGGCAAAACAGGCCGCTGCCGGCACAGCGAAGGGCGCCACCTCCGGGACGTTCTTCAAGAACGTCACGGCCAGCACGCTGAAAGGACTTACTCCCAGCGATTTTCTGGGGGCAATGGGCGTGATGACAGCCGCTCTGGGTTACGACTGCTCCAATTGCCATCCGGGCGCGGGAACCGATGCCTTCGATTGGGTGACGGACAGCAATCCCAAGAAGAGAATGGGGCGCATGATGGTCGAGATGGTAGCCAATATCAACCGGCAGAACTTCGGCGGCCAAATCAGGGTGACCTGTTTCACCTGCCACCACGGCCTGGACGTGCCCACCACGTCGATCGCCCTCGATAAGCTGTACGGCGCACCCAATGAGGAGAAGCCGGACATTATCGAGCCAGGCATGGGAGAGCCTCCGGCCAGCCAGATCCTCGACGAATACATACAGGCCATGGGAGGCGCGGCGAAGTGGGACGGAGTGAAAAACTATATCGTGACCGGAAGCAGCAAGGGGTATGGCGGTCTGGGCGGCACTGCCGCGTTCCAGATCTTCGCCCAGGCGCCGGATCATCGCGGAATGTGGATTCACTTCCCGGACCATCCGGACCGCGGAACGAGCGCCTGGACCTATGACGGCAAGACAGGCTGGATCAGTTCCCCGCGCGGCTATCTTGGAGAATACGAATTGAATGGAAACGATCTTGCCGGCGCGAGACTCGATTCCGTCGTCGCCTTCCCCAACCGGATCAAGACGGCCTTCCCCAACTGGCGTACCGGTTCCGAGGACACGCTCCACGATAAAGACGTCTACATCGTGCAGGGCAGCGGCCCGGGAGGACTGCTGGGCACCTTTTACTTCGACAAGAACACGCACCTGCTGCTCCGCTATGTGCGCCAGACGCCGACGCCGGTGGGCCGCGTGAGCATTCAACAGGACTACGACGATTATCGCGACGTGAACGGCGTCAAGTTCCCGTTCACCTATTCCTTCCTGTGGCTGGACGGCCGCTTTACGGCCAACATCAGCGATGTGCAGGTAAACGCTCCCGTGGATACGGCGAAATTCGCCAAGCCGTAACCTTCTTTCCTTATCGTTGTCCGCTGTCGCGGTTCAGAGACCGACTCTGAGCCGCGACCGGAGACGGGAGGTCCTTCATCGCAACTGCCCGTAGTGAATGTCGAAACAAATCGGGCAGATTCCATGGCTGACATCGGGTGGCATCTCCCGCACCAGACCCGGCACCCAAACCCAAAGGTCCTCGCCGCCCGGTACGCGCGTCCGGCGGCAATGACAGCACATCGTAATCAGTCCGTCCTCCTGCCGCAGCGCATCCGAACTGTAGAGAGCAGACGGACGCTCGAACGGCTCCTCGACCAACAGCGAGTTGACCACGAGGAGAAACGAGCTTTCGCCCGCTACATCCAAGCGCTGAACGCTCATGTGAAATCGCCGGAAGATTTCGGCGCTGGAACATTCGTATTCATGATCCGCGGAGGGTTCAACGAACAGAACCTGGGCATATAAACGTGCGTAGAATCGCTTGAGAGGCGCGGGCATAGCCTCCATCACGCTGCGGCCGATCTGCCGGTCGCGAAGAGCCTGGGGTACCGCCCCGTTTTCCATCGCGAAGCGATCCCATGCCTCGTTGCAATAACGCAGGCGAAAATCGCTGTCGAGCACGAAAATTACGGCCGGATCGCTCTCGAAGCGCGATTCCCAATCCAGCAGGAGGAGAGACTTGCGGGTCACGATGTATTCAATATATAGATCGCCGTGTATTGATCGCCAGATATAGATCGCCAGATATAGATCGCCAGATATAGATCGCAAGGTCTTTCGGCGATACAATTCTCCAATGACCGCACGAATCGCTTTCGCGAGCGTTCTCGCTCTGACCGCGCTTGCCGCGATTGGCGGAGCGCAGACCACGCTCACTCTGAAAGTCCATACCGGGAGAGGGGTGGACGGCTACGACGTAAACTCCACAATGATCTCCGGCGAGAGAGACATGCTGGTCATCGATCCCCAGTTCTCTTTGAGCGAGGCGCATCGCCTGGCCGCGGAAATCCTGGAATCGAGGAAAAACCTGACCTTGATCTACGTGACGCATCCGCACCCGGATCATTTCTTCGGGTTGGCCGTGCTCAAGCAGGCGTTCCCCAATGCCAGGATTGTGGCGCTTCCGGCCACAGCCAACGCCATCAAAAACGCCTGGCCGGCGCGTCAGAAGTTCTGGCTCCCGACCTACGGGCCACTCATTCCAGGCCCGGACCCCGTGCTTCCGGAGGCGCTGGAAAATCCGGTGCTCACTCTTGAAGGCCAGGAGTTTCCGATCACAGGCGGGTTGCAGGGCGATGGTCCCGGCAACAGCTTCGTCTACATTCCATCGCTGAAGGCCGTGGTGGCGGGCGATACCGTCTTCGACCGGGTTTATTTCGGCGTTCCCAGGGGCAAAGCGCGCGAAGATTGGATGAAGACGCTCGATCGGATCGCCGCGCTCAACCCCGCGATTCTGATTCCCGGCCATGAGGGCCCGGGCGCCAGGCACGATCTGTCGGCGATTGCGTTCATGAAGCAGTACATTGCGGATTGGGACGCAAACGTCGCATCCTCCAAAACCTCGGCCGAGATGGGCGCGAAGGTGCTGAAGCAGTATCCTGGCCTGGGGATGCAATTTACCCTCAACGACCGGGTTGCCGCCTTCTTCCCCGCGCCCGCGGGCAAATGAGCGCGGGCCAACTCACAGGCGATGCCGACAGGCGATAATGAAAGATTGTCCGCAGTGTCGTCATCGCCCCTTAACGTTCATCTCGATCATTACGACGGACCGCTCGATCTCCTGCTGGACCTGATCCGCAAACAGCAGATCGACATCCGCGATATTCCGATCGCCACCATCACTTCGCAGTACCTCGCCTACCTCGACAAGGCGCGGGAGATGGATCTCGATATCGGCGCGGAATTCGTTTTCATGGCCGCAACCCTGATCCATATCAAGTCGCGCATGTTGCTGCCGACGGATCCGGCGCTGCGCAAGGAGGGCGAAAGCGAAGAGGATCCGCGCGAAGAACTGGTGCAGCGGCTGCTCGAACACCAGCGCTTCAAGGACGCGGCCGAGATGCTGCAGCAGAAACGCATCATCGAGGAGAACGTCTGGTCGAATCCGCAGATCAAAGAGTTTGTCGCGGCGGACGAGAATCCCGAACTCGCGGTCAGTCTGTTCGATCTGATCAAGGCGTTCGGCGAGGTGCTGGAACGCCTCAAAAACCGGCCGGTGTACGAAGTCCGGGACGAAGAGATTTCGGTGAGCGACATGGTGGTTCACGTGCGTTCGCTGCTCGACGCGACCCGCAAAGACAAGCCGCTGTTCATTCTCCAGGTGATGGAAAAGCAGCGCAGCCGAAGGGCGATGATCTGCCTGTTTCTGGCCGTGCTGGAAATGGTGAAGGCGCAGACGGCGGCAATCCTGCAGCCGGAGCTGTTCGGCGAAATCGCGCTGGCGAAGGGCGAACGGTTCGAGGAAGCGACGGAACTACCGGCAGCGCATATCGAAGAGGAATACAAGTAACGAATGGCTTTTCCAGATCCGGAACTGAATCCGGAACAGAAACCCGAATCGAACGAAGAGAGCCCGGCCGAGCCCGTGCAGGAATCCTTTTCCGCCGAGGAGTTGCTCTCCGAAGCGCCACCTCCGGGCGCGATGGCGATGGAGGATGCGAAGCTCAAAGCCGTCCTCGAAGCGATTGTCTACGTGACGGACGAGCCGCTGACGCTCGACCAGATCTGCACCGCGATCGAGCAGCCGCGCGATCGCGTCATCGATCTTCTGGAACAACTCACGGCCGATTACGAACGACCCGAGCGCGGCCTCAGCATTCGCGAAATCGCCGGCGGGTTCAAGATGACGACCAAGGCGGAACACCACGAGGCGGTGCGGCGGTTCGTCAAAAATCTGAAGCCACCGCTCAAGCTTTCACTGCCGGCTCTGGAGACGCTGGCGGTGATCGCCTACAAGCAGCCGATCACGGCGCCCGAGATAATGGAAATCCGCGGGGTGCAGGGCGCAAGCGTGCTGAAGACGCTGATCGATCGCAAGCTGATCGGCACGGCCGGACGCAAACAGGTGGTCGGGAAGCCGATCCTGTATAAGACGACGCGGGAGTTTCTGGTGCAGTTCGGGCTCAAGGATCTGGCGGAACTGCCGAGCCTGAAGGAGTTCCAGGAGCTGGCGCGTTTCGATACCGAGAGCCCCGAAATACCCCCGGCTGATAACCAGCAGCCGCCCGAGCAGGCTGAGTAGTGGCGGAAGAACGGCTGCAGAAGATTCTGGCCACGGCCGGCATCGCGTCCCGCCGCAAGGCTGAAGTGCTGATCACCGAAGGCCGGGTTACGGTGAACGGCGCCGTGGTCAGCGAACTCGGCTCGAAGGCGGATCCGGACCGCGACCACATCAAGGTGGACGGACGACTGCTCAAACAGCCCGAGCGATTCGTCTATCTGGCGTTGAACAAACCGGACAGCGTGGTCAGTACGGTCAGCGATCCGCAGCGTCGCGCGACCGTGCTCGATTACCTGCCGGGCATCGGCGCGCGCGTTTATCCGGTGGGGCGGCTCGATTATCACAGTCAGGGACTGATCCTGTTGACCAATGACGGCGACTTCGCCAATGCGATTACGGCCGCACGCAGCCATGTGCCGAAGACGTATCTGGTGAAGTCGAACGGATATCTCACGCCCGAGCAGGAGCAGGAGTTTCGCACGGGAGTGCCTTTGAGCGGCAGGCGAACGGCTCCAGCCGGTCTGCAGCTCTACCGGCGCGGCGAGAATCCCTGGTATGTGGTCAAGCTGATCGAGGGACGCAATCAGCAGGTCCGGATCATGTTCAAACACTTCGGCCGGCTGGTGGAGAAGCTGAGGCGCGTGCGTATCGGGAATGTCGAACTGGGTTCGCTGAAGCCTGGCGAGTTCCGGCATTTGACGCCGGAAGAAGTGCGGAAACTGATGCGGACGGCCAGCGGTGGCGGGGAACGAAAGAAGTCTGCGTCAGAGCGGTAGCCTGGTGGATTGCTCGTCAGCGACTCTTTGCCAGAGCGGTCAAGTGGGATTGTCTCGCGTAAGCGGAGCGTTATGCGGCGGCAACGGAGCGCGGTATCGTATTGCAGTAAGAGTTTGTATGCCGCGCGGCAACCCGTCTCCGAAGCTTGCGATCACTATTGACCCCGATATTCACGACCGCATCCTTGCGGCGGCCGCCCGCGACCGGGTGAGCGTCTCGGCATGGATGACGAGTGCGGCGCGCGAAGCGCTGCAGCGCCGTGCTGGCTTGGCGGCCATCGCCCAGTGGGAAAAACAGCACGGACGTCTCACGCGGACGAGATGAACGAAGCTCGCCGCAACGTACGGGCGCAGATCGGAACGTCACGAACGGTTCCGCGTTCGATATGAGCGCGGCAATTATCACAAATGAGGTTCGGGTTTTTGGTCGCGGAATTCGAAGGTCGTCGCAGATTTTGCGGGCGAGAAAATCGTTGACTTCGCGATGTCGACGAACGGCAGAGGATCGCTGATCTTTTCGGTTTACGCGTTTCACACGGCCGGCAGGATGAGACTTTCCCGAATCACGTTGGCGCCCGCCAGCGACTGTTCTGACATCTCACGGTTTGCTTCGAGGACCATCGAGACGGCTTCCTCCAGATTTGCGCGCGCCTCGTCGAGAGTTTCGCCTTGCGTGTTCGCGCCCGGCAGTTCTTCAACGAATGCGATATAGCCTTCGGGTACTTTCATGTAAACAGCCGTGAACTTCATTTCCGCTCTGTTGCGATCTTAACAGAGCTCCGATACCCCCCGTCAGTCGCCGGCGCACAAGTGCGCAAGCTGGTGCGGATGGCCAGTGGTGGTGGGGAACGAAAGAAGTCTGTGTTAGAGCGGTAGCCTGAGAATCGCGAATAGTCGGGCGGTAAGTTAATATGGCCGGTAGCGCCGATCATGAGCAACCCCAGCGACGAATCAATGCCAGCGGCTGGTGCAAGCCGCAGGACCAGCCGGCGGGCGTTCGCGCGGCAGGCAGGCGCGGCGGCGGCGGCTCTGGCAGCGCCGGTGCTGGCTTCGGAACAGTCTCCCGCCATGGCGCCTCCCCCGGCGGGCGTAACCAACGGCCGAATCGTCAAGGCCTTCGATATGCGGGTTGCCGCCGCGACTGAGAATGCGCTTCTCGGGCCCGCGGAGAATGTCGACAACGGCGATAAGGCGCTTTATCCGGATAAAGGGGGCACGTACACGAAAGCTCTTCCCCACGATGCTTACGGACGCGTGAATCTCAACGCGTTCGCGACCTTCATGACCGCGATGAACAGCGGGAGGTTCATCGATTTCGAAAACATCACCATGGGCGGCACGCGCACGCTCAACGGACCTCAGGGCGGCCTGGCGTACGACCTCGAAATGCCGGACAACGTGCAGTTCGGCCAGCCGCAGGTTCCTCCCGCCCCCGCAGTCGCCAGCGATCAGACCGCAACGGAACTGGTGGAACATTACTGGGCTTCTCTGCTGCGCGACGTGCCGTTCACGGATTTCAGCACGAATGCGCTGGCCGCCCAGGCCGCGGCGGAGTTGGGTGCGCTGGCGAGCTACGCGGGTCCCAGGAACAGCAGCGGCCAGGTGACGCCCGCCCTGCTGTTTCGCGGGGCTTTTCCGGGCGAAACACTGGGGCCTTATATCTCCCAGTTCCTGCTTCAGCCGGCCTGGTTCGGATCCCAACCCATCGGCCAGCAGCAGCTGACCTATCTGCCGAATACCGATTACGCGACCGACTTCGCCTCCTGGCTGGATATCCAGAACGGGGTGGATACAGGTCTGCGAAACCAGATGGATCCGCAGTTGCGATATCGGCGGAACGGCCGCGATCTGGCGTCCCTCACGCACATGGACGTGCTCTTCCAGGAATATTTGACAGCTTGCCTGGTGCTCGCGGGAATCAACCCCACTCCGCCGGGCAGCTTTACTACCGGCGGCGCCCCGCTCAACCCGGGCAATCCGTATAACCGTTCGAAAACGCAGAATGGATTCGGTACGTTCGGGGCGCCCGATATGGCGGCGACGATCGAAGAAGTGGCAGTCAAGGCGCTCAATGCCGTCTGGTATCAGAAATGGTTTGTACATTTGCGCCCTCGCCCGGAAGCGATCGGCGGGATCGTTCATCTGCTGAAAACGGGTCAGGAGAGTTTCACGGACGTGAGGCTCAGCAACGTGGTGCTGAATTCGCAGGCGCTGCAGCAGAGCTTCAACAAATACGGAACGTGGCTGCTGGCACAGGCGTTTCCGGAAGGTTCGCCGGCGCACCCGTCGTATCCCACCGGACACGGCACGGTAGCGGGCGCATGTATCACGGTGCTGAAATTTTTCTTCGACGGCACGTTTGTAATACCCAATCCGGTGGTGTCGAGCGAGGATGGGCTGTCGCTGGTGGCATATAACGGATCCGATGCCGGCCAACTCACCGTCAACGGCGAACTCAACAAGCTCGGTCATAACGTCAGTTTCGGCCACGGCCTGCATCCGGGAATCCACTTTCGCAGCGACACCGATACATCTTTGCTACTCGGCGAAGCGGTTGCTCTGGGCTTCCTGCGGAACCGGGCGCTGACCTATAACGAACCCTTCAGCGTAGAACTCACGCGATTCGACGGAACCACGGCGACGATCTCCAACTCCGGGGCTGCAGGAATCGCCCGCCGGCCTCGTTAGGAAACCGTGGATCGCCTGAGAGTGGATAAATGGCTCCGGGCGGCGCGTTTCTTCAAAACACGCTCACTGGCCGCGCACGCATGCGAACTGGGCCGGATCGAGTGCAATGGGCAGACGGCTAAAGCTTCGCGGGAGATTCGAACGGGCGATCTGCTGCGCGTGAAAAACGAAGGCGGCGAATTCCAGGTGGAGGTGCTGGAGCTCAGCGAAATGCGCGGGCCCGCGGCGGTGGCGCAGACGCTCTATCGCGAAACGGAGGCGAGCCGCGAATCAAGGCTGAAGCTTGCGGAGGAGCGCAAGGCCGCGGGGCGTATCGAACTGGTGCACGAAGGGAAGCCATCGAAACGCGACCGGCGCGCGTTCGACCGGGCGCGCGGCCGGTGGTAGGGGGGCGGCCCCGTCAGACCGCGAGCGATGAGATGTCGACGGGCGAACGGTTGCCTTCCACCACGACGATGCCCGTTTCGGTTACGTGATAGAGGCGCTGGTCCTGCTCGAGATCGTAGCCGATGGTAGAGTCGGGCGGTACGCGTACGTTTTTGTCGAGAATGGCGCGCTTGATCTTCGAGCGGCGGCCGATGTCGCAATTGTCGAGAATGACGCTGTCCTCAATCAGCGCGCCCGCATGCACTCTGACGCCGCGGCCGAGAAGAGAGTTCCTGACTTTGCCGCCGGAGAGAATGCAGCCGCCGGAAACGATCGAATCGATGGCCTCGCCGCGCCGGTCTTCGTCGTCGAAGGTGAATTTGGCGGGGGGATCGGGATAACTGGAAGTGCGCAGCGGCCACTGGCGATTGTACAGATTCAGGCACGGTTTGACGGAGCGGAGGTCCATATTCGCCTCCCAATAGGCTTCGATGGTGCCGACATCGCGCCAGTAGGGAGGGTTCTCGGGAGGTTCGCCGGGGATCTTGTTGGTCTGGTAGTCGTACGCGTAAATGGCCTGACGCTCGGCGACGAGTTTGGGTAGAACGTCGCGGCCAAAATCGTGCGAACTGTCCGGCAGGGCGGCGTCCTCGTGCAGAGCCTTCAACAGCGGACGGGTGGCAAACAGGTAATTGCCCATGGAGGCGAAGACCTGTTCGGGATCGCCGGGAATGGTGGGGGCGTCGGGGTTCTTTTCGTGAAAGGCGAGAATGCGATTATCGGGAGCCACCTCGATGACGCCGAATTCGTGCGCGTGCCTGTTGTGAACGGGGATGGCGGCGACGGTGCAGGCGGCTTCAACGCTCTGGTGCGCCGCGATCATGTGGCCGATATTCATGCGATAGATGTGATCGGCGCCGAAGATGGCGACGACATGGGGCTCGGCCTGTTCGATCAGGTTGATGTTCTGGTAGATGGCGTCGGCGGTTCCCTGATACCAGGTTTCGCCGGGGGAGCGCATCTGGGCGGGCACGGGAATGATGAACTGGTTCTTCAGAATGCCGCCGGCCTGCCAGCCTTCGCTGAGGTGCTGGAGCAGACTCTGGCTGCGGAACTGAGTCAGCACATAGATGGAATATATGCCGGAGTTGATGAAATTGCTCAGAACGAAATCGACGATCCGGTATTTGCCCCCGAAAGGGACGGCGGGCTTTGCGCGTTCCTTGGTTAACGGATAGAGTCGGGTCCCTTTACCCCCCGCAAGGATGATTCCGAGCACGCGCAGTTGCATGGCAAGGCCATTTTGGCAGCATGAACGCAAGTCCGCAACCGATTCGATCGCGCCTCAGTAAAAAACTGTTCTTATTTCCAGTTCAAGGCCAGATTTACCATGGCACCAATCGGGATGCCGGTCGGCCCCTTGGCGAGATAGGGTTTGGCGTCGTCGAGCCAGGCGGTTCCGGCAACATCGACGTGAACCCAGGGAGTGTCGCCGGCGAATTCCTTCAGAAACATCGCCGCCGAGCAGGCTCCGCCCCAGCGGCCGCCGATGTTCTGGATGTCGGCGTAAACGGTCTTGAGCAGGTCGCGATAGTCGTCGTCGAGAGGCATGTGCCACATCTTTTCGCCAGCCTGCTTTGCGGCGTCCATCCATTTTTCGAGGAGACCCTCATCGTTGGTGAATACGCCGGAACTGGTGTGTCCGAGAGCCACCACGATGGCGCCGGTGAGCGTGGCGGCGTCGATCAGATGCGTGCAGCCAAGCTGCTTCGCATAAGTAATGGCGTCGGCGAGGATGAGACGGCCTTCGGCGTCGGTATTCAGGACCTCGATCGTTTTGCCGGACAGCGAAGTAACGATGTCGCCGGGCCGCTGGGCGCGGCTGCCCGGCATATTCTCGACTGCAGGGACGAATCCGGTAACGGCGATCGGCGGTTTCAGGTGGGCGATGGCCTGCATCGCGCCGATGACGGCCGCGCCTCCGGCCATGTCGTACTTCATCTTCTCCATACCTTCCGAGGGTTTGATGGAGATGCCGCCGGTATCGAAGGTGACCCCTTTGCCGACCAGACCGAGGTGGGCTGCGGAATTGCCGTTCGCCGGTTTGTAACCAATGACGATGAGCGCGGGAGGATTGGCGCTGCCCTGTGCGACACCGAGCAGTGCGCCCATGCCGAGCTGGCGCATGCGGTCCTGGTCCAGCACCTCGCAGGAGAGCCCGCAGGCCTGGGCCATACGGCGGGCGTGATCGGCCATGCTCAAGGGCGTGAGCAGGTTCGGCGGCTCGACGGAGATATCGCGGGAAAGATTCGCCGCTTCGGCAATGATGCGGGCTTTTTCGAGGGCGGCTTCGAGCTCGGGGCCGCCGTTGGGGACCGCGAGAACGATCGAAGTAAGGGCTTTGTCCTTGCCGTCCTTGTCCGTTTTCAGATAATCCGGCTCCCACGCACCAAGGATGGCGCCTTCGGCGGCGGCGGTGACGAACTCCGGATTATCGGCGCCGTCGATTCCAGCCAGCGCGAATGCGATCGCGGTGACGCCTTTGGGTTTGAGGAAGCGAACGGCCGCGCCGGCGAGCCTGCGCAGGACGGCGGGATCGAACTTGCCGGGCTTCCCCGTGCCGGCGAGCAAAACACGCCTGGCTTTATAGCCTTCGAGGCCGTGCAGAAGCGTGAATTCGAGAGGCTTCCCGGTGATCTCCCCGGAACTGAAGAGGATATCGAGGGGCTTCTGAAGCTCCGGCGGAGGCGCTCCTTCCGGGATCAGGACAACGACGGCATCGGCTTCCACTTCGGCGGCTTTCGCCCGCATCAGCTTCAATTCCATTCAAACTCCTTTATTCGTATGACGAGCGCACTTTGCTTGCGCGAATGGCGTCGCGGGCTTCGGCCTCATCGCTCTTCGCCCGCTCGGATTCGCGCTTGTCATGAAATTTTTTGCCCTTCGCCAAGGCTATTTCGCATTTTATCCTGCCGCTTTTCAGGTACATGCGCGTGGGGACCAGCGACAGGCCTTCCCTGGTGGCGGTCTGTAGTTTCTCGATCTCGCGGCGGTGCAGCAGAAGCTTGCGCGCGCGTACCGGCGGGTGGTTGGCGCGGTTGCCATGACTGTATTCGGCGATGTGCGCGTTGTGCAGCCAGGCCTCGTTTTTGTCGATCATGGCATACGCGTCGCGCAACTGAACTTTCCCCGATTTTGCCGCCTTAACTTCGGTGCCCGTCAGGACCATGCCGGCTTCATAGCGGTCGAAGAGGAAGAAGTTGTGACCGGCCTGGCGGTTGTCGCTGAGGGTCTTCGTCGATTGGGTTTGAGTGGCCATTGATGCCGATCGCCCGTAAATTGGCTATCAACGCGCCCCTGCCGATGCGCGTCAGACAGTTAGATGATAGTCCATCCCGCCCCGATTGACCGGTTTAGAGCCAAATGAACGCTTTCAACCGGTTGACGGTTCAGCAGCTGGGGGCGCTGATTCTGGCTTGCCTGCTTTCCATGCCCGCGGGCCCGCTTGAGGCCGCGAACCGGAAGGGCGACAAACTGGTAAACCAGGCGCGCCAGGAGGAAGCCAAAGGAAATCTGGATCAGGCGCTTCAACTGGCGGCTCAGGCGCTGGAACAGGACCCCTCGGATCCGGGCTATCAGCTCGAAGTACGCCGGGTGCGCTTCGAAGACGGCGAAATGCACGTCAAGAACGGGCAGAAGCTGCGCAACGACGGCAAGCTTTCGGAAGCTTTGGCCGAGTTCGAAAAGGCATATGCGACCGATCCGGCCTCGGACATCGCGGCGCAGGAGATCCGGCGCACGCGGGAGATGATTCGCCGGAACGCGAACCCGACCGACAACCCGGCGGCCGCCGCGGCCATCGACAAGGCCGAGCAGGAAGAAGATAAAACGTTGACGCCGGCCGAACTGGCGCGCAAGCGCATGCGACAGCGGGCCGATTCGCTGCAGCCGGTACCCGAGCTTAAGCCGCTGAATCCGGATCCGTTCGATCTGAAGATGGTGAACCAGCCGCCCCGCGTGCTCTTTGAGACTGTGGCGAAGCTCGGCGGCATCAACGTCCTTTTCGATCCCGAATACAACACACAGCAGACGATCCGGACACAGTCGGTGGACCTGGCGCGGACCACGCTGGATCAGGCGCTCGATCAACTTGCGGTAATCACCAAATCATTCTGGAAGCCGCTCTCGCCGAACACGATTTTCGTCACCATCGACAACCCGACCAAACGACGCGAATATGCGGAACAGGTGGTCAAGGTTTTCTACCTTTCGAACGTGACGGCGCCGCAGGAAATGCAGGAGATGCTGACCGTCCTGCGAACCGTGGTGGACGTGCAGAAGGTTTTCAGCTTCGCCTCGCAGAACGCCTTGATCGTGCGGGCCGAGGCGGACACGATGGCGCTGGTGGAAAAGCTGATCTCGGATCTGGACAAACCGCGGCCGGAGGTGATCATCGACGTGATGGTGATGGAAGTCAATACGACGCATATGCGAAACATCACCGCCGCGTTTGCCTCTACGGGGCTCACCACGAGCGCGATTTTTGCGCCGCGGCCGGGAATCACCACCCCGGGCATACAGAGCAGCACCACATCGTCGACGGCTTCGACAACCACGACTACGGGAACTACCGCGACCACCACGACGCCTACCACCACGACGGCGTCGACTTCAGGTTCGCCGACGAGCACGGATATCCCGCTGAATCAGCTGGGCCACATCTCGAGCGCGGACTTTTCCCTGACCAATCTGCCCGGGGCGGCGCTCGAGGCGGTGCTGAACGACGCGAGCACAAAGGTACTGCAGGCGCCACAGATTCGCGCCGTGGACAATCAGAAAGCCACGCTCAAGATCGGCGAAAAAGTGCCGACGGCGAGCGGCAGTTTCCAGCCGGGCGTGGCCGGCGTAGGCGTGAGTCCGCTGGTCAATACGCAGTTTACGTATCTCGATGTCGGCGTGAATATGGAAGTGCTGCCCAAGGTGCATGAGAACAATGAAGTCTCTTTGCACATCGATCTGGATATCTCGCAGGTGGACAATTACCAGAATCTGGGCGGCATCTCGGAGCCTGAGATCGGCCAGAACAAAGAGACCGCCGATGTGCGCCTGAAAGAGGGGGAGATCAACCTGATCGGCGGAATCATTCAGCGGACGGATACGAGGACTACAACCGGTATTCCCGGGCTGGCGAGCATCCCGGGGCTGGGGTGGTTGTTCAAAGGCGTCAACACGGAGAACGACCGGAACGAGCTGGTGATCGCGCTGATTCCTCATATCGTGCGTGGACCGGATATCAACGAATCGGACCTGAAGGGCGTGGCCGCGGGTAACGCCACGCAGATCAAGGTGCAATTTGCGCCCAAAGCGGCTGCACCGGAAGCAAAAGCGGCAGTGGCGCCGGCTGGAGCGGCTCCGGCTGCGGGAGGAGCACCTCCGGCTACAGCGCCACCGGCGACGGCTCCGCCCCTGGCCCGGCCGCCTGCCACCGCGCCTCCGATCGGGGCTCCTCCCGCTACCGCGCCGCGGCAAACGGCTACCGTGGGTCCGGTTGGCGGCGCCGCGCGGATCAGCTTCCGGCCTGCCGCGACCGAAACCGCGCTTAATTCGACCATCACGGTCACGCTCGCCGGCGATAACATCAACAACATGGCAGCCGCAGCGGCGCAGTTGAGATTCGATCCACGTGTTTTGCGAATCAACAACATCATGGCGGGCGATCTGCCGCTGCGGCAAATGCCGCCGGGACCGGTGCTCCAGCCTTCCAAAAACATCCTGAACGACAGCGGCATGGCGGACATGAGCGTGAATCGGGGGCCGGGAGGCGGCGTATCCGGAGGGGGTGGATTATTCATGGTGGTATTTCAAGCCGTGGGGCGAGGAAATACCACAGTCTCGGTGTCGTCGATTTCGCTTACTTCGACGAGCGGCCAGGCCATCCCGGTATCGCCGCCGCCGCCGCTCGTCGTCAATGTGAAATGAAGGAAGTGAAGACCCACAGACCGGCCAGGACGCACCAGACGGCGAAGACGCGCAGACGGGATCCGCGCCGTGGGATGACGCTGGTCGAGCTGATCGTGGCGTTCACCATCCTGCTTGTTTTGAGTAGTATGGCGGTGCCGGTGGCGCGCACGAGGGTGCGGCGGATGAAAGAGCACCAGCTGATTCAGTCGGAGGAGGAAATCCGCAAGGCGATCGACAAATATAAGGATATGGCGGACGCCGGCAAGCTGGGCATTCAGAAACAGGACAGCTACGGCTATCCGGAATCGCTCGAGGCGCTGGTGGACGGGGTGAAAGGCTCGGGTCAGTCGGCCGACACGAAAATAAAGTTTCTGCGGCGCATTCCGCTGGATCCGATGACCAATTCCCGGGATTGGGGATTGCGAAGCATGCAGGACGATCCCAAAAGCACAGGCTGGGGCGGCCAGAATGTGTTCAACGTATACACGAAGAGCGACGAGAAAGCATCCGATGGAACTCCTTATAACGAGTGGTAGCGTGGTCTTTCCGAGCCGCCGCGACGAAACGCCGGGCGGCAGGCTGCGCCGGGGTTTCACGCTCATCGAAATGATGGTAGTGATGGCGATCATCGTCATCCTGATCGCCGTGGCGGTGCCGTTCTATCAGAAAGCGATCATCCGGGCCAAGGAGAGCGTCCTGCACAATAACCTGTTCGCCATGCGCTCGGCCATCGACGAGTACTCGTATGACAAGCAGAAGGCGCCGCAGAGTCTGCAGGATCTGGTGACGGCCGGGTATCTGCATGACGTGCCTGAAGATCCTATCACGAAGAGCCGCGACACCTGGAAGATCATCATGGAAGACGCGGGGCAGGCAGTGAGCTCGTCCGAGCCAGGAATTTTTGACATCCGTAGCGGGTCGGATAAGATAGGGCTCGATGGCACTCATTACTCCGATTGGTAAGCTCCGGCACATTGATGTTGTTGTACGGATACTGACGCTCGCCTTCCTCGTTTTCATTTTTTCATTAGCCGCTTCCGCACAGTTTCCGGTCACCTGCTCGGCAGGAGGCGGAACGCCGATGGTCCACGCGGAAGGTCTGGCGGAGCAGATCGGGGACGTGACGCTGACATGCAACGGCGGAACCGCCGGAACCGTGGTCACCTCAATCATCTACATCGGAATCAACGCCACGATCACGAACCGGCTGAATGCCAGCGGTAACCCGGCGAATATCACGGTCACCATCAACAGCGGCGCGGGCGCGGTGCCTTACACGTCCGTGACGCCCACGTTCAGCGGACCCGGCACGTTGTTCTTCAACTCGGTCCAGTACACAGTGCCGAACAACCCGGCGCAGAATGTGACGATAGACTTCAGCGGAATCCGTGCGGCGATGCCTACCGCGACGCAGAGTCTGAACGGCAGCCCGGCCATCGCGGGGTCGATCGCGGCGACGAATCTGACGATCTCGAACTCACTGCCTCTGCTGGCTCTCTCCGGAACCTCGCTGCTGGATTCGGTTCTGAACTACGGGATACCCTGTGCGGGATCGCCCGCGCCCAGCACGATCAATTTTCAGAATCTGATCTCGGCGGGCACCAGTTCCTCGACAATCCGTCTCACGGAGGGATTCAACTACGCTTTTCTGCCCAGGAGCCCGAGCGATCAGGATCCAGCCGATACCGGTGTGCGGATTCTGGTGCAGATGTCGGGATACCCCACCAACGCACAGGTATACGTTCCGAACGCCATCGTGGGAAACAGAGGCACGATCCCGACCACCGCCGGAGCTTTCAACACCACGACCAACGGCGGCACTTACACGCCGAATTCCGGTCAGTTGCTCCTTGCGCTCGTGAACGGCGCGGATGCAACCGGAAACGGCGGCACGCTGTCTTTCACCGCCCCGACCACGGTAACCAGTTTTTCCACGATGACCCAGATACCGCTGACGAGCGGGACTGGTTACGCGACATACGAAGTGCTCGATTCAAATCCGGGCCAGCTCGATACGGCTCAGGTTCCGGTCTTCGTGGTGGCTCCGGCAACCACTTGCCAGACAATCCCGGTGATAGCGCTCGGCGCCATGGTGGCGCCGGTTTCCACCGTAGCCGTGCCGTCGCAAACGGCTCCCATACCCCGTTTTGTAGCCGCGACGCCGGGATCGGATTGCACACTGATCGGGGATTGCAGCGCCACGTATTTCCCCCAACTGGAGGTGACACAGACTTCCGTCACGCTGAGCGGCTCCTCGCTCGGCGCCATTCAGACGGGCTTTATCACCGTGGGCAACGGGGGTACAAGCGAGATGGAGGTCAACGTTACGACTACTTATCAGACCGCGTCAAACCTGTCGTCCGGAAACTGGTTGACGGTCAGCCCGACCTTCGATATTGTGGCGCCTGCGCAGGGGGTGAACAACAATCTCATCCTTAATCTGCAGGCGAACCCCGCCATGCTCACTATCCCCGGGGCCTATCAGGCGACGGTCGTCATTAATGCCGGAAACGCGGGAACCGTTTCAGTGCCGGTTACATTCAATGTCTCGACGGCCGGACCCGTGATTCAGGGTGTGGTCAATGCAGCGAACTTCCAGACGGGAGCGGTGACAGCCAATTCATTTGTGGCGATCTTCGGGCAAAACCTCGTGGCAAAGAAATCCCTTGTGGTTACCTTCGACGGCTTCCCTGCTACGGTTTCTTACGATGGACAACCCGCGGGCGCTTCCAGCGCGCAGATTAACGCGCTCATTCCCGCAGGGGTCGGTACGAACGCGAACGTGGGATTGATTGTGACCGTCGACGGCGTGGTCAGCAATACCTTCCCCGTGGCCCTGACCCAGAACGCACCGGCAGTCTTCAACCCTGGTATTGAGAATCAGGATTATTCGGTTAATCTGGCCGCGGCGCCGGCGTCGTTGAACGAGATCGTGCAGGTATTTCTGACGGGGCTGGCCACACCGCTGACGGGAACCGTGACGGTGACGATCGGCGGTCTGGCCGATCTGACGCCCATATATGCCGGGCCAGTGGTTTCAATCCCAGGTCTGGAGCAGGTCAACGTGAGGGTTCCATCGGACCTGCAGTTTGCCAACAACTCGGCGCCGCTATCGATTTGCGTGACCGGGACGGAGGGACAGCCTCTTTGTTCGGCGCCGGTCAACCTGTACCTGCAATAATCCGGTGACCTGCGTCGAATGAAAATTCCGTCATTTTTGACGAAAATCCTTGCGCACGGTACGCGGAATCTATATATTCTATAACTTGCAGGCTAGAAGCAGGGTTTGCGGGTCCGCCGCCGGTATTGACATTTACGGCCGGAATGAGATATCAAGGTTCTTGCTCTTTTAGTCTTCTCGATTTTGCTTTTCGGGTAGTGGCCGCGCAGTCAAATCAAACTAAGGCCCGCACCCCTCAGGTTGTACAGCCTTCGCTAACCGCTACAGGGAAGCAGGCCAGTCTTAACTCCGCCCGACACGGAGAAGTTCCCTTAGGTAGTACAAAGAGATTCGTTGTAGTTGAGGCTCAGGTTTGAGAGAACTTCGACCGATTCACGAAGGAAAATCCACAAGGAGAAGGAAATGACAGGTTTTTGTAAACGTCTTTTAATGATCGCTGCAGGGGCGACGCTGTTCGCGGGCGCATCTTTCGCCCAGGACATCACTAGTTGCACCAACGGCGTTCCATCCGCGCTTCCGGGGCCCCTCAATCTCCGGTCCGAAGGCACCACTGAATTGGTCGGCGACGTAGCGTTCAGCTGCTCGAATTCGGGCGCGCCGACCGCGACGGGATCGCTCTCGTCGTTCTTGTCCGCCCCGGTGACCAGCAAAGCGCTGACTGCGCCGGCGACAGGCACTGAAGCGACACTGTTTATTTGCACGTCGGCAGCAAATTGCGCGATGAATCCGCCCGTGGCCGCGTCCTCGGTCGTCGGTGTGGTTTCGGGTCAGCAAATCACGTTCTCCAACGTTTCGTTTCCGGCGGGAACTTTCTGGGGCCGAGTCTCCGACGTGCGCGTGAACGCGAACGCGGTGACTCTCTCCGCAACGCTCACGACCGTAACCGAGCAGATCCTGGCCACCGCCAACAATACGTCGGGCAACACATCGCCGGCCACGGTTGGATATGTGTTCAAGAGCTTGAATGCAACGGCGCTCCTCGCCAACGCATACGGACCGATTATTACTCCGTATACAACCTGCGTGGGCAATCCTCTGGTGCCGGGCGGCCCCAGCAAGTCCTTCACAGTGCTCCTCAGCGAAGTATTCGGCGGCGCCTTCAAGGCGTTGAATCCCCCGGCTGACGGAACTCCGACGGAGGATGGAAGCTACCTTGGTCCCAACGGGGCTGGTCTGGCCAGCTTCGGCACACGTATCATGGTGACCTTCGCCGGCGTATCCACCGGCCAGACCATCTATGTTCCGACGACGATCTCTACGACTGCCGGTCTGGTGCTTGACCTGACCTCCAGCGCAACGGGCGCATACTCCGCGGTTGCGGCTTCGACGACGACCAATGCGCCGGGCGCCAGCGCGGCTGCCTTCAGCATCGGTGGCGGCGTAAACGAGACCTATGGCGCGACCGCCGCGTTCACTCCCACCAGCGGAAGCCTGACTGTCGTTTATGAAGTGTTCGACGCGCCCGCGTCGGCCATTCTGAACGCCCAGATCCCGGTTTTCGTGTCGTTCGCCGCGAACGCGTTCACGACGGCTCAGGGCCCGGTAACGGTTACGGAATCGTACGCGCCGATCGCCGCCGCAGCCTCCGCAACAACCATTCCCAACTTCGCTGCAGCCGGTACGACTGTCAACGCAACGACGGTAGTTGTTTGCCAGACCAATCTGCTGTTCCCGTTCGTTACCAGTGCGCAGGGCTTTGACACCGGTATCGTTCTCGCCGATACGTCCACCGACATCTACGGCACTGCGCCGGCCGGTGGCACTTGCACCTTGAACTACTACGGCACGGGCGCTCCGAGCCCGGCGACTGGTATCGCCGCTCCCGGCGGCTCTCAGGCCAGCGGTACGGTTAACGCCTTCCTGAGCTCTTCACTCGCGCCTGGCTTTACCGGCTACGTGATCGCTCAGTGCAACTATCAATATGGCTATGGCTATGCTTTCATCGAGTATGGTCTTGGCTCGTCGAGCGGTGTTGCAGAAGGTTATATCGCGGTTAACCTGCAACGGCCGGTCGGTGATGCAATCATCGGTCAGTAGTCGCTACCGATAACTCAACCTGAAAGAGGGGGGCTTCGGCTCCCCTCTTTTTTTATTGGTAGCGGCAGCTCGCAGGCCGCTCACCCGGCCCACAGTTACCGAAAATCGCGTTTTTCAGTTGAGTCTTACCTGAATATTCAACGTGACGGCCAGAGGCGAAACCTGAAGGTGCACCACGCCGGCCGCTTTGTCAGATCCCGTTGCGCGAAACCGGATCACCGTTTTCTCTCCCGCCTCAAGGTGCTTCTTCTCCAGTTCCGCCGACAACCCGGCAATCCCATTCGAATTGAGTTCGAGATTGACTCCGCCCGGAAGTTCGTTTGAAACCGTCACCGTCTGAACCGGCGAATCCGCAGTCAGGGCGACTGAAGCCCGATCGATCTTCACGGAATTCCGCAAAGCGGCGACGTCCGGCGCTTTGCCTGCCGCGATGATCTGCCCTGGTTTGTCGCTGGACTGGCCGGGGTGGATGGTCCCAAAAGGCGTTTGAATGGCGGGCGCCGGCTCTCTGTACCAAACCCACTTCCCATCCTCGACCTTCCAGACGCTGGTGATCGGAACGTCGAAATCGACCGCTCCGACCGGGGGCGCCAGCAGCGTAGCCCTGGCTTTCAAGATGACTCTGGCCCGCGTGTTGTTGTCGAGCAACTCAACTTTTTCAATGCTGAAGCTTTTGATGTTGTACTTGGCGCCGTTGTAGTAATCGTCTTTGGTGTCCTCGGCGACGATCGCTTCGGCCTGGCGATATTTCTTGTCCACCTGAAGTTGAAAGAACTGCTGGGCGCGTGCGCGAAGGGCGGCCTCCGCCGCGGCAACCTCGGGGGCGGGCTGCTGCGCCCACGCGGTCACGGCGACGGCGGGGAAAATCAATTTGCGGTTCATTGGTCGATTTATGGTAGGCGCGGCTGGACTCGAACCAGCGACCCTTAGCTTAGAAGGCTAATGCTCTATCCACCTGAGCTACGCGCCCGTGCGCTTCTTCGATTGTAGCCCGGCCAGGAAAGCTTCGTCCGCAAAGGCGGCGAGGTCGCGATCGAATTCTCTTTGCCATTGCGACTGGCCGTCGGCTTTCAGATTCTCAAGCGGGCGAAGCTTTCGGTTGGCCTCGACCAGGCGATTCATCTCGATCGCGCAGGCGCGCTGGGCAGCCGTGAGTTGTTCCTGGAGTTTACCGAGGCGCGCGCGGTTTGCGCCAAGAAAACCCGAATAAGCCTGGAAGTCAACGCTCGCGGGCTCGCGGGCAATTCGGGCCGCGGCCTCGGCGGCTTCGGCCGTTTGCGCGTCTATCGTTTTTTTTATTCCAGACACGCGGGCACCGGCAGCGGCGATGCGCGACTTCTGCAGGTCGAGTTGCGTCCGGCGCCATTGCAGGACTTTTTCCAGCGGGAACGAAAAGGCCTTCACGAGACCATCTGCGCAAGCACATTCATTTGCCGGATGGTCTCATCGAGAGACGTGGCATCCGCCGCGCCCTGGCGGAGGAAGCGCGTGATCTCGTTGCGCGAGCGAATGGCCGCATCCAGTCTGGGGTTACTACCCGCCACATAGGCGCCCAGATTGATGAGGTCTTCGGACTGGCGGTAAATGGCGAGGGCCTCGCGGATTTTGCGGGCGGAATCGGCTTGTTCGGGAGTGGCGAGCCTCGATTGCAGGCGGCTCACGGAATCGAGTATCTGTATCGCGGGATAATGGCCGGCGGCGCCGAGACTGCGATCGAGGGTGACGTGTCCATCCAGAATGGCGCGCACGGCATCGCAGATGGGCTCGTTGAAATCGTCTCCCTCCACCAGTACGGTGAAGAAAGCCGTGATGGAGCCGAGCTTGAAGTTGCCCGCCCTTTCGCAAACTTTGGGGAGCAGACTGAACACCGAAGGCGTGTAGCCCTTCTGACTGGGCGGTTCGCCGGAGGCGAGTCCGATTTCGCGCTGGGCCATGGCGAGGCGCGTGATCGAATCCATCACCAGCAGCACATCCTCGCCCTGATCCCGAAAGTATTCGGCGATGGCGAGGGCCACGGAGCAGGCGCGGACGCGCAGCGGCGCCGGACGGTCCGAGGTCGCCGCGATAACGACCGAACGGCGCATTCCTTCCGGTCCCAGGTCCTGTTCGATGAATGCGCGCACTTCGCGGTTCCGTTCGCCGATCAGCGCGATGACATTCACCCCGGCCGCGCTCGAGCGCGCCATGGAACCGAGCAAAGTGCTTTTGCCCACGCCGCTGCCGCCGAAGATCCCGATTCGCTGACCCTTGCCGCAGGGAAGCAAGCCGTCGATTGCGCGAATCCCGGTGGCCAGAGGCTGGTCGATGTGGGCGCGGTCCATCGGGCTGGGCGGCTGCGCGTGCAGTGGACGCGTCTCAGTTGCGGAGATGGGGCCGGCGCCATCCATGGGAAGGCCGAAACCATCCAGAACACGGCCGAGCAGTCGCGGGGAGACCTGCACTTCGCCGTCGCCGCCGCGGGCGATGACCCGGTCACCCAGCGAAAGGCCGTCGGTCTCCTCGAGCGGCATCAAGAGAATGCGGCCCTCGCGGAAACCGATTACCTGGGCGCGAACGGGCCGGCCCGATCGCGTACGGATCTCGCAGAAATCTCCCATGGCGGCGGCCGGGCCGCGGGATTCCACGATGAGACCCACCAGTTCGACCACTTCGCCTTCCATGCGAAGCGGCTGGATGCGGTTCATGGCGGCCGTGTAGCGGCTGAGATCAATCTCAATTGCGGTGCTCATAATCCCTTCACGCGCTTTCCAGCCTGTCGGCGAGGCCGCGTTCGATCTCTTCCAGTTGAACGTCCACCGACGCGTCGATTATGCCCTCCGCCGAGCGGATGATCAACGTGCCCTGCGCACAGTTGGGATCGGGGGCGATATGAACGCGCGCGGTCTGATTGGCGGGCAAGGCGGAAGCGACAGCCGCGGCAAAGCGCGGGTGCACGGTCACGGTGTACGACTCCGAGCGGGTCAAACGCTCGAAGGCAACGTGGGCAATGGCAGTGAGGGCGCCCTCGTCGACGCTGAGCTGCCGGTGCAGCACTCGCTTCGCGATAAGAAGAGCGAGTTGCACGACATCGCGTTCGGCGCTGCGGCGCAGATCGGAGCGCATGGCGACAATCTCCGCAATGGATGCGTTGAGGCGCTCCATGACAGGCTGCAGCTCGGCGCGCGCCTCCTGGTCACCCTGGCGGCGGCCGGTCTCGAGCGCGTTGCGCCGGTCCGTATCCGCGCGCAACTGAAGCTGGTGCAGGTTTTCCCGGAGCGCGGCGGTATCCTGGCCCTCCGCTTCCGGCGGCTCGGACCCATGCCTTCGCGGGAGAGCCAAATCCGGTGCAAGGACCGGGAAAACGATCTCCCGTATACCGTTTGCATCCCTGCGGTTTATGACCTTGGATAACATTCGGTATCAAACCACATATTGTTCGCCGACCGTTCCCTTCATCGTGACGACACCTTCGGCCTCCAGCTGCCGTACCAGGGCGATGATCTGCTGCTGCGCCGTCTCGACTTCCTTGATGCGCACAGGCCCCATAGCCTCCATTTCTTCCTTGAGCATTTCGACGCCGCGAGCCGACATCGTGCTCATAAAATGGTCGCGCAACTGTTCGCTGGTCCCTTTGAGGGCGTAGGTCAGGACCTTGCGGTCCACCCGGCCCACGATCTCCTTCAATTGAATGACATCGATCATCAACATGTCCTCGAACACGAACATCAGGTGGCGGATGGTTTCAACGAGGTTGGGGTTGTGCTGCTCGATCGTTTCCAGAATCTCCTTGCTGGTGCCCGAGTCCAGGCGATTGAACATTTCCGCGACGGCGCGGATGCCGCCGTAGGACTCGCGGCTGAAGTCGCCGATCGATTTGAACTTCTTGCCTATGACGGTGGCGATTTTATTGACAATCTCCGGCGATATCTGGTCGAGATTCGCCATGCGGAGCGAGACGTCCGAGCGGATCCCGGCGGGGAGCGAAATGAGCAGAGCGGCGGCCTGGGACGCGTTCAGATGGGAGAGAACGAGCGCGATCGTCTGCGGGTGTTCGTTGTGGATGAATTTGGCCAACTGCTGCGGATCGACCTTCTGCAGAACGTCGAGACTGGCGTACTCGCCGCCCATGGCTTTCGTAAGGCGGTCAATCACCTTCTTGGCGACTTCCGGACCAAACGCCTGGTTCAGCATCTTTTTGGCGTAATCCATGCCGCCACGCACGACAAAGTCGTGCGCCATGTTCATCTGGTAAAACTCTTCCAGCAACGTTTCTGCGTTGTCCGCCGAAATGGCCTCCAGACGCGCGATCTCCCGGCTGACAAGCTGCACTTCGTCTTCGGATAGCTGCTTGATGATTTCGGCGCTCGATTTGTCGCCCAGAAGGATGAGCAGCATAGCAGCCTTGCGAATGCCAGGCAGCGTTTCGGCGGGTTTGGCGGCGTTCGTAATCACGTCGTACGCGGCGCCTCGGCGTCGGCGATCCAGGTACGCAGGACGTTGGTGGCGTTCGCGGGGTCCTTATGCACCGACTCCCGGATATGTTTGGCCAGGACCTCGGTCTTTTTGGTATTGACGGGGAGTTTGATGCGGCTGAGAGCTTCGGCCTCAATCTGCGCCTGCTGCGCATTATTGTCGGAGATCTGTTCCTGCATTTGCCGCTCAAGGGACGTCTGGCCGTCCATCTGCCCCGGCCGGGAAGAGTCGGCCTGCGCAATCGCCGCCGGCGATGTGTCCTCAACGCCTGCGGCGCGGCCTTTGCGCAACAGGACAAACGCCACGCAGACGAGCAGCAGAAGCAGAAAGGCCGCGCCTCCGATAACAACGGGCTGTTTCAAATCGAATCGCGGCGGGGGCTGTTTCAGCGGCGCGGCGGGCGCTCCAGGCGGCTCGGCCTCAAGGGTGTTTTCAAACGGGAGAGTTTCAACGATGATCTGATCGCCGCGCTGGCCGGAGAATCCGGTAATTCCAGCGACGATGTCATGCACCCCTTTCAGTACCTCCGGCGAAGGGGGGACCAGAATCTTCCTCGCTTTCGCCCCGGTACCCTCCCAGCGAATGCTCTGATCCACGAGCACAGCAGTCGAAATCTTTCGGATGGCGCCTTTCGGGGATACCGTGTGGCGAACCACGCGGCTTGTCTGGTACGAAGCGTTTTCCGAACGGCGAAAGAGACCGGACGAGCCGCGCGTGGCCCTGGCTGTGGACTGGGGCAGATTGGAGGCCGTGCCCGGGGTTCCGCCGGCGGTGAGGCCCCCGCTCGATTCCTCGGTCGTCTGCGAGGTCAGCACGGCGGATTTCGCCGGGTCGACGGTTTCCTCGTTCTCCTCGCTGCTCGAGAAATCGCAGTCGGCGCTGACGCTGGCGTGAAAGCGGTCCGGGCCGAGCAGAGGGCCGAGAGCCGTGTTGATCTTGGTCAGCAATTCGGACTCGATCTGACCGCGATAATCCAGATTGGCCGCGGCCAGCTGTGTGTCCGCATCCCCCTGCGGGTGCGGACGATTGAGCAGCCGCCCGTTGCTGTCGATGATGGCGACTGCATCCGGGTCGAGACCCTCAACCGCGCTCGCGACAAGATTGGCGATGGCAATCACGCTGGGTTGCGGCAAACGGGCGCTCCGCCTGAGGCGCAGAACGACTGTGGCTTTCGAAGGTTGCCGGTCGTCCAGAAAAACGGAATCCCTGGCGAAGGTGATATGGATTCGCGCCTGCTCCACCTCGGATAGTGTGGCTACGGTGCGTTCGAGCTCCCCTTCGAGCGCGCGGCGGTAGTTGACCTGCTCAGCGAAGTCGCTCGCACCGAGATTCGTCCGATCGAAAAGCTCGAATCCGATTCGCCCCGATTTCGGCAGACCGGCTCCGGCGAGCGCGAGCCTCGCGTCCGCCAGACGATCGGACGGGACCAGGACGCCAGCGCCCGCTTCATCCAGCCGGTACTCGATGCCGGCCTCCCGGATCTTCTGGACCACGGCGGCGGCATCCTCCGGCGCGAGGGCGGTATAGAGTGTACGGAACTCGCTTTCGTGCCTCCATTTCAGGAGCCCGAACGCGGCGGCGCAGATTACCATTGGGACCAGAACGAGCGAAATCTGCTGGCTGCGGCTTAAGGATCTCCAGATTGTGGCCAGTTGATTCATCTCTCAGGCCTACATCGGCATCTTCATAATTTCCTGGTAGGCCGAGACGAACTTATTTCTCACTTGTTGGAACAATTCGAGCGAAAGCTCGGCGCGTTGGGCGGCAAGCGCAACAGTGTGAACGTCGCCTGTCCCGCCCACAAGAAGATTGGCGGCTGCCGCGTTCGCATTCTGTTGAGCGCTTTCTACCGCCCCGACCGCACTGCCGAGAGCGTCGGCGAAGGTGCTCGCGCCCGTCGCCACGGCAGTTGTGCCGGTAGCCGCGCCGATTGGACCGAGCGTTTTGATCGAGCCGATGTTCATGCCGTTCTCCGGTTACCGAAAAAGATCGAGAGACCGGGCGATCATGTCTTTCACGGCCGAAATCGCCGCGACATTTGCCTGGTATCCGCGGGACGCGCTCATGAGGTCGACCATCTCTTCGGCCGGATTTACGCGGGGAAACGCGACGTAGCCCTGGGCATCCGCGTCGGGATGACCTGGCATGTAGCGGCGTTCGGGTTCGCGATCGTCGACGGTTACGTCCGACACAGCGACGCCGTCGCTTCCGAAGCTGTTTCCGTACGATACCTCCGAGAGCGCATCGGCGAAAGAGGACGGAACAGGAGAGCTGGTGAAGACGGCGTCTTTTCGCCGGTACGGCCCGCCCTCGGGCGTCCGTGTGGTATCGGCGTTGGCGAGATTTTCAGTGATCAGTTCGGCCCGTGCGCGCTGCGCTTCCATGCCGGAGGCGCTGACGGAGATGGCCCCGAAGAGGCTCATGACGAACGCCCTTCCTCGATGGCCGATCTCAGATTTTTCAGATTGGCACGAATCAGTTGTGTGGTGAGATTGAATTTGAGCGTCGTATCGGAGAGAAGGCGGGCTTCGCGATCGATGGAAACGTTGTTGCCGTCGTTGCGGACGGGCAGATCGGGCGCTTCAACGACTGCGCTCCCCGCATCGAGAAGCGCGGAGGAGAAGTCGGCGGGCATCTCGACGTCGCGTGTGAGATAGCCCGGCGTATCTGCGTTGGCGATGTTCGATGAGATGACTTCCTGCCGTTGCGAAAGATAAGTGAGGTAGCGGCCGAGCTCGAGACCCGTTTGATCCAGCAACATGTCCTGGTAAGTGCAATGCGGCCGCCATGTCATGTTGTTGACGTCATTCGCCGGGCAGCGTGGGAGAGCGCCAAAGATGTGCCGAATCGCCAAAATTCTGTCTCCCGGCTTCACGCGCGTGCCTGACATTCTATGGGAGAAGCGCGCGGTGAAATCCGGCCGCGGCTCTAAGGCGGACGAGCGAGGCGGCCGCGTGCGTACGCGATGCTTTGGCGACAATCAGAGCGTCCTTGATGCCAAGCAGGTATTCGCCGAGTTCTTCCCGCGTTTGGGGTAAGGTCTGTTGCCGCAGAGCTGCAGTCAATTCGACAGCCGTGCGCCAGTCCCCACGCCGGGCGGCCTCCCGCAGTTGCGTTATGGTAGCCCGCGGGTCACAGGGTGTTGAGTCCATTTTGTTGGGTATTGGTGGCGCCGGTGTACTGGGCAAAGAGGCCCGTTACATAACTGACCTGGCTTTCGAGTTCGGCGATGGCCGTGTCCGCCTGGGAAATCTGCTGCGTCAGATTTGTCTGAATCAAGTTCACGGCAGCCTGTTCGTTCGCGATCGTGTTCTGCTGCGCCGCGATCTGACCGGAGACAGACGCCTCTTCGACCTTGATGCTTCCTGTAGACGAGTTCTCCACGCCAGTCATGAGATTTGTCGCGGTTGCCAGGAATCCGCCGGTTGTCGAACTGCCAAGGGTGGAGAGCAGAAGCGGGAAGTTCGCATTCGCGGCAGCAGTAAACGCAGTGGTGTCTACGGAAAGCGTTCCCGTCTCATCGACCGAAATTCCGAAATTCGCCAAGGCGCTCGCCGGCGAGCCATTGCTGTAATTGCCCAACTGATTCAGCACGCTGGTCAGAGACTGGACCAGGCTGCTTCCCTCCAGAGCGCCACCCCCTTGTCCGTGATATTGGCTAAGCGCGTCGAGCGCAGCATTGTAGGAACCCGCGAAGGAACTGAAGGCGGACGCGAGGGTTGCAGGATTGTCCGCCACGGTGATGGTCGTAAAGTCGCCTGACGCGCTTTGGCTGAGCAGGTTCACGGTCAGCCCCGGCGAAAGAGTTACTGAGCGGCTATCACTGGTGATGGGTGTGGTTACACCGTCGACCTCATAGCTCGCCAGAGAGCCCGCGGTAGAGGTCGCGATCAGGTTACCGCCGGAAGAACCGGTCAATCCGATAGGCCCGGTTCCGAGATTGACCGCCTGCAGCGAGAGGCGATAATCCGGTGAACTGGTGGAGCCGACATTCACGAGTGTCGCCTGCACCTGGCCACCCGCCTGAGAATTGATCGCCGTCACGAGGTCCTGCAGAGAGGTGGACTCGGGCGTGATAGTGGTATCCACGCCGCCGACGCTGAGCGTCAGGCTGGTGTCGGAACTGATGCCCTGGCTGGTCGGATCGGTGACCGGCGTCGACCCGGCGTTGCTTAACGCAGTGGAGTAAGCGCCGAGGCTGTCGACCGAGATCGTGTAGGTACCGGCTGTGGCGCCCGTTCCGACTGCTGCGCTGACGGTGGAATCCGAGACGGAGGAACTAAGCAGGCCGGAGCTTACCGTGCTTTGCAGAGACGCCACCGACTGCTGGAGAGCAGTGAATACCGTGTCCAGCCCCTGGATATCCGTCTGCGTGGCGTTCAGGCCCGTCAACGCGGATTCATCCGCATCCAGCGGCAACGAAGCAATCCCAACAGCCCGGCTAAGGACCTGTTGCAGACTCGCCGCATAGTTGCTGACGCCGGTAAATGTTGGCGGCGCCGTAAGAGACGATGCCGATGAGGCTGACGGCGAAGCAGATGTCGATGAGGTTGCCATATCCCCCGAAGTTCAGGGCCGCGACCCTTGCACAGGCCGCGACCCCGGCGATTCAGATTTTCTCAGCTTTTCAGCAGGGTGAGGATTGCCTGCGGGGCCTGGTTGGCCTGGGCCAGCGCCGCAAGCGAAGCCTGCTGCAGCACTTGCGCCTTGGTCAGATTCGCTGCTTCCTGGGCCACATCCGCGTCTTTGATGCCGGATTCGGCCGCCGAGAAGTTGGTGATTTGCGACTGCGCCAGATTGACGGCGTAGTTCAATTTGTTTTCACCGGCGCCCACAATACCTTGCGTGAGTCCAAGGTTGCTGATGGCGGTTGTCAGCGCCGAAAGAGCCGCGATGGCATTTCCAGTACTTCCTGCGGTCGTGCTGGGGCCGGTAACGGCGACGGCGCCGACGTCAGAGTTGGCCGCGGAAGCGGACCCGGAACCGAACAGATTTCCAACCAGACCAGTTGTGTTGGCGGTCAGATCGACATTGAAAGAGGAGGTGCTTTGAAACGAAATTCCCGTGCCGGAAGCATCCTCCACCGCGCTGATTCCGGAACCGTTCAGCGCGGTATTAAGAGTATTCAGTGTCGTGGTAAGGTCCACGGCATTATTGGGATTGGTAGCGTTACCCCCGCCGAGGACGACCGAATATGAACCCGTGGCATTCTGGAACGTAACGCTTTCCGAACTGGCGACCCCGGCGCCACCCACGAAACCGACGAACGCACCGCCGGCCGTGCCTGAACCGTTCAGAGCCGTCGCGCTGTCGACCGTGTAGTTGGAGGTGTTGGTGGCGGTAGACGTGGGCGTGGCGATGGCATTGGCAGCGCCGCCGGCCAAAGCCCCGGTGGTAACGGTAAACGCCGTGGATCCGCCAAACTGGAGATCTCCGTCATTCGCGATGGAGGCGCTGATGCCATATTGGGCCAACGAGGTGTTCAGACTGTTCACCACTTCGTTTCCGGTCAATCCGGCAACGCTGCCGTCGACCGTAATGGCTACGGCCGTGTTGCCTGTGGCAGTCGCGATATTGAAGTTGAACGTCTGGCTGCCGGCCGCGTTCCCCGAGAGAAACGTTACGGCGGTGTTATTGAGATTGACATTGTTGCCCGTAAGTTCGGTGCCACCGCCTGCCACGCTGGTGTTGGCAATGCCCAGCCCGATCGAATCCACGGTGTTGTTGGCGCCGCTCAGGTTCACATCCACCTGGGAATCGGTCTGATTGTCGCCTCCTCCCACGTACGTGGTCAGATCGTTGTTATTCGCCGAGGCCGCGCCACCAGTCGAAGCGAGGCCGATACTGGCGGCTTGCCGATTGACTTCGGCGAGCAGCCCCTGGTATTCCTGATTCACCGTCGTGCGATTGCCAGCGAAGGTCGACGACGCCGATTCCGTTGCGAGAGTTTGCAGACGGTTCAGAATGGTCGAGATATTGCTGAGGCCGCCATCGGCGATCTGCAGCGTACTGATCGAGTTGTTCGCATTCAGCACGCCCTGCGTCAGCGTAGCGACCGTACCGGCGTACTGGTTCGCGGTTGCCAGACCAGCTGCATCGTCACCAGACTGATTGATGCGGTATCCGGAAGACAACTGCTCGATGGTGTTGTTCTGGAAATTATTATTGATGCGGATGAAATTCTGCGCTTCGAGAGAAGCGACGTTCGTTTGAATCGAATTCGACATGATCAGATTCCCCGGTTCGATACATACCCGTCATCATGCCGGGCCCGGGTTCTCCCGATCCATCCGGGATGCCCGCCGTATCCACCTGGGTAACTTATCGGCGGGGCAGGGCCAATCCTTTAGACCGGTTTCAGAGGGAGGCGGCGAATGAGGCTCAGAACCTCTTCGAGGTCGGACAGTCCGCGGCTACCCAGCAACTCGGAAGCGCTGCGGTTCTCCGCCGCTACGGACACCGCCTCGCCGCGCAGCACGCGCAACTCGCGGGGTGCGCGTATGCCAAGTTTGACGCGCGTCCGCGAGATCTCGATCACCTCGATTTCGATCTCGTCGCCGATGGCGATGGTCTCCCCCGCGCGCCGCCGCAGGACTAGCACTGGCTTTCCCAGCGGCCGCTGTCCGTCAACCGGAAATATACGGCCTTGTCATGAACGGAAACGCATTGAACGGCGTGGGAGTTGTGCAGGTTGATCACGACCGGCGCGTTCAGGTTCGCCCGCACACCCTCGCCGCAGGAAATCAGCAGAGCAAGACAAAGAACGTCCACGCCCGGCGCCGGATCGTCCTTCCACAGATCGAGCGCGGCGCGGTCCTCTTCGGAAAGACGGAGCTCGAAGCCGGAATGGATTACGAACACCGGCAGCGCCGCAAAGCAGATCTCCGGGTTGGCGAGGCTTTGCAGATATACGAGGGGCCGCTGCGAGGGAATCTCTACCGGAAGCATGCGGCGCTCATATTCAAATCCGGGCAGCCCGTCGGGGAAAAACAATTCCGATTCCGGGTTGTAGCCGATCTCCCCAAGCCAGCGCGAGCGGACGGTCCGGTCGGCGACCATTTCCAATTCCGCGGTCATATCATCTGTTCCCTGACCCGCTCGGTGATTCGGAACGCCGTGCGGCGGCCCGCGTTTACGATCTCGCCCTGGTATTTCGTCTGTCCGTTCAATACAAGATCCAGTGGACGTACGGTGGGAAAGTCAAAGCTCAAAACGTCGCCCGTCTCGAGATTCATCAGGTCCCGCAGGAGGAGTTGCGGTCCGGAGAGCAGCACCTCCGAGGACAGATCCGAGGAGCGGATGAGATTGAGAACGCGCGATTGCTCCTGGTCGGTCGAAGCGCTCTTGCGCAGGGTCCACTGCTGATCGAACTTCTGGCGCATCATCTTGATGATGATGGAGGGCATGGCGATATTCATCATGCCGATGGAATCGCCGATACGGATTTCGATAGCCACGGCGACGACTGCCTCGGTCGGAGCCAGGATTTGCAGAAACTGCGGCTCGGTCTCGATGTTTTCGATGGTGAAATCGATAGGGGTGACAAAGGTCCAGGCCTCATGCAAATCCCGCAGTATCAGCCGTAGAAGGCCGTCGAGCAGAACCTGTTCGATCTCGGTGATTTCCCTCTGGGCGCTGAACTGAAGCTTGCCGTCGCCGCCGAGCAGAATTTCCAGAATGGGAAAGATCAGCGAAGAGTTCAGCTCGAGGACGGCGTTTCCATCGTACGGCTTCAGACCGAGGGAGGCAATACAGGTCGGCGAGGGCAGGCATTCGAGAAACTCGGAGTACGACAACTGCTCGACGCTGACCAGATTGACGATGAGGTAAGAACGAAGATAGGCGGAGAGGCTGGACACGAGATTGCGCACAAAATTGTCGTGCAACTGATGGATGGCGCGCAACTGCGATTTGGCGATGCGATCCGGACGGCGGAAGTCGAAGAGCGCCGCCCTTCTGGATCCGGCGCGGTCGGCCTGCCTGCCCTGCGTGTTCTGAAATACTGCGTCGATTTCCTGCTGGCTGAGTTGTCTGCTGGCCATTGATATTCCCCGTTACCCGAGATAATCGAACAGAGTTTTGGTCGACATCTCGGCCTCGGCCCCCATCGCGGCCGACTGATCCGCCTGCTCCTGAGACAGATCGGTCGCTGCCTGCGCCACATTCGTATCGCGGATACTGCCGATCTGGGTCTGCAGGGCGGTCACCTGATCGGCGGCAGTATTCTGTTCGTTGGTGAGCGTCTGCTCGGCCGCTCCGTAATATGCCTGCTGCTGGTTGACCCAGGTCGAGGCGCTTTGAAGGGAGGTCAGCGCCGCGGCGATACCGGTTTGATCGTTCGCCTGAAGTGCCGTATACAGAGACTCGAGCGCGGCGAAGGTGTTGTCGGCCGTGGGTGTGCCCGCGGCATCCGTGGGATCGAAGATCTGCTGCGCCGTCAGCGACTGGTAGACCGTCTGCCCCTGTGTATTGACGATCACCCGGGTCGAGGTCTGGGCTGTCAGGCTGTCGACGCCGGTCACCAGGTTGGTGGCATCGTACTGATACGGCGACGACTGATCCTGGTCCCCGCCGAAGATAGCGCGCCCATCGACCGTTGTATTGGCGATTGAAACCAGTTGTTGCTGAATGCTTTGTACCTGAACGGCAAGCGTCTGCGCCGTCGCCGCGCTGGTTGTCGAGTTGGCGCCCTGAGCGGCAAGCGTTTCCGCGTTCTGGAGCAGAGTGATGCTTTGACCGATCGCCTGGTCGGCCGACGTGGCTTCGGTCTGAACGTTTCCCAGATTGGTCTGGTAATCCTGGACTGCTGCGAGGGTCGATCCAAGTTGAATCAGTTCGGGGGTCTGGCCGGGAGAATCCGAGGCGTCGGTGATCTGATAGCCCGAGGACAATTCCTTTTCGGTCTGTGCCTCGTCCTGCTGCAGGTTTGAGAGACCGTTGAGAAACCAGGCCGTTCCGGGAGTCATTGAGCCAATGGGTGTCATTTGCGTGCGAAATCCTCGTCTGCAGCGAAGTTATCCGGTGGACGGGACGATCATATTCACCACGTCCTCGGTGAGCTGGTTGATAATCGAGACCACCTGCGAATCGGCATCGTAAGAACGCTGGTACGCAGTGATGGTGGCGGCCGCCTGATCGAGCGAAACGCCACTCTGCTGCTGCTGGGTTGCCTGCGCCGTGGTTAGTGTCGTCTGATCGGCCGTGGAGGCGGCGTTGGCGTCCGACAGTTGCTGCCCCACCGTGGCCGCGATGTTCGCGAAGTATCCTTCCGGCGAAACGCCTCCAATCTGATCGGCCGCGGCGGTGGAAGAGGGCAGCGCCGAAAGCGCGTTGGCTATGCCGTTGGACTCGGCATCCGCGCCGGTTGTCGCCGAAGCGAGCTGACTGCCCGTTACATCTGGATCGAGCGAAAGGCTCCCGGCGGGGGCGGCGGCATTCCAGGTGAAGATTGGCACTCCCGCCGCTCCGCTGGGGGTGACGCCGGAGGTGAGCAGCGCATTCACCTGGGAAGCGAATCCCGCCGCCAGTGTGTTCAGGCTGCCGGGGTTTCCACTGGAGCCGAGTAATTGACCGATGGTGCCGTTCAGCGTTTGAAGCAGTCCGCCCAACTGACCCGAGAACGACGCCGGCGAATTACCTCCGCCGGACGACGAGATCTGCGACCCCGGAGCTGCGGCGGTGTTCGCCGACAGAGTATAGGATTGATCGCCGATTACGAGGGGCAGTTGTCCGCCGGCCAATACCGTAACTGCGCCGCTCGGGGCGGTGGTCACAGTGACGTCAACCAGCGACGAGAGCTGGTCGAGATCGGAGCGGAGACTGGCTTCATTCGCGGGACTGGCCTGAGTCGAACTGGCGTTTTCGGCATTCAACTTGCTGATATCCGAGGAAAGGGCGTTGATCTGGGCTGTGGTGCTCTGCACGGAGGAAGCAATCTGGGTGCTTTGCGTATCGAGACTCGCTGCCACCGACTGGAATGCCGATGCCACGTTGCCCGCGGCAGTCAATGCGGCGGCCTGAAGGGTTGAATCATTCGGTGTGACGCTCAGGCTGGAAAAGGCCGTGCTGAACTGCTGAAAGGCGGCCAGAATGCCGGAAGAACCCGTGATATCGAAAAGTTGATTAATGGGCGACAACTGGGAAGCCTGCGTCTGGCTGTCGGATGCCTGGGAAGTGGCGGCGCGCACGACGGCGTCCGTGAAAGCGTTTCCGCTGGAAGTAACCGTAACCAGGTCGCCTGTCGCGCTACCGTCGCCGGACAAATCGATTGGCGCAATGGAAGCGGTCTGCGAAGCGTAGCCGGGCGTGGAGGCATTGGCAATGTTGGACTGCTCCACTCCGAGCGCCTGAGTGAAAGCGTCCAGCGCGGTGGAGGCGGACTGCAACGCGGAAAACAGGCCACCCATTATTCTGTGCCCCTGGTGTCAGGAGATCGCATGTCCTACCATGGCGGCGGCGACGAGCGCGCCGGACACTTTGTAAGAGCCACCCTGAACGGCGGCAGTGAGTTGCTGTATTCTTGCCGCGCGGTCGATGTTCAAACGATTCAAAGCACTGGACGCGCCCGATATCTGAATGCTGTCCTGCGTGCCGGAGACGCCTGAGCCAACCCGCCGCGACTCCGAACCCGCACCGGTGGCAGATGTCTGCGCGGTCTCGCCCGTTCCATTCAGACCCAGACCCGAAGCGGCCGAATCCACTTGCAATCTCATAAGTTCACATCAGACTCGACAGGCCTCGCACGCCGCGCCGCGACAAAGCGCGCCGCAGGCAGCCGAGTGCACTCTGGTGAAGCTGGCAGGCGCGGCTTTCGTGGACGCTCAATGCCGCGCCGATTTCGCGAAGGCTGAAATTACGCGAATACCGCAAACGGACTACCGTCCGATAGCGGGCGGGCAGCCGGTCGACCTCCTGCCCGAGGATCATCGCTCGCTGACGCTCGGAAACCAGCGCCTGCGGAGACTGTTCGGGAGGCGCGGAGACCCTGCTCTCGATGTCCGGTCCTTCCTCGCCTGTATCGTTCTGCCGTGTGAAGTGCATAAACAGCGGCCCGCTATTGCGCCGAACGGTGTCCAGCATCTCACCACGGATGCGAAATTTCGCATAACCGGCGAGAGGCGCACCGGCTTGCGGGCTGAACGTCCTTTTCGCCTGCAGAAGACCGATGTTTCCCGCTTGAATGAGATCCGCCATCTCAATGCCGCAGCCTCGGGGCAGCCGCGCGTGAACTCTGCCGGCAAGCGCGCGAACGAGGCGGCTCATGTCTTCGGCGGTTCCCGCCGCATCCGGATTTGCGGCTGGTGGCGAAACCCGCAACGGCGTTTCCGTTATCTGCGCTATCTCTGTCATTTTCTTAAAAAAATCAGTGGCATACGTCCGGAAATTTCTCACAGGCGTCTTTTCAGAGAACGTGAAGATGAGCCAGGCCAAGCACCGGCATCCGCGAGCGGTTTACCGGCCGTTCCGTTACCGGCGCCAGAGAAATGCCGACCTCGAACACTTCGCCTTCAGCCATGAAACGAAGAGCCGTGGTGTGCAGCCCCGAGCCGCTTCGCAGCTGAAAGTTACGTCCGTGAATTACGGTTGGCACGCTGATGGCGAGAGGGCCGGTGACGGGCTCCAGTCCGTTTTTCACATTGCCGATCATCATGTTTGTGATCTCCGCGACCACATCGAGAACTTCGTCGTCGATCGAGTTACGGCCTGGGTTGAGTTCAGTTCCCAGCATGCGCGAGCAAATGATACTCGCCAGAGCGGGGGCGCAGCAGAACACGCCCGATCCTCCCCAGTCGCCGGTAATTCCCACGAGCGAGATGATTCCGAGTTCCGGAGGTCTGCTTTCGGCCGCCATACCAGCGTATTCGACTTCCATTTCGAGCATCGTTGCGAACACTTCCGTGGTGGCGTCGATGACGCTTCGCATGAGTATTTCCCGATCTATCACAGGCTTTCCTTTCCGGGTTGCGGCCGAAGCATCCGAAGAGCCCCGGTACCCGCTGGTTTTCTATCGGCACTGGAAGGGCACGGGATTAGGATTCGGGCGCATATCGGGTGCATGAAAAAATTTCTTAAAGTTTTCCGCGCTCGAACCGATAGAAGAAGCAGCAATGAAATTCATCTGGCTCAGATCCTATTCCGGCGGCTCGCCGGAGCTGCCCCGATCAGACGGTGACATGATCGCGTTCACTTCCGGAGAAGATGCGATGAACGCGTGCGGCCCGGATTGCGCCGCTTTCGTCGTCGAGGTGCGGGATCCGGCCGATGCAACGCGCGCGCTCGATATCATCGAGACGCTGCAGGAGACCTGTCCCGTGTGGATCTTTCAGCCGGCGGCAACTGTCAGCTCGACCGTCTCGTTTATGAAAGCCGGCGCTTGTCACGTCATTTCGAAGTCCGAGGATCTGGAACAGGTAATGATGTCGCTGGAGGAAGCCTCCGCCGCCGAGATCGGTGGCGGCAGCGCGCTCATAGGCGCCAGCCGGTCCATGCAGGCCACATTGTCGAGCATCGGCATGGTGGCCAGCCGGCGCTGCAACGTCCTGATCGAGGGGGAGACCGGTACCGGCAAGGAAGTCGTGGCACGGGAGATTCACCGCCGGGGAAACCGCGCGCGCGGGCCGTGGGTGGCAGTGAACTGCGGCGCCATTCCGGAATCCCTGCTCGAGGCCGAGCTGTTCGGGCACGCGCGGGGAGCCTTCACGGGAGCCGTTCAGGCGCGCACCGGGAAGTTCGAGGCAGCCAATCATGGAACGATCTTTCTCGACGAGATCGGCGAGATGCCGGTTGCGATTCAGGCTAAATTGCTGCGTGTGCTTCAGGAACGAGAGGTGGAGCGGCTGGGTGGAAACGAGCGAATCCGGCTCGATATACGAGTGATTGCGGCTACGAATGCGAATCTGCGCGAAAAGATTCGAGACGGATCCTTCCGGCAGGATCTCTACTACCGGTTGAATGTGTTTCAAATTTCGCTCCCGCCTCTACGGGACCGGCCCACCGATATTCCGGTTCTCGCGCGACATTTCGTGGCGCGGATCTGCCATAACGAGAATCTGAAGCCGAAGGTCCTCGACGCCACGGCGATCGACCAACTGCTCGAGCACAGCTGGCCCGGCAACGCCCGGGAACTGGAGAACGTAATGGAAACGGCGATCATCCTGAGCGGAACGCGTTCGAGTATCTTCGCTGCGGATATCCGGATCGATACAACGGCCGCGGACGCGGCGTGTGCGCGGCCACGAGCTTCCCGGGAAGTTCTACCCTCCGGGGGGCTGGATTATCAGCAGGCGCTCGAGACTTACGAACTCGACCTGTTGCGGCAGGCGCTGGCTCGCACCCGGGGCAACAAGACGGCCGCGGCGGATCTGCTGCGGTTGAAGCGCACGACGCTTTCGGCGCGCATGCGGGTTCTCGAATCCCGCCTGCCTCGTCTTGTTGCCTGAGATCACGGTCCGGTAAGCACCAGGTCCACGGCGAGTTCGGGATCGGCGCTCTCAACCCGGAAACGGTGGGGCCATGGGTCGCGTACTTCGATCCCGGCGAGACCGGACGGCACAGAAAACTCAACGCTTGCCCGCGGCATCCAGGCGCCCAGTATCGCTCCGCATACGACGTTGGCGAACTCCTGCACTACTTCGGCGGCCTGAATGTCCGTCACCTCCGCCATGTCGGCGGCGACAAAGTCGGCGGCAAGCCTCAGGGCGAGGCCCGTGCTGGCGGCGACGCGGAGTTCACCGCAGATCTCGCCGGAGACGGTCACGCGCGCGCCGATAGCGGGCCATTTGACGAACCCGGGCCCGGCGCCGGATGCCTGGCAGTAGTACATTTTCTCCAAAACCTGCTCGAGCGCGCAGCAGACCACATCTTCCGGAACTTTCATGCTCTGTCTCCCACCAGCTCGAGCAGGCGATTTCTGAGATCCTCGGGCGTGACCGGCTTGGTCATATAGGCCACGGCTCCCTGGTAAATCAGTTTCTCCAATCGGCGGACCGAGTGATCGGCGGAAAGAATCATAACGGGGATTCCGCGCAGATCCGGATCGCCCGCCACACGCGCAATCAGTTCCTCTCCATTCATTTCGGGCATGTTCAGATCCGTGATGATAAGGTCTGGCCGGGCAGCGCGCGCCTGCTCGAGCGCGTCGAGGCCGTTGGCGGCTTCACCGATGACGATCTCCATTCCAGTCATTTCGAGCGTTCGGGCGACGTAGCGCCGCATCAGACGGGAATCGTCAACCAGAAGTATCTGCATTA
>CAWBIS010000002.1:0-16225 GCA_963788485.1 Terriglobia bacterium
AAGCCACGGCGATCCGCCGCAGCGTCGCCTTGTCGCGGACGATCTTGATGTAGCTGTCGAGATTCGAAATGCGCGGCAGCCCGTCGTCGAGCGAGATCAGATAGCTCAGCCCGTCGACCGACTCCAGTTCGTTGTAGCGCAGCAGTTCGTTGGCGACAGTGACGCGGTCGATCTTCTCGCCGCGCTCGTGCAGCTCCGACATGCGCGCGAAAATGCGCCGATGCTTCTCCAGCGCGAAATCGTCGTTGGTGACGGCGCCCGCGATCTCGATGAACCGCGCGCCATCCAGCAGAACCGAACCGAGGATGAACCTCTCGGCATCGATGTTGGCGGGAAGGCCTTTCTGGAGGGCGACTGCTGCGGAAGACGCGGACGACATGGCGCGAGGTCTAACTTAACCGCGAAAGCCTGTGCATTTCAAGAGGCGCACGCGAATAAATCCTGTCAATCGCCGGAAGCAAACCAGGCAGGCGTTTCAACGGCCGCATGCCGCGGAAATGCAAAATTTTGCACCCGAAATCCACAATACATTCTACCGCGAAAATGTTTGTGGCAGCCCGGACCCGGCGATCTTAATTCGGTTGAGCCACGTACCGCAGATACGGCTTCACCTTCCGCAATCCGCCCGCGTGAATCTTCTGCGCCTCATCGTCGGATACTGCTGTACTGACGATCACCTCATCGCCCGGATTCCAATTGACAGGCGTCGCCACTTTATGCGCGGCCGTCAACTGCAGCGAATCCAATACGCGCAGCACCTCGTTGAAATTCCGTCCGGTGCTCATCGGATACATCAGCATCAACTTGATCTTCTTGTCCGGTCCGATCACGAACACCGTGCGTACGGTCGCGTTCAGTGCGGGAGTACGCCCTTCGGAACTGTCCCCGGCGTCGGCCGGAAGCATTTCGTACAGCTTGGCGACTTTCAGTTCCGGGTCTCCGATCATCGGATAGGTCACCGCATGCCCCTGCGTCTCCTCGATATCCTGGGCCCATTTCGAATGGCTGGTCACCGGATCCACGCTGAGCCCGATGATCTTGCAGTTGCGCTTCGCAAAGTCGCCCGTAAGTCCGGCCATATAGCCCAGTTCGGTCGTGCACACCGGCGTGAAGTCCTTCGGATGCGAGAAAAGAACCGCCCAGCCGTCGCCGATCCATTCGTGAAAGTGAATCGGGCCCTGCGTAGTCTCCGCCGTAAAGTCCGGTGCGGTGTCGTTGATTCGCAATGACATGGTTTTCGCAAGTAGATTATCACGGTGCGGCTTCATCTCCGGGCCTCGAATTCGTATATCATTGCTGGTCGTGAAGACCTGCAACCTGCGCCGCGCAATCCCCGCTCTCGCCATCCTCGCCTTTTCCGCGCACGCCCAGCCGCCCAAAGCCCAACCGCCCAAATCTCTCCGCCTTTACGTCTTCGATTGCGGCAGTCTGGACATTCCGGACACCTCGCCCTATCGCCTGAAGAAAGAAGAATTGGCTACAAACTTCATGTCCATCCCCTGTTTCCTGGTCGTGCATCCCAGGGGAACCATGATGTGGGACACCGGCGCGGTTCCCGACAGCGCCTTCAAACCCGGCGCCGCTTCCGCCACTTTGCGCTACGCCATCACCGTCAAACCTCTCACCGCCCAGCTGGCCGAGATCGGTTATGCCCCATCCGACATTACTTATCTCGCGCTCTCCCACTTTCACTGGGACCACGTCGGCAACTCCAATCTCTTCGCCGGCTCAACCTGGCTCGTGCGCCAGAAGGAGCGCGACATCATGTTCACCGAACCGTTTTCCCCGCGCACCGAACCCGCCAATTACAGCCGCCTGAAGACCGCCAAAACCAGAATCATCAAAAGCGCCGACTACGATGTCTTCGGCGATGGCACGGTCATTATTAAATCCGCTCCAGGCCATTCACCCGACCATCAGGTGCTCTTCCTGAAACTGGCGAAAACCGGACCGGTGGTGATCAGCGGAGATCTCTATCACTATCCTCAGGAACGCGAGCGCAATCTCGTCCCCCTCACGGAGTTCGACGCCGCGCAGAGCGCCGCCTCCCGAGCCGCCGTCGAAGCTTTCCTCAAGAAAACCGGCGCCCAGCTCTGGATCCAGCACGACTTCCTCGCGAACGCGAGACTGAAGAAGTCGCCTGAATACTACGAATGAATGAGACCGCAAATGAGCGACCGGGTCGGGCTGGGTTTTCGCACGCACTCAGGCTGGGCCGCCGCGGTGGCTGTAACCGGGTCGATCGGCAGCCCGGTCGTGCTTGATCGCCGTCGCATCGAAATCGCCGATCCCGCGATTCCCGGCGCGAAACAACCCTTTCATACATCGGAGCCATTACCAATCGAACAGGCCGAAGAGCTGATTCGAAAATGCCGGGAAACTTCCCTGCAACTCACGATTAGCGCCCTCCGGGATTTCATAGCGGGCCGAGTCGTGGTGAGCGCTGCGGTTCTTTTCGCATCGGGGCGCCCCCTGCCGGACCTCGCGACTACGCTCCGCTCCCATGCGCTGATACACACAGCCGAGGGAGAGTTCTTCCGGGAAGTCCTGGTTTCAGCACTCGAATCCTGCAGCCTCCTCGCCTCGAAAATGCGCGAGCGCGATATCCGAGGACTGCAAACTCGGATCGCCGGACTCGGAAAATCGCTGGGACCGCCATGGACGCAGGATGAAAAGCTGGCGAGCCTCGCCGCCTGGGTCGCGCTGGCTGGCTCGCCGCCGAAACCGTAGGATTAATCAAACTACGGCGTCGTTGTCGCGGCCGGGGGAGCGGCGCGCCGAGCCTGGCGCGAAGCTTGCGTGGATACGCGCGAACGTCGTGCAGCCTTTCGATCGGCCGATTTTGCCGCCGGCGAGGATGATGTCAGTGCGGCCTTGCGATCGTTGCGGGTTGAGCGGCGTCCTTCCCGCGTCTGAACCTCATCCTGAGCCTTGGTCTGCGCCATCGACGCGACAGGTAACATCAGCGCGGCGGAAACCAGCAACGCCGCGAATATGGAATTCTTTTTCATAATAAAATCCTCCTGGGCTTTGACCCCGCTTGACCAGGGATGCAATCCCAAGGCCGAAATCGGAGTGTCAATGGCGGGATTGATTGCATTACGTCCTGCCGGGCACATTATGATCGACCCGGCGGCGCTCCCGCACGGGCCAAATTGAGGACTTGGGCGAGACGGGATGACGGCAGCAGGTCAAATGACCGAATAACGTCTGCAGTTTACCGCCAAATGGGAAAAAGCCGGGCACTGGTTTCCGATAAAGACGACAATGAAGGTATGTCAGCTCGAAATGGAGACAAAGCCCGCTATGGCCGGCTCCGAAAAAAGAAGATTGCGCACCGTGTCCGCATCAGAGATCTGCGGAAGTCACTACCGAAACCAGCCGCAGTCCCGGCGTGAGCCGGTGATTGCATTCGCAACAAAAATGCGATCCCTGTCCGATTGCTTCCAGTCACTTGGGCAGCCGTGTGCGTCGCGCCTGCATTTGAATCTGCTATATCCAGTCCAGGCGCACGCATTCATGTCAGTATCCCAAACCGCACGGAATTCTGTACACGGTCCCCGGAAGACTGGAGTTCGTTTTTTCGACCTTGAACGATGAGATCCTGAAAGCGAATTGACCCGAATCGCCGCTCGCCTGGCCGTGGCCCTCCTGCTGCTCGCAGCTCTCGCCATAGGCCTCTACGGCATCCAACGAAGCTTGTGGCTGGATGAAACGTGGGTGGCGAACTCCGTCCTGCAGCCGACCTTGTCCGGCATGTTCCATTACCCCGACTGGCTGCAAACCACTCCGCCGCTGTTTCTATTGATGGTGAGAGGCGTGGTGGAGACGTTCGGCCTGTCGAATCTCTCGTTGCGGATGGTTCCCCTCGCGTTGTCCCTCGCAGCCGCGGCCGCTCTGCTGGCGGCGGCCTCCCGGCTGGCTTCTCCCGCGTTTGCAGTGCTCGCGGGCGGCTTGCTGGCGTTCCATCCCACAGCCATCGAGTACTCGCACACTTTGAAACAATACAGCGGTGAGATGGCTGCCTCGGCCGTCATCCTCTGGCTCACGGTTCTCTACCTGCAGGAGCCTTCGCGCCGCAGGTTCTACTGGCTCCTCGCTGCTTTCGCGCTAGCCCTGCCTCTCGCGTATTCCACAGCCTTCCTGCTGCCTGGCGCCGCCATCGCCGTTTCCACGAACGGTGGGATTCGCCGCAGTATCGCGTTGGTTCTGACCAGCGGCGCCGTTCTCTCGATCCTCTACCTCTACTTCATCCGGCCCAATCTCTCGCCCCGCCTTCGCGTCTTCTGGATTCAGAATGCGCAGGGTCTTACGCCTGGCCTGCTCATCGCGCTCCTGTTCTGTATCGCCGTCCTCGCCATCGTTCGCTCATGGACAATCTTTATCGCGTTGCTGCCATGCCTTCTCCTGGCCGCCGCCAATGCGCTCGAATGGTATCCGAACAGTCCGCGCACCCGCCTGTTCGTTCTCCCCGGTTTTTTTCTGGCGGCGACAATAGCCGCGGATAAACTTCTTGGCCGTCGTCGCGCAGGGGTAACAGCGGCCTGGATCACCACCGTTGTCTTCATAGCCGCCGCCCTCTGGAACCAGGTCGAGGAGCGGCGCAACCGGCCCGAGGAAGATCTTGCCGGCGCAGTCCGATACCTCAGGCGGAACGTGAAGCCGTCCGACCGCATCCTGGTTCACGCTTCCGTCAAAGAAGGATTTAAACTCTACACCCGCATGCAAGGCTGGGATCATCCGCCGGCGATTTACGGTGAGACTGGTTATCCCTGTTGCCGTCCCGTCGCGGCAACCATCAGGCGGACAGTTCTCGACGATATCCACGATAAAATGCCTCGCGGCTTTGACGGGCGCATATGGGTCTTTTATTCGACGCGCCCGGCTCAGTGGGACTATATCGGAGTGGACGAGGGCCAGTTCTGGAGAAGATACCTCGTCGAGAACGGTTGCTCCGGCGGACCCACCGTCGAACCGCCCGATCTTGACATCAGCGCCTTCGACTGCTCCCGGTAGGGCAGACTGTCAATCTGCGGCGGATTGGCAATCCGCCTGGCCTCGGTCACTCCAATCGTGCATTCTGTTTTTCTCTTGCAGTCGCGGGATACGACCCGTAATATAGCGGATTGGCAGATCGAGAGGAATCAAAAATGGCTCAATCAGAATACGTCACGCTACCGGTTTCCGACGGCACTTCCATGCGCGCTTATGTCTCGCGTCCGGCGTCCACGCCACGCGGGGGATTGATCGTTTTTCAGGAGGCGTTCGGGGTTAATGCGCACATTCGCGATGTTACAGACCGGTTTGCGCGCGAAGGCTATCTCTGCATTTCACCTGAGCTGTTTCATCGAACCGCGCCCGGGCTCGAGGCGGGGTATACGGACTTCCCCGCGGTCGTGCCCCACATGCAGGCGTTGACCGACGACGGCCTCGAGGCGGACATCCGCGTAACCCACGGCTGGCTCCAACAGAATGGCTCCAAATCCATCAGCGCCATCGGTTATTGCATGGGCGGACGCACCGCCTGCCTCGCCGCGATGACGGTTCCGCTCGCCTGCAGCATCTCCTACTACGGCGGCGGCATTGGCCCCAGCCCGATGTTCCCCAGCCTGATCGATCGCATCAAGGATATTGGCGCTCCCATGCTTTTCTTCTGGGGTGGTCTGGATCAGCACATCGGACCCGACGCCGTCAAAGCCGTCAACGACGCATTACGCACCGAGAAGAAGACCTGGATCAACGCCGAGTTTTCCTTCGCCGACCACGGCTTTTTCTGCGACGCCCGTGCCAGTTACAACGCCGAAGCGGCGAAAGAAGCCTGGGCGCTCACGCTGACCTTCCTTAGTACTCACGGTAACTAAGGTTATACATCGGAATTAGCCGGGCTGCCCTATAATCGGGATAGTGCTGAATCTCCTCGAAGAGATCCAGTTCCGCGACCCTGTTCGTGCGCGCCCGGAACTTATTCATCTCGAAATGCTGACGCCCCCGGCGGCGCGAAGCGTATCCGCGCTGCTGCCGTCGCTGCCGAATCCCGACGATTCCATCCACTTCCTCAACCGCCTGTTTGCCGAGCGTCCCGCTGAGGCGAGGCAAATCACCGAGGATCCGGCCTCCCTGCGTTACGCGCTGACGATCTTTTCCTACAGCCGTTTTCTCGCCGATTCGGTGATTCGTTATCCCGAATCGCTGCTCGAAATTGCGCTGGCGCGGGATCTGCATCGCGGATTTCTCGCCGAGCAATATGAAGAACTGCTGTCGAGATCTCTGCCCGCCGACGGCATTCCCCGGCCGATCGACCTGGCCATGTTTCGTCGCCGTCAGATGCTCCGCATCGTTCTGCGCGACGCTCTCCGTTTCGCCGACCTTTCGGAAACCACCGAAGATCTTTCCAATCTCGCCGACGCCATCCTGAACGCCTCCTGGCGCGCCGTGCGCCGCGAGTTGTCGCTGGGCGACGGCGAGCTCTCCATCATCGCCCTGGGCAAACTGGGCGGCCGCGAGCTCAACTACAGTTCCGACATCGATCTCATGTTCATCCATGCGGCCGGCGATTCCGTCTCGGGAGAGTCTTTCAAGATCGCCGCAAATCGCATTACGGACATGCTTTCGACCTATACGCCGGAAGGCATGTGTTATCGCGTCGACCTCCGGCTGCGGCCCGATGGCCGCTTCGGCGAAGTCTGTCACTCGCTCGAAGGCGCGAAACAGTATTACGCTTCGCGTGGGCGCGATTGGGAACTGCAGATGCTGATCAAAGCGCGCGTGGCGGCAGGCGATCCGCGGCCTGGACGCGCCCTGCTGAACTTCGTCGAACCGCTCATCTACAAAACGACGATCGATTTTCGCACCGTGGAAGCCGTATCGGAAACGCGCGCGCGCATGCATGAGAAACTGCACCTCGAAAAGCAGCGCCACGGCAAACCGGCCGGCGCCGACGTGAAGCTCGCGCGCGGGGGCATTCGCGATATCGAATTTCTGGTGCAATGTCTGCAGCGCCTGCATGGCGGGCGCGACCCCTGGGTGCGGCACGGCGGCACGCTGCTGGCCCTTTCCCGCCTGCGCGATAAGGAACTGCTGTCGCCGCTCGAATACGCCAGGCTGGCTTCCGCTTATCAGTTCATGCGGCATCTCGAGCACCGGCTTCAGTTCGACGAAGACCGCCAGACGCACACGCTGCCGCAGGATAAATACGAGCTCGATATGCTGGCGCGCAAAATGCCCCAGGGCGCGCACTGGCTGCCCAGCGCGGGGACACTCGAACGCGAACTCGATCACCACTTCGCCAGCGTGCAGGACCTTTACGAACGGGTGGTTCATTCCCGCCTCAATCTACCCTCCGGGACGGCCCAGGAAGAGCCGGCGCGCACTTCGGATCGCGCGGAATTCCCTTCCGCCAATCTCCGGCTTTATCTCGATCTGCGCGCGCCGGCGTTTGCGCAGCAGATCGCCGCCAGCGGGATCGCCGCATCGCTGAACCAGGAGAGCTTCGAGTCCTTTCTGGAAAAGGTTGTGGCCAATCCGGAATGGCTGGATATGCTCGAAGAGCAATCCCGCAACGGCGGCGATCTCGCCCGCTGCACCCTCGACGTTTTCGAGCACAGCCAGTATTTCGCCGACCAGCTGGTTCGTCACACCGAACTGCTCGGCGAAGTTGCCGCCGCCTGCGGCGAAAAACAGGGACGCACCGGTTTCAACGCGCCGAGGGATCCCGACGGCCTGCGCCGTTACTTCCGCCGCCAGATGGCGCGCATTCAAAGCGACAGCGTCTATCACCGCACACCGGTTTTCAAGACGCTCAAACGGACATCGGAACTGGCGGAGTCGATCGTCGCCGCGGCGTACGAGATCGCCCTGATCGAAGCCTGCGTCACCGCTCCGCCGCTGAGCTCCTGGTACGCGCCTTCCAATCAGATGATCGTGGTGGCTCTTGGCCGCCTGGGGATGGTCGAATTCGATCTGGCTTCGGACGCCGACCTCGTGTTTGTGCTCCCCGACGAGGATGCGCACGAAATTCTGTTCTGGACGGGTGTGGCCGAGCGCATGATCAGCGTGATCAGCGCGTACACCGGCGATGGCGTTGTTTTCACCATCGACACCCGGCTGCGGCCCAACGGGCGCGAAGGTGCGCTGGTGCAGACCGAAAGCGCCTACAAGGAATATTTTGCCAATCACGCCGAGGCGTGGGAAGGCATCACCTATATGAAGTCGCGCGCCATCGCCGGCAACATCGAGGCCGCGACGGAATTCCTCGGCGAACTGCAGGATATCGACTGGCGGCGCTACGGCCAGAACGGAAGGTCGAAATCCGAACTGGCGCAGATGCGGACGAAACTCGAGCGCGAGCAGGGTGCGCGCACTCCGCTGAAGGCAGCGCCGGGCGGCTATTACGACATCGACTTCGCTCTCATGTACCTGCGGCTGCGCAGCGCCGGTCTTTTCTTCAAGGTCCTGAACACGCCCGAACGCATCGACATCGTGGAGAAGATGGGCCACCTCGAGCGCGAGGATGCGCAACTTCTGCGGGACGCGGCAACGTTTTACCGTGCCGTCGATCACGGTTTGCGCATCTCGACCGGCCACGCCGAAGGACGGCTTCCCACCAATCGCGAGCAGATCGAGGTTCTCACCGAACTCGTTCACCGCTGGACGCCCACCACGCTTCACGACGGCAATCTCAGCTCTGTTTCGAGGCGTATACGCCAGGAAACGCGAGCCTTTTACGAACGCATTTTCGGCAAGACTTCGTGAATCCGTGTTCCGCACGATAAAATAGCAGCAACAGCATGGTTCGCGACGGCATTTACTATGCGTTGGGGTTTACCGCGGCCGGAGCGCTGATTTCCTGGCTGCTCGGCCCGTGGCAGGCGCTGCCGTTCTTTCTCGTCGGGGCCTTCTGCGCGTGGTTTTTTCGCGATCCGAATCGCGCGCTTCCGGTCGGCCCCGTGGCGCTGTCGCCCGCCGATGGGCGGGTCGTCGCTGTGGTTCCCGAACCGGACCGGTGCACACGAATCAGCATTTTCCTGAACATCTTCGACGTCCACGTGAACCGTTCGCCAATCTCCGGAATCGTCACCGATATCACTTATCGGCCAGGCAAGTTTCTGGTCGCCAGCCGGGGCGTCGCCTCGGCGGAGAACGAGCAGAACATTCTCACGATCCGCGCCGACGACGGCACGAAGGTTGTGGTCAAGCAGATCGCGGGTCTTATTGCGCGACGCATCGTATGCACGAAGGCTGTGGGTGATACCGTGCAGGCCGGCGAGCGCATCGGTCTCATCAAATTCGGGTCGCGTGTGGACGTCGTCTTCGGACCGGAATGGCGGGTCGAGGTCTCCCCGGGATCGCGTGTCAGCGCTGGGTCGAGCGTTCTGGCGCGGCGGGCCGGTGAAATCGAACTGGCCATACCGCTGGCCGCCAGCATCGAGGAGGCGGCCCTTTGCCGGACTTAGAGGAATCGGAAAAGCAAACCAGCGTGATACGCAAGCGTCCGCCGCGCGCCGCGTATGCGCTGCCGACGCTTTTTACCGCCGGAAATATTTTTCTCGGGTTTCTTTCGATCATCCGATCGATCCACGGCGCGCTGCATTTCATGACCGACCCCAGCATGGCCGCCTCCGATTTTGAAGTAGCGGCCAAGACAATCGGTTTCGCTGCGGCCTCGGACTGGCTGGACGGCGGCATCGCGCGCCTGACCAATACCACCAGCGAATTCGGCCGCGAGTTGGATTCGCTGGCCGATGTCATCAGTTTTGGCATCGCGCCCTGCATTCTCGCCTACACCTGGGGGGTGCAGTTCGTGAACGGCTCGCTCGGCGCGGGCGTGCTCGATCAGTTCCATCGATGGGGAACGTTCTTCGCGTTTCTTTTTCTGGTTTGCGGCGCGGCGCGTCTGGCGCGCTTCAATATTTCCAAAAACCCGCAGCCGCGGAATCCGGGCAAGCCCAACCGAAAGTATTTTGTCGGACTGCCGATTCCGGCCGCGGCGGCCATGGTCGCCTCCGTGGTTTACGCCCTCGACAGCTACCCGATCACGGATATTGTCCCTGCCATCCTTTGGCTGGTGCTGCTGGGCCTGCTTTCGTTCCTCATGGTCAGTACCTGGCGCTACTGGAGCTTCAAGGATCTGAATTTGCTGCGTCCCCGCACGCCATTGATACTGGTTCTCATGGGCGGCGTGATCTACGCGATTTTCCAATGGTCCCAGCCGGTGCTGTTGATCCTGTCGGCGACCTACGTGGGCAGCGGCATTTTCATCCGCCTCGGCGGCATCATTCGCCGGCATTTCCCGCACCATCCCAAACCGAATCCGGAGATCCAGGTTGGCTGAAACCATAGCGTTGGTGGGCGGGGAAACCCTGCTCGGCCGGGAAGTCCGCGACGTGCTCGGCGAAACGTCTCTCGGCCAGCAGGTGCGGCTGGTAGCCGCGGTCGCGGAGGAAGCCGGTACCTTGACGGAAATCGGCGGCTCACCGGCGTTTCTGGAGAAGTTGGGACCGGAAGCAGTGGAAGACGTGGCGGTCGTCATCCTGGCCGGTTCGCCTGCGTCTTCGAAGGCGGCGCTCGAGGCCAATCCGTCGGGCCTGATCGTCGATCTGACGTTTGCCACCGAGCATGATCCGGCCGCGCGCATTCGCGCGCCCCAGGCGGAGAACGGGGATTTCGAGGCCGATCGCACCGGCCCGCAGATTGTGGCGCATCCGGCGGCGACCGCGATCGCGATGGTGCTGAAACGCCTCAACGCGAATTTCCCGGTGGCGCGCGCGGTGGTGCATATTTTCCAGCCGGCGAGCGAGTACGGGACCGCCGGCATCGAAGAACTGCAGCAGCAGACGGTGAATCTGCTCTCGTTCCAGCCGTTGCCGAAGAAGGTCTTCGATGCGCAGCTGGGCTATGCAATGCTCGCGCAACTGGGCGAGGAATCGCCGGTTTCTCTGGCCGATACGGAGGACCGGATCGAGCGGCATCTGGCCAGCCTGCTGGAGCGCATGGAAGGCGTCCCGATGCCGTCGTTGCGCCTGATTCAGGCGCCGGTATTTCACGGCTACAGTTTTTCCTTCTGGATTGAATTCGAAGAATCGCCGGGCGCGTCGGATATTGAAGACGCAATGAGCCACGAACAATTCGACGTACGTTCCGGAGATCTGGAGCCTCCAAACAATGTCGGTGTAGCCGGCCAGAGCGGTATAGCGCTGGGCGCAATCGCTCCCGACCGCAACAGCGCGAGTGCTTTCTGGCTCTGGGCGGCGGTGGACAATCTGCGGCTGGCGGCTGAGAGCGCGGCATTGATCGTGGGAGAGGTCTTGTGAGGATCGCCGGGCTCGTGATGCTGGCGGCGCTCAGCGTTGCCGGTTGCGGTTACCACGTCGCCGGCACGGCGAACGTCCTCCCTGCCGAGGTACACACCATCGCGGTATTGCCCTTCGGCAACGTCAGCACGCAGTACAAGCTCTCGGATTACATCAAGGAAGACGTGACGCGGGAACTGATTACCCGGACCCGCTACACGATCGTGGCCGACCCGGGGAAAGCGGATGCGGTGTTATCGGGCGCGGTGGCGAACATGTACTCCGGCGCAACCGTTTCCGATCCGACTAAAGGCGCCACCGGCGCCCAGCTGGTGGTGATGATTCAGGTGAAGCTGGTGGATAAAAGCGGCAAGGTGCTGTTCCAGCGGCCCAACGTGGAGTATCGCCAGCAATACGAGATCAGCGTCGACCCGAAGCAGTATTTCGACGAGAGCCAGGTCGCGGTCCAGCGTCTGAGCAAGGATGTGGGACATTCGATCGTGAGCGCCGTGCTCGAGGCGTTCTGAAGGCATGACGGCGGCCCAGTTCCTCGCGCGGGCGAAGCGCCGGGAGATCCCTTCGGTTTGTCTGTTCCTGGGACAGGAGGGATATAACCGCAGGCGCTGCCGGGAAGCGCTGGTGACGGCTTTCGAAGGCGTGGAGCCTGAGCATTTCGATCTAGCGGAGACGTCGCTGGCCGCGATTATCGACGATGCTCGCGCGATGTCGCTGTTCGCTTCCGAGAGGCTGATTTTTGTAATCGGCGCCGAAGCCGCGATGCCGCGAACCAGCCGGGCCGATGACACCGACGACGAGGGCGGCGGCGCGCGAGGCGGCGCGGACGTGCTCGAGGCTTACGTCAAGAGTCCCACCCCGGGGGTAACGCTCGTGTTCGAGGCCACGCGTTGGGACTTCGAAGGCGACGATAAAGCGAAGAACGAACGCGCGCGCAAGTTCTTCGGTGCGATCCCGGACGTGGTGGAGTTTCGCCGGTTCAGCCCGGATGAGGCGCGGGGCGAACTGGATCGTATCGCGCGCGCGGCGAATCTGAAGCTGGATCCCGCGGCGGCGGAAGCGCTGGTGGATGCGCTTGCGGCCGATGTGGGCCGGATCGCGATCGAGATCGAAAAGCTGTCGCTGTACGGAAAACCGATTACGGCCGAAGACATTCCGCTTCTTGTGCCGGACGCGCGACAGAGCACGATTTTCGCTTTGGTGAATGCGCTCGGGCGGAAAGATCGGGCGCGGTCGATGGATGCGCTGGATGCGCTGGTGCGCGAAGGCGAGTATCTGCCGCTGGCATTGACTTTCCTCGCCACGCAGTTTCGCATGGCGCTGGTAGTGAAGGAAGCGAACCTGCGCGGCGCTTCGCAGGTGCAAAGCCATTTTCAGCGCTCGGGCGTGCAGATGTGGGGCTCGCGCGCGGAACAGGTGTCGACGACTGCGGCGAAGTTTACCCAGGGGCAACTCGAGCGTGGCCTGAAGCTGATTTTCGAGACGGATCGCGACCTGCGCAGCGCACGCCCGGACGATCGCACGGTGGTTGAGAATCTGGTCGCCCGTCTGTGCGCGTGACCGCCGGGTTATTACCGCGGGGCGGGGGCGGGCACAAGCTGAAAAAAGAAGTTGTCGGGATCGCGCAGGATGACGAAATGCCTCGCTCCGATCGATACCGGCTCGCCGCCCGCGGAAACGACCGGCACGCCGGCCGATTTCAACGTGCCAAGCAGGGCATCCACGTCCCTCACGACAAGACGGAGCACGCCCGCGCCAGGATCGTGGATCGCGGGTGACACCGGCTGCCGCCTCAGACCCTTGAATTCGAGGAACTCCACCTCGAACATTGTGCCGGGGACCTTCGCCGTAGCGCTCCGGAACTCACCGTTCGTCAGCCCCAGCGACTTCAGCCGGGCCTTATCCCGGACAAACGATTTCCCGGCCTCCGGTTGAAATCCGAGCAAATCGCGAAATAATCCCAGCGTCCGGTCCATATTTTCGACTGTCAGCATCAGCTTCGCCCCGCTCGCATTCGACTTCATCAACTCGACAAAGAAGCCGTCCGGGTCTGCGATCAGAGCCGTCCCCTCCGCGCTGCCGTCGCTGATCACGCGCGCGCCATCCTGCTCCAGACGCAGCATCACCGGATTCAGGTCTGAAACAAAGAGCGCCAGAATGCTCGCGCCCGGGTCCTGCACGTTCGGGCGAACCGGCTTCTGGCTCAGGTCTTTGAACTCGACGAATTCGACGCCGAGCGGCGAGCCCGGAATTTTCAGCACCGCCACGCGAGACTGTGAACCCCGCGCGTCATACAGACCTTCCACTACGGAGTTCGCGGAGAAGGCGCGCGGACCTTTGGGGCCGGTGAGTTCGAGCCCCAGATCTCTTCCGTAGAACTCGATCGTCTTGTCCAGATTCGACACCACGTGGATGAAAGTGCCGACGCCGGTCACCTGCCCGGACATTGCCGAAGCACTCGCCAAAGCCGCCACTACCATCCACGATCGAGCCATCGTTTTACCTTTTGGATTCTACACCGCGCGGGTCAGAACCCGGTTCAGCCGCTGCACAAACGCACCGGGATTCTCCACCGGAATGCCTTCGATCAGCAGCGCCTGATCGAAAAGGAGCCATGCGGCATCGTTGACCAGAGCGTCGTCCGATGCGTTCAGCAGTTTTTTCACGATTTCATGGTCGGGGTTGATTTCGAGGACTGGTTTCATCTTCGGCAGCGAATGGTCCTGACCCATGGCCCGCAGCATCTGCTGCATCTTCATGGAAGGTTCGTCTTCGTCGGAAACAATGCAGGACGGGCTGTCGGCCAGGCGCATGGACGCTTTTACGTCCTTGACGTTGTCTCCCAGAACGCCCTTGATCTTCTCCAGCAGCGGCTTGAGACCCTCGCCTTTGTCCTTGTCGGCTTCATCCTTGAAATCTTCACCCGCCGAGCTCTTGTTGACCGCTTTGAGTTCCACATCCTGGTACTTATCCACGCCGCCGAAGACCAGTTCATCGAACTCATCGTCGAGGATAAGCACCTCAATGTCCTTCTTCCTGTAGATCTCGAGCAGGGGCGACGACCGCAGCACATCCGCCGGACCTCCGGTGATGTAATAGATGCCCTTCTGTCCCTCCTGCATGCGCCCCTTCACATCCGCCAGACCCGTCCATCCATCGACTTTCGTCGATTTCACCCGCACCAGATCGAGCAGCGCGTCGCGGCTGGAAAAATCGCTGTAGAGACCTTCTTTCAGCGGACGATTGTATTCGTCGATGAAACGGTTATAGTCCTCGGGCTTATCCGTCGCGATCGACTTGAGCTCGGCAAGAATCTTCTTCACGCTGGCGCTGCGGATAGCCTGCAGAATCCGGTTCTGCTGGAGAATTTCGCGGCTTACGTTGAGTGGCAGATCCTCGCTGTCGATGATGCCGCGCAGGAAGCGCAGCCAGCTGGGAAGCAGTTCCTTCGATTCGTCGGTGATAAAGACCCGCTTGACGTAGAGCTTTACTCCCGGCTTGTAATTGCCCTGATAAAGGTCCATCGGAGCTTTTGAGGGAACATAGAACAAGGTCGTGTATTCCTGAGTCCCCTCCGCTTTGGTATGAAACCAGAACATGGGATCTTCCCAGTCGCCCGAAATGGTTTTGTAAAGTTCCTTGTAATCTTCATCTTTCAATTCGCTCTTCGGACGCTTCCACAGAGCGCTGGCGGAATTGATCTGTTCGGTGGTCCGTTTCCTGATCGATTTCTTTTCGTTCTCATCCCATTCGCTCTGATCGGCGGTCAGGTAGATGGGAAAGGCGATATGGTTGGAATACTTCTTGATGATCTCGCGCAGTTTCCAGCTGTTGGAATATTCCTTACCTTCCTCATTCAGGTAAAGAGTGACGGTGGTGCCCTGCGTAGCGCGTTCGGCGGGTTCAATATCGTAACCGGTCTTGCCGTCGCTCGTCCAGCGCCAGGCGTGTTCTTCGGCGGCCTTTCGCGACACCACCTCCACGCGATCGGCAACCATAAAGGCGCTGTAGAATCCGACACCGAACTGGCCGATCAGGTTGGAATCGCGTTTGGCGTCTCCCGACAGGCTGGTCAGGAAATTTTTGGTTCCGGAGCGCGCGATCGTGCCCAGATGGCTGGCCAGATCCTCATCGTTCATTCCGATGCCGGTATCGCTCACAGTCAGTTTTTTCTGATCTTCGTCCAGTTCCAGATCGATGCGCGGATCGAAACTCAGCGACTTGTACGGCTCCTCCGTCAGAGTCAGATACTTAAGCTTGTCGAGCGCATCGGAAGAATTCGATACCAGCTCGCGCAGAAAGATCTCAGGATGGGAGTAGAGAGAATGAACGATCAGATGAAGCAACTGATCGACTTCAGTTTGGAATACGTGTTTTGACATGAATCCTTATTTTAAAAGACCGGGCTTTGAAGAGACGCGTAACGGGCCGCGTTCGCGCCACCACCCGGCCGGAAGCGTTCCTTTCATTTTCCGGTGGCGCGCACAGCGCCCTTTGCGCTTCTCAGAAATCCGCGCAAAACGGGCCGCGTCCGCGCCACCACCCGGCCGGAAGCGTTCCTTTCATTTTCCGGTGGCGCGGACAGCGCCCTTTGCGCTTGGCACTACCGCTTCCGATACCACCCCACTGCTTCGCGAGAACGTTCGTCGCGATCGTCGAAGCGCACGATGGTCGTGCCTGCCAGCACCATGGAACCGCCCGGGACCTCGGGCAATTTGTCGTTCGTCAGCAAAAGTCCGCCCGGCTTCAGCATCGCGCCGGCGTTCTCGAGCGCCAGGGCTTGTTCGAAAGCGTCGTAATAGAGAAAGATGTTCGTGCCCACCATGAGGTCGAACCGATCCGCGGCGGGCAGGTCGAGCCGTTCGAGAACGATATTGAGATCAGCAATACGTGCAACCGGAACCAAGAACAGGGACATACAC
>CAWBIS010000003.1:0-8430 GCA_963788485.1 Terriglobia bacterium
CTGGTGTAAACCAGGGGCCCTTTCACACCATACGCGAGCGCCTCTTTCTGCCTGGCGGGCAGATCGGGCATGACGTAAGGGATCACCATGTTCCAGCAGGCCATGACGCAAGCCTTCGCGCGCACGTCGTAAGGCCTGCCGCCGCGCGAGTAGCTCACAATCGCTTCTTTGGCGCGCGCCGGATCTCCGTCATGCCTCACGTTGACAACTGTGCTGCTCAAACGGATGCGCGCCGCTTGTCCGGGATTGTCGAGTTTCGCATAATTGACTCGCGCCGCGCCCGAATCTTCCATGGTTTTCCCCGGCAAGGCATCGGGGATCAGCCAGCGCACCATCAAGCGCGCGAGCGTGGCGTTACCGTCCGGGAAATGAACCGCGCTGCCGCCGCCGGGCTTTTGCCGGCCGTGCTGCGGTCCGGGTAAATCGGCCAGCACGCCGTCCGGAGTCGGATCGAGATTCATGCCGGAAAATCCCGGCTGCCCCATTTGCCATGCGAACAGCGCCGGCGTGGCGTCGGCGCCCACGCAGAAATTACCTTCTCCGAAGTTTCGAAAAAACCACAGGGCTTGTTTGTCGACCTTCGCCACGCGCAACAGATAGTCCTGGTAGCTCATCTTCGCCAGACGAAGTTTCTTCTCCGGTGAGGTCAAGCCGGGCAGGTAATCGGGCTGCTCCTCGGAGTAGAGACGCAACAGGTCTTTGCGAGTCTCGCCGGTGAGGGGCATCTTCGCCAGCACGTCCGCGGAAAGACTCCTGCCGCCTCTGCCTCCGCCACCTCCGGCTTCGCCGCGCCCGGCCGCGTTCCGCAATACGAGCTGGTCTTTACCCCAGGTCTCCTTATCGAAGAAATATGCGCTGCCCAACCCGAGGGAGCGGTAGAGATTCCGGTTCCCGGCATTGGCCGTTTGAAACCGGTCCAGATCGATGCCGATGTCATGGAGCAAGTCTTTCGCCGGCTCGTTGTAGCGGAGCGGCGCCTCCACGTTGAGCGTGCCCCCGTTGATGGCAAGCAGATGTCCGTTGTAGCGAAACTCGTTGCGCTTGGCGTGGCCGCCGAAATCGTCGTGGTTATCCAGCAGGAGGACCTTCACATTGCGCCCGACGGCCTTCATGAAGAAGCAGGCCGCGCCCAATCCGCTCATGCCCGCGCCCACCACGACGAGGTCGTAAGATTCATTGGTATGAACGACGGCCGAAAGATCCACCGAACGCCGATCGCGCAGATCGTGCGCAGTCTCAAACGATCCGGGATGGCTTCCACGCATGCCGGTCAAGGCGGGTGGATAATAATCGGGCGACTGTTGCGGCGGCAAGTCCTGACCGGTCGCGCCCCGGGGCAGCATCGTTGCACCGGCAGCCACGCCGACGCCGTTCACGAAATCGCGGCGAGTGATCTTCCGGCCCATGCCAAGGCTGCGGTCGTTCGAATTCATAGGATCCTGTGCTGAGCGCTTATGCGGCTGACAACATGGCTGCCGACTGTGGCTGCCGACTAAGGCTGCCAACTAAGGTACGATCGGTTCCGGTATCGCTTCTCCATCCGCGCGCGGATCGGAAGCCGCATAGTTCGTGTTCGTCTTCGAATCATGCAGGATGGCCTGGCCGCGTCCCATTGCCTCGACATAAGCGCGCAGTATGCGAATGTTGTGGCCACGCTCGGATAGTTGCTGAAAAGTCTCGGCCGGCAGACGAAACTCGATGGAGACATCGCAGCCTTCGGCGCCGTTCTTGGAAAAGCGCGGCGCCTCCATGGCTTCCTGCAGATTCATGCCGTAATCGACGTAGTTCGAAACGAACTGGGCGTGCGCCATCGGCTGCACGGATCCGCCCATGATGCCAAAGCCGATGTGCTCGTCGCCTTTTTCCATAAACGCCGGGATAATCGTATGGAAAGGCCGTTTGCCGCCGGCGAGAACGTTCGGATGCTTCGGATCCAGGTTAAAGCCCGAGCCGCGGTTTTGCAGTTCGAAGCCCATTCCTTCCACGGTCACTCTCGACCCGAAATATCCGAAGACGCTCTGGATCCAACTGGCGATATTGCCGTCTTTGTCGACTACCGTCAGATAGGTCGTGTTGCTGCCAACCGGCTCGCCCGCCGCGACATTGCAATTCGCGCGATTGGGATTAATCAGCGCCGCGCGCTTCTTTGCATAATCGTCCGAAAGCAATCCGGCGATGGGCGCATCGTATGTCCTGGGATCGGCGACATACCGGTGGACGTCCGAGTACGCCAGCTTCATGGCCTCGATCCGCTCATGCCACTCGGCCGGGCTGAAGGGTCCGGCGATCGCCGGCGGCTGCGTGCTCATGATTTTCAACATTTCGAGAGCCGCGACGCCCTGGCCGTTCGGGGGCAATTCATAGACGCGCCAGCCGCGGTAATCGATCGAAATCGGCTCGACAAATTCGGGAGAGAAAGAGGCGAGGTCGGCAGCCGTCATCGTTCCACCCAGATGCTTCGACGTCTTTAAAATGGCCTCGGCGATTTCTCCTTTATAGAATGCGTCCGGGCCTTTCTCCGCCACCAGCCGGAACGCGCGCGCCATGTCGGGATTTTTGAAGATCTGCCCGGTCTCCGGGGGTTTCCCTCCAGGCAGGAACACGCGGGCCGATTCATCGTTGGCCTTCAGTCCTCTGACGACATTCTGAGAAGCCCATATCTCGCGCACGCCCTCGTGCACCGGATAACCCTGTTCGGCAAAGGCAATGGCCGGCTGAAACAGTTCCTTCCACGGAAGCTTGCCGAATTTCTCGTGCATCTGGTACCAGCCGCGCACCGCGCCCGGAACGGTGACGCTGTTAATGCCATCGCCCGGCATATGTTTGATGCCCTTTTGCGCCAGAAACTCGGGGTTCAAAGCCTGCGGCGCGGCGCCGGAACTGTTGAGGCCGGTGAGTTTTCCGGTTTTGGCATCCCAGTAAATTACGAAGAGATCGCCGCCCATTCCGGTCATCATGGGTTCGGTCACGCCAAGCACGGCGTTGGCGGCTATCGCGGCATCCACCGCGTTCCCTCCCTTCGCCAGAATCTGCGCTCCCGCCTGGGAGGCCAGAACCTGGCTGGTGGCGACGATTCCCTGCTGGCTGATGACGTTCGAACGGCCGTAGCTCCGGCCTTGTGCATTCAGCGCCGGCAACAACAGCGAAGCAAGCGCGGCGGCGTGGAGTAATTTCTGCATAGTCGAGGGTCCTCAGAAGATCAGTTTCAAAGCCAGTTGGATCTCGCGATTATCGACAAGGGTTGCGGTAATCTTACCGAACGACGGGCTGTTTTGCGTGCCATTGGGTTGCTCGAAGATCGGATGATTCGCCGTGTTGAACGCCTCACCCCGAAACTGCAGGTGCATTCTCTCGGTGATATTGAAGACCCGCGCGATAGCCATATCGAGATCGATCATTCCCGGCCCTGTCAACGTGTTGCGGCCGACGTCGCCAAAGGTGCCGGTCGGGGGCAGGGTAAAGCAGGAGGTATTCATCCACTCAGTGACCGTCTGCGGGCCGTCGTTCGCATTGCACCCCGCGACAGCGTTTGGCCGATCGGCGTCCTGGTTGGTGAGGCTGATGTTCCCGCTCTCCCTGGCCGTGAAGGGACGGCCCGACTGAACCGTGAAGATTCCCGAAAGCTGCCAGCCGCCAATCACTTTATCGCTGAAGCTCTTCTGGGACTGGCCGAAAGGCAGCGCCCAAATGGGGCTGATCACCAGACGGTTGCGCACATCGAAATCCGACAATCCGCGTTCACCGGCCAGCTGATCGCGGCTGTTTTGCGGCCCTCCCGACGCGTCGGAACCCGATGCGGTTCCCGAGCCTTCGTCGATCGACCTGCCATAGGTATAAGACACAAGGACCGAGACGCCATGGCTGAGCTTCTTGTCCAGCTTGGCTATTAAAGAGTTGAAGCTGGAGTTCCCTTCGTCAATGTAATAGGTGATGTTGCCGAAGTTCTGGTAGGGTCTGCCGGCGTTGCCTGCCCCGGGAAGGGGCTGATTCGGATCGTAAGAAAGCGGGAGATCCGTACCTTTGGAACCGCGATAGCCGACATCCAATAAGATGTTCTGCCCCAGTTGCCGCTCTACGTCCATGTTCCACTGTTGTACGTATGCGGTCGGAAAGTAAGGGCTGATGCCCGATGCCGTACTCGAGTTGGCGCTGAGCGCGGACGGGAACGGGTTCACGTCGAGCTGGATCGGATTGGCAACGGTCGAAGTAAATGTCTGCGGATCTCGAAACGGGGCATTGGTGGCCAGAGTGTAAAAGCCGTTAAGAGTAGTGGTCTGATTGTAGAAGATCCCATAGCCGCCGCGAATCACGGTTGAAGCGTTGTGGAGCGGCTGCCACGCGAAACCAAAGCGCGGCGCAAAGTTCTTGTAATTGGGTTTGTAAAGAGTATTGCCCAGACCATTTTCGTCTTCCACGCGAAGACCGCCCCCGGGCACGGTGGGATCGAAGGACGACATGCGTCCGTACTTTTCGCTGATCACGCCCTCGAATTCATAACGCAGACCGATGTTGAGAGTAAGTGAGGGGGATATCTTGTAATCGTCCTGCACGAACGCGGACATGCTGCCCAGGCGCTCGTAGAACCATGGCGAATAAGGGTTTCGCGAGGACGTGGTGGGAAGCCCGAGGAGCAGGTCCGCCAGCGGGTATCCGCTCGTAGGTCCGGGCGCCGAGCCGCTGAAGCTCAGCGAACCGCGGCCGTTGGAGGTCTGCAGATTGGTGCTGAGGAACTTGCGCCAGTCGCCGCCGAACTTAATGGTATGTTTGCCTTTGATCCAGGAAATATTGTCGATGATCTGGTAAGTGGTATCGAGCCGGTCGGAAGGAAGATTGGTGGCGCCTCCGAGCGTGGAGTACCCGGTGACCGATGTGGACGGCACACCCGTGTTGTCGGCAAGGTAGCCAAGGAACGCGCCGGGCAAGCCGGGAAAATCCGCCGTTACGTCCTGCTGCACCCGAGGCTGTACCAGACGATTTACGCCTGAGCGAAACTCGTTGATCAGCGTCGGCGAAAAGATGTGCGTTTCATCGACCGCTCCGAGTTGCGTGGTCAGACCCGCGTTACAGCCGAACCCAGGCAGTGTGGAACTGCCGCAAAGAGTGTTCTGGGGCAGGAACTGAGGATCGTTGTAGCGATTATAGTTGGCATAAAAGTTGTCTTTGGCCGACATGGCGTGATCGATCCGCAGGCTGTTTTCGTTCATCGTCGAGATCTGAGTTTCATTGAAATCGTAATTGGCCGAAGGCAGCTGGCCGGAGGGCGTTGCAGTTGTGGGCGCGGGATAGAAAGCCGCGATTTCCGTTCCCAGCTTGCTGAGCATCGACGGCGGAATGATGTCGCCGGGAAAGGCGGCGCCGGTCAGCGGATTCTTCAGCTGGATGGGTTTTGCCAGACTGAGCAGCGCGCTGAAATTTCCGGTGACCATGGCGGACGTGGGGACCGAAGCCAGCGACGTGATTCCCTCCCGAAGACGCAATCCCTCGTAGCTGTAGAAGAAGAAGGTTTTGTTTTTCCGAATCGGGCCGCCCAGCGTGCCCCCGAACTGGTTCTGCTTGTATGGAGTCTGACTCCCCGGCGGGGCGAAATAGTTGTTGGCGTCGAAATCCTCGTTGCGCAGGAACTCGAAGGCGCTGCCATGGAACTGGTTGGTTCCCGCTTTGGTAACCACGATTACCTGGCTTCCGGCGCTGTGGCCGTACTCGGCGGGAAAGATTCCCGTGAGAAGTTTGAATTCCTGAATGGAATCGATGGAAGGCCAGAAGGTTGGGCCGTTGATTCCCGAATCGTTATTGTCGATTCCGTTCACACTGAAGTTATTTTCGGTTTCATCCGCCCCGGCAACGTTGAATCCGCCTCGATAGCCTACGGTCGAGTTCTCTGCCGGCTGGTACGCCCCGGGCACAAGCAGAACGAGGTCGTAGAACAGGCGTCCGTTCAACGGGAGTTCGACGACCTTCTGGTTATCGACGACTTGTCCTGTCGAGGCCGTCTCCGTCTCAGTGAGACCCGCGGATTCGGTCACGTTCACGGATTCGGCCGCACTGCCCAGTTGCAGCGCAAAATCCACCCGGGCCGTTTGCGCCACCTCGAGTACGATGCCACGACGGACGTCGCTTTTGAACCCCGGCGATTCCACCTGAATCTCGTAGGGACCCGGCTGGAGCGCTGACACCACATAAATTCCCGCGGTATCCGTCACAGTGCTATGGGCGACGTTCGTCGCGGTATTCAGGACCGTCACCTTTGCCACCGCGATAATCGCGCCGGATGGATCCCGCACCTCACCGGTCAAGCTGGCTCCAGGCCCCTGCGCGAGCAGGGCAAGTGGGAAGAAAAGAAGCGCGCACGCGCACCCGCGTCTTACGATGCTCATCGGTACTCTCCTGAGATCTTTGGAAGGATCGGGCCGGAATAAGCCGCTGCCGTTCACGCCAACGGCACATCACTCCGAGCTAAAGCCCCAGCCTGAGAGCCCACGGAGTCGGAGAGTACGAGCTATTAGTAACACGTCAGGATGGACGTGGACAACAAAACCTTGACTATACCGCTTATAGAAAAAAACGATCCCTTGTTCATGAAACCAGCACCGGGGCTTTTCCCGAGGAATGCGCTTCAATTCGTGCTAGAATTCCGCGAAAGGAGTAAGCAGTGGCACATTCGCGATTCATTCGCACTTTTCTCCTGGCTGGTATCGTGAGCGTGACAGCCATCCCGCCGGCTTTCGGCCAGCGCCCACAGGGCAACAACGCCAACGCGAACCCGGCCAACGCGGCGCAGGCGAATCAGGAGCGCACGCCGACTCCCGTTCCGCCCGAGAAGAGCTCGGTTACCGAGCACGATTTGTCCCTGGCCGGCAAGACTATCCATTACACCGCTACGGCGGGCAATCTCCTGATCGACGGCGACGATGAAAAGCCGGATGCAAGCGTCTTTTACGTGGCTTATACGATGAGCGGCGTCACCGATGGACGCACCAGACCGGTGACGTTCCTCTACAACGGCGGACCCGGATCGGCCAGCATGTGGCTGCACATGGGGGCTGTGGGCCCGGTGCGTGTCGTGACATCGAGTCCCTCGCCCACCGGCTCGGGACCCTATGAAATCGTTCCCAACGAGTACAGTCTGCTCGACAAATCCGATCTGGTCTTCATTGATGCCGTTGGCACAGGTTATTCGCGGCCCGTGGGAAAGGGAACCATTCGCGACTTTGCGGGGACCGATCAGGATGTGCGCGCGTTTCAGAAATTCATCTACCGCTACGTGAGTGTGAATCATCGCTGGAACTCGCCTAAGTTTCTCTTCGGAGAATCCTATGGAACTACCCGGTCAGCCGCTCTGGTGGACGCGCTGGAGAACAGCGGCATGAGCAATACGCTGACGAAGACGACAGAAAAATGATGATGAACCATCACATTTGCTGGGATATTCACGTGACCGCGACGGTGTGCCGCTGCAGCTGATCGCGCAGGTTCGAATTTGGAAATTCATCGGTGGCATGTATTCATCTCCGACCGTCAACGCGGAACGAAGACTTCGATGAAATTCACAATACGGCCGTCGCGCACATCGATCAGATCGATCAACTCGGTCAGGACCGTTGCCCCCGTGTTCGCGGATGGATATTGGCCCGCCAATGAACCTTGACGTGGGCATCGCCGATATCCATCGTGCAAATGTTGAGATTGGCGAGCTTGAATGTCTTGATCATGAAAGCCAGCAGTGGTCGAAATTTGTCGATGCCGACCGCCTCGATCGTGACCGGATCGGCTTCGCTGGCGCTGGGAATTCGGAACACGGCATCGGGTGAAAACGCTCGATATATGGTATATCTTCAAGTTGCTGCTCAATCTGGTGCATAAAGTTCTCAAAGCAGGCGGTCGATCTGAGTCCGGGCTCAACCAGACGTCGATCGCGAGAACTATTGCCTTCTATCTCCCCGCCCAAACAGAGATGAAAGTTCGTCACGTCAGACTCGCCAATTTTGTGACCAGCAGGCTGATTGTGGAAATCGACCGAAAATTCGCGAGCGTCAGTTCGTTGACCGGTATCTCGATGTTGAACTTGTCTTCGACCAGCAGCACCAGCCTGACCGCATCCAGCGACGTCATGCCCGCTTCGGCGAGACTGTCATTCGAAGAAACCGGCCTCGTAATCGAGCGCTCGCGGACCATCTGCTGAACCACTGCGATGATTTGCTCGCCAGCGGAAGATGCCGCTGTTGTCCAGAATTCTCTCGCTGATTTCAATTTTCGGCCGCCGCACAGGGGGACGGTCCTGTGGAGGATTTGTGCTCGAATGTTGAATGGAGACTGTGCATTCGCACCGGCGATGCCCGGACCTGGGTGGGGATGACCTACGGGTACGCGGCGACGCGCTAGAGCAACAACAGGCCATTTTTCAAGAGGATTAGTCTAGACTACAAAAAAAAA
>CAWBIS010000004.1:0-27183 GCA_963788485.1 Terriglobia bacterium
ATCGGTTTCCTGGCGCTTTCGCTTTCGGCATCCGCGCATCACTCGTACCGGGCCGAGTACGTGGTCGGGCTGCGCTTTGTCCGTTACGGTACTTCGGCTTTTCCACAAAGGCGAGTCAAGCCGATTCTGATCCGAACGCTGTCATTCGCAAAACCTAAGCTCCGCGAGCGGTTGAAGCCGTTTTCTTCCCGGCGCTCTCTTCGAGGAAACTGAGCAGTGCCTGGTTCACTTCCTCCGCGTGTGTCCAGGTGATGCAGTGCGGCCCGTCTTTCACCACTACCAGCCTCGCTCCTGGAATCAGCCTCGCTGTCCTCCCTCCCGAAGCGCCAATCGGCAGAATTCGGTCGGCGTCGCCGTGGATGACCAGCGTGGGAACATCCACACGAGCCAGGTCATTGCGGAAGTCCTCATGCCAGGTGGGCACGCAGGCGAGACTCGCCGTAGCCGAGGCTCCGGCCGCAACGTTCCAGCTTGCCTGCACCACTTCCGCGCTGACGCGCTTACCCAGCAGAAGATCCGTGTTGTAGAAGTTCTTGAAGAACTCGGTGAAGAACGCGTAACGGTCCGCGGCGACGGCCTTTTGAATCCCTTCGAAAATGCCGCCGTCGACGCCCTCCGGATTGTCGGCTGTCTTCAACAGGAATGGCGGAACTCCCGATATAATGACCGCCTTGCTCAAGCCCTTCGACCCATATCTCCCGATGTAACGCGCCACCTCGCCGCCGCCCATGGAGAACCCGGCGAGGGTCACGTCCCGAAGCTTGAGATGCGTCACGATCTTGCGCAGATCCTCGGCGAAAGTGTCGTAGTTGTAGCCCGTGGCGGGCTGACTGGATTTGCCGAATCCTCTCCGGTCATACGTGATCACACGATGGCCGGCCGCCAGCAGTGCGCTCGTCTGCTTTTCCCAGGAAGCGCCGCTCAGTGGATATCCATGGATCAGGACCACCGGCTGACCCGAGCCATGGTCTTCGTAATACAGATCGATGTTGCTGGAATTTTCGGTTCCGACCGTTACATAGGGCATCGAACCTTCTCCTTTCGGCTGATGACCCTTTGATGCGCCGGACTGGCGGCAGTTTCCCCCGCTTCGTGCGATCGATGACCTTTTGCCGGAGGCTGCTGAAAACCGGTCTTTGCAGGCGGGTCTGTTCTCTCAATGGAGTCAGTGATATGATTTCAACACGTAGAGAGTTGGACTCCGTGTCTCACCGGAATCCGATCTCGTCGAGAATAAGAAACTGGATTGTAGAAATGGAGCTCCTGCATGAAATTTAGTTTGCTGTGCGCAATGGCGTTCGGTCTGGGACTGGCGGCCATGCCCGCCCTTGCCCATCATTCGTTTGCGGCCGAATACGACAACAAAAAACCCATCGATGTGACGGGAACGGTCACGAAAGTCGAATGGATGAACCCCCACGCGCGGTTCTACATTGACGTCAAAGACGACAAGGGAACTGTGACGAACTGGGAATTCGAGCTGGGCAGCCCGAACGGCCTCATGCGGCAAGGTTGGACCCGGAATTCCATGAAGGAAGGTGACGTGGTTTCCGTGCAGGGTTCGCTTGCGAAGGATGGCTCAAACCTCGCCAACGCAAGGACTGTCAAGCTGTCGGATGGCAGGCGGCTGTTCGCTGGTTCGGCCAGCGAAACCGGCACTGAAGAAAAGAAGTAGTCGAAACCCGCCTCATACAGTCTGCGGAGCCGCGCAGCTTGCACCGCGCGGCTCCGCGAAGCTGTCCTCGGAATCTACTCCGGCCCGAAGGCCAGCAGCACGTTCCCGAACGGTCCCCCTCCGACTCCGTAGCCCGATCCGATATACATCATTCCCCCTGCCAGCACCGGTCCCACCGACGAAATCGCGCCGCCGTGCGCGCCGGCGACCTTGTTGACGGTATCGAAGCTCCTGTTCGTATCGAACTCCCACAATGCGCTGCCATCCACGGCCGATAACGCGTGCAGTTTGCCGTCCGTGCCGCCCACGAACACCACTCCGGGAAGCATGGTGGCGGCGGCGTTATTGCCCGCCCGCGTACCGGCGGCATTGATTGGCTGGAACCACGCGCGCTGGCCCGTTTCCATTTTGAGCGCGGACATGCCTCCGCTGCCCATCCCGTAATATACGTTCTCGGAATCGGCCGCCCCACCCCAGACGATGCCGCCGCGTCCGCCGCCGGCGTTGGCGGCTACCCGCCAGATCAGCGCGCCGCGATTATCCGGATCCAGCGCGAACACGTCGCCGTTCTTGGTGCCCGCGATCAGAACGCGCCTGCCATCCGGCAGCGTGTTCAGGATCGGCGAGTTGCCGATGTCGGCATCCGGTCCCATCGTCTGCGGGCATGCCTTGCTCTTGTTCTCCCCGCGGCAGCCCCCCATGAAGGCATCGTTCGGTTGCGCCTGATAGGACCACAGAACCTTGCCCGAATCCATATCCACCGCGACGACCGCGTCTCCCAATGGCTGCGCGGGTTCCGTCTCCGTGTCGCCCGTGCCGAAGTAGATCGCATGGCGCACGGGATCGACCGTGGGCGAATTCCACACCGAGCCTCCAGCGGGACCATATAGCTGCACGCCATTCGGGTTCTTCTGCGTCGGCTTTGGCGTGTCCATCGTGTAGGTCTTCCAGATCTGCTCGCCCGTATTGGCGTCGAGCGCGACCACGCTGCCGCGCGACGTGCAGCATTCATAATCCTGATTGCCGCTCTGCCATTCTTCCGATGAAGACACTGGCACGTACACGCGCCCGTTATAAAGCTTCGGCGCCGCCGTGATGCGCGCCAGAAAGAACTCGTCCACCTTGCGCTTCCAGAGCTGTTTTCCGTTCTGCGCGTCGAGCGCATAAACGTTGGCTTTGGCGTCGCCAAAATAGATCGCGTACTTTGTGTTTCCCTGTCCGCTGACCGGGCCGATACTGATCGCCGGACGTACGGTGTTGCCTGTTTCGTAGCCCCAGTAGACGCATCCGGATTTGGCGTCGAGCGAATAAACCCACCCGATATCCGTGCCCACGAACACGCGTCCCGAGGCGATCGCCGGCGGACTATAGGCGCTGATGCCCAATGGGAATCCGAACGCCCATTTCAGCTTGAGCTTTGGCACTTCGGCTTTAGTGATGCCGGCGGCTTCGGTTCTCTGATAACGGGTGTTCTCGATATCCGCGCCCCACCCGCTCCAGAAAGCCCCCGCATAGGGATCGCTCATCGGCGGATTCGACGGGCAGGCGTTCGGGAAGTTTTTCGGATTGCCCGCTTCCACGCTGCCGATCTGGCGGTAGCCGCCCATGAATTCCGACATGCGGCGCTTCTGCGCATCGGTCAACCCCTGATCGTGTTCCGGCCGGCCTGGCTTGGCGACCACCGCGTAGATCTGCTCCGGCGTCATCTGCCGGATGCGGCGCGCGCTGGGTGCCTTCGTGGAATCGTTTTCCCGATGGCAGCTCATGCAGCGCGTCTGAAAATACGTGAGGCCGTCTTCCATGCCGATGGGCCGGGGAGCGCCTTTCGGCTGTGCGGCGGGTGCCTGCGCTTTCACCGCGCTGACCCAGCCGAGCCCGGCCGCGCCGCCGGCGGCCATCAAACAGATCGCAATGTTCAGGTTCCATTTCATAACGCTCCCTAATCTCTCACAGAGCGGGGACGTTATGCAAAACGCGGCTGGATCAAAGCGTCACATGGGACTGCTGGGAAACGACGTCGCGCGATGCCGCTCCGTCGTCGCTTGGCACGATGATCCACGCCCCCAGGTAGACGATGAACCCGAGCCCTCCGGTGCAAAGCGCCAGACCCAGCCAGAGCACCCGCATCAGCGTGACATCCACGCCGAGGTAGTTTGCGAAGCCGGCGCAGACCCCCGCGATCTTCTTGTTACGCTTGTCCAGCCGGAGCGTTTTCGGCGTGGCGGGCGCCGGCGCCACGGTGAGGGGATTGCCGCAGTTCGAACAGAAATTCGCGCCATCCCGGAGCTCGTTCCCACATTTCGTGCAGTACATGACCTTCTCCAGCATGAGGTACGAACTTCATAGTCGGGATGTTCCCCCGCTTTCCTCAATGCTTCCGCGCCGGGCAGCGATAACATTGGGCTTGCGCTTACCCTCTACTCAGGCGCTCTTCTGGACGTGCCTCTGCGGAATCATACTGCTCTCGCGGCTTTGCCACGTCAGCGTGCTTTGGGCTGACGAGGATTATCATCTGGCGGGGGCCATCCAGGTCCTTCATGGCAAAATCCCCTATCGCGACTTCTGGTACGACAAACCGCCGCTCAATCTGGCGCCCTATCTCCTGTTCGGCGCGCACACAGGTGTTTTGTTGCGGCTGGCGGGATCTCTGTTCGTTGCGCTTTGTTGCGCACTCGCGTACCGGTTCGCCGCCGACCTCTGGTCGCCGCGCGAGGGCTTTATTGCCGCGTCGGCTCTGGCGTTTTCCCTGATCTTCTACCTGCCGTCTGCGAATCTTCCGCTGGAGCCCGACACCCTGGCCATCGCCCCCCATCTGGCCGCCGTTTACCTGGCTTGGCGGAAGAAGCCGCTCGCTGCCGGAATCGTCGCCGGCTGCGCGTTTCTGCTGAATGCCAGAGCGCTGTTCATTCTGGCCGCCTGCGCGCTGTTTGGCGGGCTGACATGGTTAACCGCGGGCTTTCTCGCATTGAACCTGGCCGCCGCGCTTTGGCTGGCCGCAAATCATGCATTATCGGATTACTGGGCCCAGGTCTGGCGATGGGGAGTTCGGTATGTGGCCGCCCCGGCGCCGGGTGTGGGCTGGGAATCGGCGGTGAGAAGCCTCATGGACTGGACCGGTTTTCATGCGGCCTTGTGTATCGGCGCCGCGTGGTTCTTCTCACGCGCCGGCCTGCGCGAGCGGAACGGTCTTGCCGCGCGTCTGCTGGCGTGGCTGCTGATATCGCTGGCCGGCGCGGGCCTCGGTTTGCGCTTTGCCCCGAGGTACATGAATCAATTGCTTCCGGTTCTGGCGATCGTCGCGGGGCGAGGTCTGGCGGAGTTGTTCGGAGCCGGCGGGAAGTTGCGGGCTGCGACCGTAACGCGCGTCCTCATCGCCGCTGCGCTGATTGTTGCGATCGTTCGTTTTGGGCCGGCCTACGTCCGGTTGGCGCATGACGACCTGGCTGGGCGAGGGCATGCCTGGAAAGATGTGGCGATGGATCAGGAGAGTCGTGCGGCCGCGCGCATCGTCGAGGCGGCGGCGCATCCGGGCGACACGATTTTTATCTGGGGCTACCGGCCGAACGTAATCGCCTATACGCGCCTGCCGGTCGCGGGAATGTTTTGGGATTCTCAGCCGCTCGACGGCGTCCCGGCTGATCGCCATCTCGGCAGCTCCGTGCCCGTTTCCGCGGCTTGGGCGCGGGAGAATCGGCGCGAGTTCGTGCAGGCGCCGGCGCCCGTCTTTGTCGTCGATGGGCTCTCGCGCTACAACCCTCACCTCGATATCCGTTCCTTCGCGGAGCTGGCGGATTGGATGCGGCGGTACTGTGAAATCGGCAGAGCGGGCGCAACCACGGTGTACCGGTTGTGCACGCGTGCGGGCGTAGAATCACAGTAGAACGACAAAGTGCCGAGCGCTCAGTTTTGCTTGAAAGTTGCGTATTGCCTTTTCTGCAGCGCTCTCGTTCCGCTGACCGCCGCGCCGCTGCCGCGCCCGTACTCCGTCGAGAACTACGATCTCGCCATGCGGGTTGATCTCGCGAAGCAGCGCCTGTTCGGGGAAGTGAAAATCCGCTTTCATGGCCAGGGAGACATTGCCGTTTCCGCCCTGGAACTCGATGCGGGAAGCCTCAAGGTTACCAACGTCCTCGAAGACGAGGCGCCGCAGTCATTTGATCAAAATCACGGAAAGCTTTTTGTGGTGCTGACCCGCCCGGTTCACCCGGATGAGCAGCGCACCATCGCGATCCAATACGAAGCCGGGCCGTCGGCGGGCCTGAAATTTGCCTCCGATCAGGCCTGGGGCGCCGACGTCGGCGATTGGATGCCGTGCAACGGTTCCTCCGGCGAACGCTCAACCCTGCATGTGATCCTGACCGGTCCCGCGGATGCAAAAACAGCCGTGAGCGGCAACTTGATTTCCGCACACACGAACGAGGGGCGGAACGTTACCGAATGGCAGCTCGATTCGCCGGCGGAGCCCTCGCGCTTTGGATTCGCGCTGGGGACGTTCGCCGAAAACACATCGGACGCGGGCAGTGTCAGGTTGCGCGTACTGGGCGCGGGCGCTGAGGTCCTCGACCCAACCGCCGCCGCCGTGAAATACCTTGCGGATCGCACTGGCAAACCCTATCCCGGCGGTACTTACACCCAGGTCTTCGTTCACGGCGACGCTATCCGCTCGTTTGCGAACCTCGCTCTTCTGCCGGATTCGATTGTGCCGGGCATCGCGAAACAAGCCGACCACCTGCGCATCCTCGCACAAGCACTGGCGCAGCAGTGGTACGGCATCGGGATCGCTCCGAAAGATTGGTCGGACCGTTGGTTGAGCGAGGGCGTCTCTTCTTTTCTGGCGGACTCGTTTCTCGGGCAAAGATTGGGGAAAGAAGCTTACGAACGGGAGATCGAACGCACCCGGCAGGTCTACCTTCAGCTCGTCTCCGAGGGTAAGGATCGATCCCTTTCCGACAGCAACTGGACGGCCCTGCCGGATGCAGGCGCCGGTATCCCGGAATACAAGGGGACATGGTTTTTGTACCTTCTCCATGAATTAATGGGCGACAATGCGTTTTTGAAGGGGTTGCAGCTCTATACCAGCAGTCAATGGGGAAGCGTGGCTGCCAGTGAGGACTTTCAGAAGGCGTTCGACGCCGCAAACGCTGGCCACCCGGACGCTGGCCACTCGGACAAATATGAGCAGAAGGCGCGAAAGAACAACCCGAAAGGGTTGGACAATCTGTTCGACATGTGGGTTTACGGAATTTCGAACGAGCTCCCCAAAAAGAGATCGAAATAGACCTGGCAGCCCGTGGTGGAACTCCCGTGGGCCGCGTTGCGAGCGCCGCCCGGTGGCCAGCGCGAAGCAACGACGCAGGCAATGCGGGACATTGGACAGGAGTTGCGACAAAGCTGGAGCCGGGCGCCGCCGCAACCCTTTGGGCGGGCAGGATTTGGCCCGATAGCTTCGTTGCTCGTCATCGTAGATGACCGGCGTCGACTTCCTCCTCGCGTCTCGCTCTCAGACCAAATCGTGCCCGCGCGGCCTCGCGCGAGTTCCACCACGGGCTGCTAGGGCAGATTCGAAACCTACTGACGGAGCAGATGGCGCTTCATCCAGTGTCCGACGTCCGATCCGAACTCCGGGAGCAGGTTGCTCAAACCTGAACCAACGATGGTGGTGCCCCAATTGAGCGAGGCGACGGTTGCGCTTCTGCTTTTCGGCGGATAGTACGCGTTTGAGAGTCCCGCGCTCATGCCGCAGCCAATCACATTAGCCCAATTGAAGGTGGGATCGCCGGAATCGGTTCGCGTCACCACCGCCCGGCTTACTGCGTAACCCACGCGCGCCCACATTCCGTGCGAATGGCCCTCGCGAACGTACCGGGTGTCTTCATGGAAGGCCGAAGCCAGTACGAAATCCGTGAAGAAATTGCGGCTGGTTTCATCCGCCACGATTGCGCCGAGGCGCTTCAGGTAAGCATCTCTCCGCCAGAAGTGTTTTCCATAAAGCGGAGAGAAACGCCCCAATTGCGTAGCAGTCGCATTCGGCACTGCCGTCGCCAGCGTCAATGGAGTCACCGTTTCATTCATGAAAAAGTCCCACTTCTCGGCAACGGACGGCGCCGGTGGAGATACCGCGCTCTGGGCGGCGGCCGCCGGGTCGGGAGGATTGGGGTCCTGGGCGTGAGCGCACGGGATCATAAGGAGAAATAACAGACACCCGTTCGCCCGCCCAGGATTAATCATTGATGGGCTGCCCAAGGCCAAGCGGGACCAGAGGCAAAACCCAGTTTAAACCAGGGGGAGCGATTTCTTCCCGCCGGTACCGGACACCATCCCCTTACCGCGATTGCTCAGCGGCGCCCGACTCTGCTCCAGCTGCATGATGTTGCCGCCATTGCTGATGCAGGCTGGCGAGCTTCTGCTGCTGGGCCGGGGTCAGGACTGCGTAGAATCTGGCGAAGGCGGCTGCCCGCATTCGAGCCAGGTCCGCCAGGGCCGGGCCTTCATTCTTCGCCAACTGCTGTATCTCCGCTGGCGGCTTACCGGTTTGAATGGCCGATTGCACGCTCTTGCGTTCCTGGCGCAGTTGCTGCCGGATAGCGCTGGCATTCGCACGCTCGGCGGTGAAGATGGCTTTCGCCTGGTCCCTCTGTTGCGGGGTCAGGTTCAGAGCTGCCGACATGCGGTCCACCAGGCCAGCCCGCGTAGCCTGCCGGTTGTGCGCCGGCGTATTTGCCATGAGTCCGGTTGCCGACAGAGCGGCCGTTATGACTGTGATTAAACCGATTCGAGAGGTCACTGCTTTTGTCTCCTGCTCAATTGGACGCAGGACTCTTTGCCCTATCCCGCCGTTCGATGTAAGAGTTCGTAATGCCGCCAAAGGGCTATTTGATATCGCGAGCCCGGGTCGACATCCCGTCTTCCCAGTTGCTCCAACCGGAGGTCATTCCATAGGGCGAGTGGTCCATGATGGCCTCGATCTGGTGGAGTTTGCCCTTCTCGATTTTGAACAACTCGCCGATTTCCCAGGTCCATGGCTGATTTGGTCCGGCCGTCACGGTGCGGCCGTTCGGCGTCTGGAATGTGCGGGTATTGCCCGCCTCGTGATCGAAGAAGGCAAACGCGAAAACCATCCCGCGTTCCGGGTCCACCGCGACAAACCGGCGGTCGCGAATCCGGCTGACGAAATGCAGCAGTCCCGATTCGAACTGCTCCTTGCAGCCCCAGGCGGATGAGTAATTGGTCGCCGTCTTCGGGTCGGGAACCGGCTTGCCATCGGCCGGTTTCACATTCGTGGTAAGCGAGCCCATTTCGATGCGGTTGCAGTCGTCGGTAAAGGGATAAACGCCCTTGCCGTCGTTCTGCTGCATACCGCTGAAATACATGTTCGCGGTCTTGATCAGCTCCTCGCGCGACATCCGTTCCGCCGGCGGCACGTCCTCATTGAACAGATGATTCGGCTGGCCCAGCTTTTCAAAGTTGAGTGCCGCGCGGTCGCTGCGGCAGACCAGCATCTCCACCTCGGGAATCTGCCGGTTGACCACTTTAAGGCGCAACCCGATCACACCGGGAACCTCCTCCCCGGGTTTCCTGCCCTCTTCCCGCATCGTGCCGATGAATGTCACTTCGCCGGTCTGCGTGTCGGTTACAAAGAGCCGGTAGCTCCCCTTGGCGACCATGGATCGCCAGATCCCGTCGCCGGGCTCCAGCCGCTGGCCGTTTTCGGTGTACTTGACGTTTTTCGTCAAAGGGACCAGCTTCGGATCGTGCTTGACCACGGCGTCCAGATATTGATCTACAAAACCGTTCAGGCAGGCGCGGTCGCAGGAGCCGGATTGTTGCGCGGTGGCGAAACCGGCCGCAAGAACGGCAACCGCGGTAGCTTTCAGGAGCTTCATGTCAAAGGGATTTTATCAGAGCCGGGGAAAGACCCATCCTTGACACCCCCGATCCGATGAAGATAAAAAAAAGACATGAAGAACCTCTCGCGATTTCTCTCCGTGCCGGTCTTACTCTGCGCGCTGGCCGCCCTCGCCCCGGCTGCGGATATCAAATCGGATGTTAAAACGGACGGCAAAGCGGACATCAAAGGCGTTCTCATGGACGAGGCGTCCTCTGGTAAGGCGGATCTGAGAATCTCCGGCGCCACCGGTACTCTGGTCGGCGGCATGATCGTCGCCGAGGCGCATACGAAGGAAGAACTCCTCAAACCTGAGAACGAGAAGAGTGGCTATGGCGTCTACACCGCGGATAACAAATTCCTCAAATTCGACCCGGCCGGTAACCGCAAAGCCCTCGCAGCCATAAAAGCTTCCACCAAACTCGACGACTTCGAAGTTGTGGTAACCGGAGAGGTCAAAGACGACATCATCAAAGTGTCGACTTTGAAAATTCTGCCGTCGCAGGAATGAAAAAAGGCGCTAATCTGTTCGAAGGGAGATCAATCGATGGCTAAAGGCATGGACCGCAAGAAAGAAACCAAAAAGCCCAAAAAAGACAAGAAATAACAGACGAGCCATAGCTTTCGTCTGTCCCGGGCAATGCCGGGGCCATGACCTGGCCTCGGCTATTTTTTTGGCGCGAACGTCACTGTACTTTTCACGTCGATCTTTCCGTACTGCATGGGGAAGCTCGTTCCGTTGTAATAAGCGTCCCATTCGTCGCGGTAATGCCGGGAGGCGACGCGGCCGGACTCGCCGAACGGCAGATTCATCAGCGATGCGTCCCAGTCCGCGAGCGACACATCCATGCGCTCCGACGGCCCCAGTTTCAGCGTCGACTGTTTTACTGTGGTTGAACCCCCGCTCATGGCAACCGGACCGATATTGAAATACTTCCCTATCACGGGCACGCGGCCGAGCACCGGATTGTCCACTGCCAGAAACATATATCTGCCCCATTTCCAGCGCTTTGGATCGGCGCCCTGCATGCGCTGGCCTTCTTCCATACCGTCGGCAAAGCAGCGCAGCAGCAGTTCGTTGTAATTGCCGAACCACCCCGCCGGACGTTCGCGCAGGATGCGTTCGACCACGGCGGGTGCCATCTGCGCCTCATAAAGCTCGCCATAGGACGGTGATGCCCGCTGTGCAATAGCCTTCCGCAAATATTGGTACGTGAGGGTGGTGATCAGCGGCTCCGGGCGATCCCGGTCCATCTGCCCGTTCCACGTTGTCAGCATGGCGGCCGCGGCGTCGAATATTTTGTTCGAGCCTTTGCGATCCTGATAAGCTGCGGCGATCTGCCGCCCGACAAACTTGTTGAAGCCGCTGTAGACATCCTTCTGGATGCGCAGATTGTCCCCCGGCCTGAGCTTATTGCCCCCCGCCTGAAGCATATCGAGGATCTGCCGGGAGCGGTATGGCGTGGCAAACCCTCCGCTCACGTGATAGGGGTAATCCGCCGGAAACGGATTCTGATTCGCGGTCACCACAAATCCGCCCTGCGGATTGTATGCCTGCGGCAACTCCTCGAATGGAATATATCCGTCCCATTCATACTGGCCGGAAGACCCGTCTACCGGTACGTCGCCATAATAGTTCCGCCGGATTGGCAGCTTCCCACCCGCCTGATACCCGATATTGCCGTCCACATCCGCATAAACAAAGTTCTGCCCGGGACCGCCGTAGCGTGAGAGCGCGTGTCTGAATTCGTCCCAGTTGCGCGCCCGGTCGATATCGAGGAACACATCCTGAAAAACCCCCGGTTCTGCGGCCACCCAGCGCAGCGTATTCACTTCACCGTTGCCGACTTCAAAAACCGGGCCGTGGCGTGTCACCCAGGTGGTCAGCTCTTCGGTTCCGCGTCCCCGGATTGAGATTAACTCCCGCTCCGGGCGCGCGCGCTCGATTTTGCCTTCGAAAACATATTGGCCCGTGCGCAGATCCATCTTTTCGATATACAGATCCTGCACGTCGAATTCGAGATTCGTTTCACCCCAGGCGATGCGGTCGTTATGTCCGGAAATAATCCCGGGCATTCCGGGTAGCGCGACACCGCTGACATTCATCCCGGGCGCCTCCAGATGTTCCATATGCCAGATGCCGGGAAGGCTGAATTCGAGGTGCATATCGCTCGAAAGCAGCGGCTTTCCGTTGGCGGAATGCGCGCCGGAGACGGCCCACGCATTGGATCCGGGATGCGGGACGCCCCCGGGCATAAACTCCATGACCGTGCGCGCGGGAAACAGGAAATTGACTTTGTCCGGCTCGCCGCCGCGCAGCATCTGCTGCTTGATGAGCTTTGTCTTCCAGTCGCTCGTCAGCGTGCGGAACATCTGCAGTCCGCAGAGGAGCGAATCGACCACGCTCCAGGGCCTTGGATCGTAACCGATCAGCGTGAACTCCACGCCATAGCGGCCGCGATGCGATTCAATATACGCGTTTACACCCCGCCCATAGGCTTCCATTGCCGATTTCTCCGCCGCCGGCATTTCGACGTAAATCTGCTCGGCAATGCGGCGCATGCGCAATCGCCGCGCCTCGCGATCGGATTCGAGCGCCGACGGGCCCACGATTTCGGAAAGCTCGCCCGCGGCCAGACGGCGCAGCCCGTCCATCTGGAACATCCGATCTTCCGCAGTGGTGTAGCCTTCGACAAACCAGGCATCCTCGATCGATCGGGCTTTGATGTGGGGAACGCCGAGACCGTCGCGCTCCACCTCGACCGGCTGGCTTACCAGAGTCTCGATCGTTCCCGAGGTTTGCGGCAGCGCCCGATAAAAAAACCAGTAAAAAACAGCCCCCGCCGCAATCAGGGCAATCGCGATCAATACATTCACCACGAACAGGATGCGGCGCACTGATGCGATTGTAAACTGCGCGGTATTCAGACACTCAGCGTCGCAGGAAGAACCACGCGGTCAGACCCCAGGCGTAGATCAGGATCGCGTTGCGGGCGGCTCTCTCGCTCAGCCGCCGCATTCCTCGCGCGCCCAGATACCCGCCGGCGATTCCGGCGAGCAGCATGGCGGACCCCGGTTTCCATTCGATCGCCCCGCGAATCGCGAACAGCAGAACCGCGAGCAGATTGATCGCCGTACCGCAGATCAGGCGCACGCCGTTACCCGACTGGACATCGAGGTTCGCCGTGGCGAGGAAGAGCGCGATCATCAGCACTCCCATTCCCGCGCCAAAATATCCCCCGTAGACGGCAATGACGAACTGCCCCGCCAGCAGTCCTGCCATCGATCTGTGCCCCGCTGCTTTAGCCGCGGCGCCGCGCAGGTGGGGGGCGGCCGTGAAAACACTCGCGGCAATCAGGAGCAGCCACGGCACCAGGGTCGAGAACGTCGCATTGGCCGTATTCAGCAGCAGAAGGCTGCCTGCGGCCGAACCCGCAAGGCTGATCGCTACCAGCTGGAAAATCATGCCGCGGGGTTGCCCCACGAGCGTACGGCGATAGACCCACGCGGAAGCGATGCCGCCAGGAGCCATCGCGAGAGACGCCGTCGCGTTGGCTTTCACCGACGCCACGCCCGCAAACAGCAGTGCGGGGAACACAATGAACTGGCCGCCGCCCGCCAGCGCATTGGCTGCTCCGCCGACGATCGCCGCCAGAATCAGCAGGAGCAGAGTCATGTCTTATCTCGATGTCGTTTCGCCCGGCCGCGGATGAAACGGGACCGGAAATTCGTTGGCTTCCGCGATATCCAGGTTCACCACCACCGGCTCCTGCCCGCTGCGCACCACCACCGCCTCCACCGGCTCATCCGCGCGCGCGTTCATTTCCTGATGCGGCACATAAGGCGGTACGAAAATGAAATCCCCCGGCCCCGCTTCCTCTGAAAATTCGAGATGATCGCCCCAGCGGAATCGCGCGCGGCCTTTCACGATGTAGAGCACCGTCTCCACTTCGCCGTGATGGTGCGCGGCCGTGCGCGCCGCGGGTTCCACCACCACGGTTCCCGCCCAGAGTTTCTCGGCGCCGGCGCGCGCGTGCGTGATGGCTGCCGCTCGCGTCATCCCGGGAGTCTGCGCGGTATTCGAGTCCAGTTCGCCTGCGCGCACAATGCGAATGCCGTTCGTTTTCCAGTCGGCCATATGAAGACAATAGTACGAGCCCTCATGACTTCCGCCGCGACGTTCCCGCATTTCAAGTCCACGCTTCGCGTTCAGGACATCATCCTGGCGTTGATGTTTGGCGGTTTGATCTATCTCAGCCACGACATGTCGGAGATGTTTCTGCTGTCGGGTCTCGCGGTGCTTCAGTTGATCGAGGGCCACCTTCCGTTGTTGGAGACCAACTGGGGCCGCGCCACTTCCGTGGTTTTGCAGCTCATACTCGCCTACCTTCTGGTCGGGTATAACGGAGCCATCGAAAGCCCCTATTTTCTCGTTCTGCTGTTTCCGATCGTTTCCGCCGCCGGCTCTCTTGGGTTGCCAAGCACCCTTTTAAGCACGGTCGCCGCGATTGGCGCTTATCTGTCGTTCCTGCTGTACGAGGGCTGGGGTGGCTTTTTGCGCGCCCCCGAAGCCGTGCACCTGCTGGCAATCCGTTGCTTGCTGCCTGCCGTGGTTGCCGTGCTGGTGAACTCGCTGGGCGAAGAGGTCCGAACACAATCGGAGCAATACAGGGCCACAGCGGAGCAACTCGCCGAAGCCAATCGAAATCTGATCGAAGCCGAGGCCGCGGTGAGGCGCTCCGACCGGCTCGCCGCGCTGGGGCAACTTTCCGCCGGTTTGGCGCATGAACTGCGCAATCCGCTTGGCAGCATCAAAGGATCGGCCAACCTCCTCGCTCGCTCCGCTGCCCGGAACGACACCGCCTCGCTCCCCCTCGCCAAAGAACTGGCGGAAATCATCAGCGTTGAAGTCGACCGCACCAATTCGCTGGTCACGCGCTTTCTCGATTTCGCGCGTCCGCTTGAACCGAGAAAGGAGCTGGCGGATGTAACAGAGGTGATCGAGCGCGCAATCAAACGGTCCGGAGCGGAAGTCATTCGGGATTATTCGACCTCTCTTCCTCCCGTTCCGATCGATCCGGAGTTGATGGAGCAGGTTTTTCTCAACCTGATTGCCAACGCGGCCGAAGCTTCTCCCCCGGGCAAGCCTGTCACCGTGTCGACCCGGGAGTCCAACGGCCAGGCCGAAGTCAGCGTCGTCGATCGCGGCTGCGGTATCCCGGCCGGCCGGATTGACGCCATCTTCAATCCATTTGTGACGACGAAAAAGACCGGGGTCGGCCTCGGTCTCGCCATCGTTTCCAAGATCGTGGATGGCCATGGCGGTAAAATATCGGTCGAAAGCGAACCAGGCAAAGGCAGCACGTTTCGCATTTGTTTGCCCATCGCCACCCCGGCCAAATCGTGACCTCCGCCTGAATCATGAAAAGACGCGTCCTGGTAGTCGAAGACGAAGATAAGCTGCGCCGTATCCTCGAATTGCAACTGCTCGATTCCGGTTTCGACGTCGAAAAAGCGTCGACCGCCGAAGAGGCGCTGCCGCTCATCGATCGCGCCGACCTGATCCTCACCGATTTCAAACTGCCCGGCATGACGGGCTTCGAGATGCTGCAACTCATCCGGCGCATGGATTCGCATGTGCCCGTCATCATCATGACGGCCTACGGGACTGTCGAGAACGCAGTGGAATCGATGAAAGCCGGGGCGTCCGATTTTCTGCTGAAACCGTTCTCGCTCGATCAGTTGATTGCGGTGGTGAGCAAAGCGCTCGAAATCCGCAACCTGCGGGAAGAAAATCGCCAGCTCAAGGAAGAGCTGGGGCGCAAGTACCGCTGGGATAACATCGTCGGGCGCAGTCCGGGCATGCAACAGATTTTTGCCACGGTGATGCGCGTGGCGCCCTCGCGGGCCACCGTGCTGCTGGCGGGAGAGAGCGGCGTCGGCAAGGACCTCATCGCGCGCGCCATACACTTTCACTCGCCGCGCAAGGACCGGCCTTTCGTCAAAATCAACTGCACCGCCCTGCCCGAGAACCTGATGGAAAGCGAGCTGTTCGGCTACGAGAAGGGCGCCTTCACCGGCGCCAACATCTCGAAACCGGGCAAGTTCGAACTGGCGGACACCGGCACCGTGATGCTGGACGAAATCGGCGACGTGCCCGCGAATATTCAGATCAAACTGCTGCGCGTCCTGCAGGAGCGCGAGTTCGAACGGCTCGGCAGCAACAAGACCCTGCACATCGACGTGCGCGTGATCGCAGCGACCAATCGGGACCTGCGAGTTGCGCTTGAAGACGGCACCTTCCGCGAGGATCTCTACTACCGGCTGAATGTGGTGCCCATCGAGATTCCGCCGCTGCGCGAGCGCAAGGAAGACATCCCGTACCTGGCCCGGCATTTCGTGGAAAAGCTGACACCGGAATCGGGCGGGCGCGTGCGCGGCATTACGGACGCCGCCATCGACAAACTCATGACCTACTCCTGGCCGGGGAACGTACGTGAACTCGAGAACGTGATCGAAAGAAGCATCGTCATGGCCCCGGGCGAAAAGCTGGATGCCGACGACATCCGGCTGGATATGAACCTGCGCGCGCGACACAATTCCGGCGAACTGGGATTGCCGGACGGCATGAGCCTCGACGCGTATGAACAGGAGTTGATCCGCAACGCCCTGAAGCAGGCGAATGGAAATAAAAGCCAGGCGGCGAGAATCCTCGGCCTGACCCGCAACGCCTTGCGCTACCGCCTGACCCAGATGGGCATCGAAAGCTGACCCTGTCAGGCCGATTGTCTGAAGCCGCCAACGCCCTACACGGTCAGTTCCGCGGCTCTGACCTTGCTCTCGAATGTCACCTGCTTCATCAGGCACTGGCGCGGATCCTTATCGGGACGCCAGCGCACAAACTTCGTTCCGTGGCGAAAGCGCATCCCGGTGAAATGGTCGTACTGAACCTCAACCACCAACTCCGGCCGCAGCGGGTTCCATTCCGCCGAGCGCTCCGTGCTCCAACGGCTCGGGCCTCCGGGTGCGCGTCCGTCGAAGCCCGGCTTCTCGATCAGGGCCTCCAGTTTCCGTGTCAGTCCCGCACGTTCCCCCGAAGGCATGGAAGAGGTGAAGCCAACGTGATGCAACAGACCGTCCGCGTAAAGGCCCAGTAGTAACGATCCGACAACCTTACCTCTCGACGCATAGCGGAACCCTCCGACCACGCAATCGGCCGAACGGATGGTTTTCACCTTGATCATGGCTCGCTCGCCCGAAAGGTAGGGCTGATCGATTCGCTTGGCCACGATGCCATCCAGTTGTCCCCGTGTCAGTCTCATCCAGCGTTCCGCCACTTGCGCCCGGCGAGTCCTGCGGGATATCCGGACTGTCGGGCTGTGGCTCAAATATTCCGCGTGAAAAGTTTCCAGAGCCCGGCGGCGCTCGTCCAGAGGCTTTGCCACAAGAGAATCGCCTTTCTCGTCGACGAGCAGATCGAAGATCACATACTGCGCCGGGCGCGTCTCCGAAAGCAGCCGCACGCGGCTCGCTGCAGGATGGATTCTCTGCAGCAGATCGTCGAACGAAAGCCGGCCGTTCACCGGCAGAATCAGTTCGCCATCCAGCACGAACTTCTTCGCCGGCGCCTCCAGCAGCGCCGTGACGATTTCGGGAAAGTAGCGCGTCAGAGGCTGTCCCGCCTTCGACTGCAACTCGACCTCGCTCCCGCTGCGGAAGGCCAGGCAGCGAAATCCATCCCACTTGGGCTCGTACTCCCATTCGGGGCCGGTCGGGAGCGCGCTCGTGAGTTTCGCTTCCATCGGTTCAAACGGGATAGCGATAGGCAGGTTCATTTCGCAGCCCCGGGTGAAATAAAACGCTCCAGCTTGATCCGCCCTTTCTGCAGCAGAAGCGGTTTGTAGAGATCGCCCGATTGTTTCAGGCGCTCGCGCATGTTGTCGAGCCGGAAATCCCCGATCTCGATTCCCTCTTCAACCTCCTGCCAGGTGACCGGTGCGGACACGGTCGCATGCGGCTTCGGCCTGACGGAATAAACGGAAGCCAGCGTGCGCCCCCACGCGTTCTGGTTGTAATCGACGAGCACCCGCTTCTCTGGCCTTTTCGCCACCCGGTACTCGGCTGTGATGATCTCGGGATGCTTCCCTTCCAGTTCCTTCGCCACGCTTTTGGCGAACGTCCAGACCTGTTTCTGCAGGGGCCCGCGCTCGATCGGCACATAGATGTGAATTCCACGCGAGCCGGTGGTCTTGGGATAGCTCACGATTTTCCGCTCCGCCAGAGCATCGCGCACGCGGAGGGCAGTCTGGCGCACCAGCTTGAAATCCGCGCCCGGCGTGGGGTCGAGATCGAAGTGCAGATAATCCGGGCGATCCACGTCATCGCAGCGCGCGTACCAGGGATTCAGATCGATGCATCCGAGATTGACCACCCACAGCAGCCCGGCCAGATCCTGAATCACCGGAAAATCCACCACGTTCGCCGACGGATGAAGTATTGCGCAGATCTGCAGCCACTCGGGCTTCGGTTTGGGCGCGTGTTTCTGAAAGAAAAATTCGCCTTCGGCGCCATCCGGGTATCGCTTCATGACCATCGGACGATTCACCAGGTGGGGCAGCAGAAACGGCGCGATATCGGCGTAATACTGCAGCAGGTCCCGCTTCGTAATCCCGTCGGCCGGCCAGAAGAGCTTCTCCAGATTGGTGAGCTTGACCGGTCCCGCCGGAAAATCGATCTCGACCGAAGGCGTATCGCGGGCGATCTCCAGTTTTTGCGGTTTGGCGCGTCCCATCGCAACGGGGCGCGTGAGGACCGGGTGTGGCCGAGTGGACATTGAGGCCCTTCAGGACTTCGATTTTTTCTTCGGAATCTTCGCGCCCGATTCGCGCGCTTCGTTGAGCGCGATCGCCACCGCCTGTTTGCGGCTGGTAACCTTTTTGCCGCTTCCGGATTTCAGCGTGCCTTCCTTATGCTCGTGCATCACCTTGTGGACCTTGGCTCTCCCTTTGGACTTCGACGTCGATTTCTTCGCAGCCATCTTCAGCCTCGTGCGCAGATGCGCAAAATCCCGCCTGCAATTGTGGTTCCTGTAGGGCAGATTGTCAATGGCGGCCCTACCGCGCCAGCGCCCGTACTCTCATCAGATCCTCCACAAACTGCGCATACTCGGCATGCCGCTGCTCGTCCGTGGGCGCGCGCAGGATGGCGGAGGGGTGAATCGTCGAAGTGGCGTGCCGCGCCCAGGGATGTTCCACAAAGCGTCCACGTTCTTTGGTCACGCGCCAGGCTGGGCCGAAAACGGCCTGTGCCGCCGTCGCCCCGAGACAAACCAGGATCGACGGCCGGATTAGCGCCATCTCGGCCTCGAGCCACGGACGGCACGCCCGCACCTCCGTCCCATTCGGCTTCTTGTGGAGGCGCCGCTTGCCGCGTTCTTCGAATTTGAAGTGCTTCACCGCGTTTGTCACGTAGATGGATCCCCGGTCTATACCCGCATCGCCGAGCGCGCGATCCAGCAAGCGCCCGGCGGGTCCAACGAATGGGTGGCCCTGCCGGTCTTCCTCATCGCCGGGCTGCTCGCCGATCAACACGATCGGGGCGGACCGCGGCCCTTCCCCGCAGACGGCCTGCGTCGCGTGAAGGTATAAATCGCACGCATGGCAGGTCTGCACGGCCTCGCTCAACTGCGGAAGCGTAGTGAAGTTGCCCATTCCATCGGCTGGCGATATCTGCGCTCGCATGATCCCTCAGAGCAGTTTGTCCGGCGTTATCGGGACTTCCCGAATGCGTTTCCCCGTCGCGTGGTAAATCGCGTTGGCGATTGCGGCGGCCGCGCCGGTGATGCCGATTTCACCGATCCCCTTGGCGCCGATCGGGCTCACATACGGGTCGTCTTCTTCCACCCACGCTACATCGATCGCGCCGACATCCGCGTTGGTGGGGACATGGTACTCGGCGAGGTTGTTGTTCACGATGCGTATGAGCCGCGGATCGTAAACGGTGTTCTCGAGCAAGGCCAGGCTGATTCCCCAGACCATGCCTCCCATGAACTGGCTGCGCCCTGTTTTAGCGTTGAGAATCTTCCCGGCGGCGAATACGCCCGTCATGCGCGGCACGCGAATCTGCCCGAGATCCGCATCCACGTGAACCTCGGCGAACTGCGCGCCAAAGGAATACATCGAATACTGCTTCGCGTACGGATTCTGATGCGTGGATGCCTCCGCTTCAACATAAGGCTGACCATTCCACGCGCCGTTGGGCATCTGCGCCAGCTTCTCCCGGAGCGCCCTGGCGGCTTCATACACCGCCGAACCGGTGCTGGCCGCCGTCTGCGAGCCCCCCGATACCGGCGTCTCGGGATATCGCGTATCGCCCAGCTTGAAAGTGACGCGCGACACCGGAACGCCCAGCGCGTCCGCCGCTATCTGGGTCATGATCGTGTAAGTCCCGCCGCCAAGCTCCTGCGACCCCGCTTCCACCAGCACCTTCCCGTCGGGATACATTCGCGCCAACGCCGATGCCGGACTGCGCCGCGCCGGGTACACCGAAGTCGCCATGCCCCACCCGATGAGCGTGTTTCCGTTGCGCATCGACCGCGGCTCGGGGTTGCGCCGCGACCACCCGAACCTCTCCGCTCCCTGCCGGTAGCACTCCCTCGGCGACTTGCTCGACCAGGGCAGATTCTTGTCGGGGTCCTCGTCGGCATAGTTCTTCAGCCGCAGCTCCATCGGGTCGATTCCCAGCTTGTACGCGAGTTCGTCCATCGCGACTTCCAGTGCGAAAGTGCCCGGCGCCTCTCCCGGCGCGCGCGTGTAGGACGGCGTCCCGATATCCGACCTCACTACCCGCTGCAGCGTCGAATTATTCGGCGTCTTGTAAAGCATGCGTGTCGGCAGTGATGCCGGTTCCACAAATTCATCCATGGTCGAGGTGTGAGACAGAACGTCATTCGTGAGCGCCGTCATTGTCCCGTCGTTCGACGCCGCCGCGGAGATCGATTGCCGCGTTTCCGTCCGGCAACCCACCGGCCCGAACATCTGCGGCCGCCGCAGCACGAGCTTGACCGGGCGGTTCACCTGCCGCGCTGCCATGGCGCAGATAATCGTGTGCGACCACGTCGGCCCTTTACTCCCGAACCCGCCGCCGACGTAAAGTGAGACCACGCGCAGGTTGTCCGGCCGAAGCCCCAGCAGCCCCGCCACGCGCCCCCGGTCGCCGAAGATTCCCTGAGACGTATCGTAGATCGTGAGTTCTTCCGTTCCCTCCCAAACCGCAATCGTGCAATGCGGCTCCATGGGCGAATGCGTATGAAAGGGCGTCGAGTACACCTCGTCGATGCGAGCGCTCGACGCTGCCGGCGCGTTCGCCAGCGCGTTCGCCAGCGCGTTAGATGGATCGCCGCGCCGGCTCTGCGCCGGATCTCCCGCGCCTCCCATCTTTTTCGGAATGTAGGAATCGTTTGCATTCAGCGCAATGGAGGGCGTCAGCGCCTGATACCGCACCACCACGCGATCGGCCGCCTCGAACGCCGCTTCCAGCGTCTCGGCCACGGCCACCGCGATTGGCTGATTACCGTAATAAACCCGGTCGTCCTGAAACACCTGCAAAGCTCTGTCGGCGGGTGACGACGGATCTCTCTTCATCGGGTCCTGCGCCAGCGGCAAGTGGCTCTTGTAGCTCAGCACCGCAAGCGTGCCCGGTACCCGCTCCGCCGCCGTTGTATCGATGGATGCAATGTGGCCTTTGGCGATGCTGCTGGTCACGAGCACTGCATGAGCAATCCCCGGGATGTTCTGATCCGCGGTATACGTGGCGCGCCCGGTGACTTTGACCCGGGCGTCTACCCGGTCGAGTGGCTTTCCCACAGATGGTGACATTGGCTTATCCTCGCTGGCTTGCGGTCGTCAGTGCGCGTACAGCCGTCCTGCGCGCCAACTCCACCTTGAACGCGTTATAGCGGTTTGGCTTCGCCCCCCGGACCAGAATCTCCGCCGCCTCCCGGAACACGGCCTCCGAAGGCGTCTTGCCCCGCAGCGATTCCTCCGCTTCGGGAACTCTCCACGGTTTCGTGGCCACTCCGCCCAAGGCAATGCGCGCCTCCCGGATATGGTTATCCGCCGTGAGATCCACCAGCGCAGCCGCCGATGCCAACGCGAACGCATAGGAATTCCGATCTCTCACCTTGAGATAAGAAGAGCCGGTAGCCGCGAAGCCTGGCACCTCCACCGCCGTGATCAGCTCGTCCGGCTTCAGCTCGTTCTCGATTTGAGGCGTCTCTCCCGGCAGACGGTAAAAGCTCTCAATGGGAATCGTCCGTTCGCTCAGCGGTCCTTTGACGAGAACCCGTGCGCCCAGCGCCATAAGCGCGACAGCCATATCGCCGGGGTACGTGGCGATGCACTGATCGCTCCCGCCGAGGATCGCGTGAATTCTGTTGTACCCCTGAATCGCCGCGCAGCCGGAGCCCGGCACGCGCTTGTTGCACTCCGCGTAACTCGGATCGTAGAAATAGAAACACCGCGTACGCTGCAGCAGGTTTCCGCCGGTAGTCGCCATATTGCGGAGTTGCGGTGAAGCTCCGGCCAGAATCGCCTCGCTCAACACCGGAAATCGCGCCAACACCAGCGGATGCGCCGCCACTTCGCTGTTGCGCGTGAGCGCGCCGATGCGAATCCCGTCGCCGCGCTCTTCGATCCGATTCAGCGGCAGACGCGTGATATCGACCAGGTGCGCCGGACGCTCCACGCCCATCTTCATCAGATCCACCAGGTTCGTCCCGCCGCCCAGAAACTTCGCTTCGGGATAGCGCCGCTCCTGCGCGATCGCATCCTCCACATCAGCCGGACGCGAGTACCCGAACGGCCTCATACCCGCCCCTCCACGGATTTGATCGCAGCCACGATGTTCGGATAGGCGCCGCAACGGCAAATGTTGCCCGCCATCCGCTCCCGGATTTCGTCGTCGCTCAGGGTGACCGGCCGTGCCAGACTGACTGCGCTGGGCATCCCCGCCCGCGCTTCCTTCAACATCCCTACCGCCGAGCAAATCTGACCCGACGTGCAAAACCCGCACTGAAACCCGTCGTACTCTATGAACGCCGACTGCATCGGATGCAGTTCTTCACCGGAAGCCAGCCCCTCGATCGTGGTAATCTCGCGTCCATCCTGCGTGATCGCCAAAGTGAGACAGGAGACCACGCGAACGCCATCCGACAGGACCGTGCAGGCGCCGCATTGGCCGTGATCGCAGCCTTTTTTCGTCCCGGTCAGGTGCAGGCGTTCGCGCATCAGGTCGAGCAGCGTGACGCGCGGTTCCAGTTGCAGATCGTGCCGGTATCCGTTGATCGTGAGAGAGCAGTGTGCGCCTTCGGCGGGAGTGTTGACCGGCGCCGCTTCCACAACGCCCGAAAGGCTCGCGGCCGCCACCGTCACCCCCACGAATTCCCTGCGCGTAATATCTTTGTCATGCTCGTTCATGGCGTATGCGGGGAATAATGCAACCGGTTCGCCAGAGTGATGCCGCATCCTCTCGTGTCACGGGGCATCGGGGATTGACCGGTGCGGCCCCGTCCTGTAACATCCCTGGCATGCGCCTCGCGCCATATTTCCCCGCTCTCGTTCTTTTGTGCGCGGCCGCTTCCTTCGGCCAGACGCCGCCTTATTCCGACCGCTTCATCACCGTGAATGGTCTGCGCCTTCACTATCTCGACTGGGGCTCCGCCGACAAACCGCCGTTCATCATGCTCCACGGCATCAGCCGCATCGCCCACCAGTTCGACCACCTCGCGCCATTTTTCCAGGCCGATTACCATGTGATCGCCATCGACATGCGCGGCCACGGCGACTCGGCCTGGTCTCCCTCGGGCGACTATCTCGTCGAAGACTATGTGAAGGATCTCGAAGCATTCGTGGACCAGTTGAATCTCCGCGGCCTCACGCTTCTGGGAAACTCGACCGGCGGACGCGTCGTGCAGGTCTATGCCGGCTTACACCCGGACCGCGTCACGCGGCTCATCTCCGAAGACGTTGGACCCGAACGCACCAATGACATCGCCTCGGCCTTCACCCGCCAGGTCGAGCGCGAGGCCGGAGGTTGGGCTTCTGAAGAAGAACTGGTGGCGTCTCTGCGCCGGAGCAATCCCCGCACCCCGCTGGAGATCCTGAGAAACTACGCGCATTACGGGAGCAGGAAGCGCGCCGACGGCCGCATCGAATGGAAGCGCGACCCCAATCTGGCGAAGGGTTTCGTGCCCACCGAACTTTGGCGCTTTGTCGAGAAGATCCAGTGCCCGACGCTATACGTGCTCGGAGGCGCAAGCCGCATCGTTCCGCCGGAGACGCAGCAGAAGTTAATGAAGACCCTTCCGGATGTGCGCATCGTAGTAATGCCCGGCCTGGGTCATTATCCGGATCAGGAATCGACGGCGGATTTCATTCGCATCGTCCAGGGCTTTCTTTCCGGAAACTCGGCGGCCCTCCCAGGGCCATTCTGATTGTGAGTCGCGGCCAGAAGCCCGGCCACCATCTGGCCGTCACTAACGTCTTTCGGCATTTTTGCAAATCTTACCGCTTCAGCGACACGTGGGGCGGCGGTTTAGGCTGCGCGAAAGCGGTATAGTCTGGGCATGACATATTTTCGGACTGCTTGCGTCGTCCTCTTCGTGTCGGTCGTGGGCATTGTTCGCGCCCAGCATTTTCCACCTTTGGACGTGGACAATCCGCCGAAGTCGAGAACGATCAAGGCGCAAGGCGGCTACAGCTTTTGCATGACCGCTCGCCGCGACATCCCAGCCAACTCGACGCAGCCCCTCTTTATATTCAACTTCGCCGCCCCCGGAGCGTCCGGGGTCGCGTCAATCGACGGGAAGGCGGTCAAGAATTTTCAGAACGAACAGCATGTTGTCATTCGTGCGAGCGTATCTGCGGGAGATCACAGGTTTGTCTTGCATGTGGATAAACCCGCTGAGAATACTTACATGGTCAGCAGCGACGATTTTAAATATTGCCAGCCAAAGTAGGGCGGCTTCTCAGCCCGTTGACGCGTCTCGCAAACCCGTTGTGAGACTAACATCTATCGTTAGGCCGCGCGTGTGCCTGTTGCCATCGGCTATACGGAGACGTTATCGTCATTCCCCAGCCGGAGTATACTCGTGCCATGCGGCTGTCGAAATCGGCGTTGCTGGCCTGCTTTCTCGCGTCAACGGCATTGGCGCAAACCGGAGCTGTCGAGGGCGCCGTTGTGGACAGCACCAGCGGTAGCGCTTCGCTCCGCTGAGAAACACGGGGGCTATGGCAGTTCCCACGGATTGAACACGGCAACGCCGAGATCTGCGAAGTCTTTCACGTTGCGCGTAACGAGTGTCAGACCATGCTCAAGCGCGGTAGCGGCGATCATGCCATCCGCGATGCCAAGCGGCTGCCCTGCCGCCTGCCGCAGGGCGTCAAGAACGCCCCAGCGCTCGGCGATGGCCTGCGTAATGGGAAGAACACGCTTCCCGAACAAAGCCGGGATTTTAATTTCGATATAGTGCTCAAGCTGCACGCGGCGCGCGGAACCTTGCACCAGAAGCGCCGCGCCGCGTCGCATTTCACCGATTGACACCACGCTGACAAACTGAACATCGCTTTGTGCCTCTACCCAGGCAATGACCCTCGGGTGTGGCACAGGCCGCAGCGTTTCCGACGGCACGTTGGTATCGAGCAGAAACCCGGCGCTCATGTTAAATCGAGCGGGCGGGCTGTGGAGCGATTGCGGCTAAAAAGCGTGTCAACCTCTTCGTCAGTAAACTGACCGCGCAGCGGTGCGAAAAGCTCAACCAGATTTTTCGGTTCAGTCGATGGCGTCGCCGGCGCGGGGGATTTTTCATTGAGGGCGTCGAGCGCCTGTTCGAGCAGCTCGTCAGCGTCGTGCAGGTGGCGGAGCTGAATTTCCGCGTTCACGCGCTGCACCAGCTCCGGCTTATGGATTTCAAGGTTCATTTTCAGGCCCTCCTTTTCAAGGTTATCGTGACGGCGGGATTGTACGCCAGTTCGCGGGTTGTGTCACTTTTCGAGTTAACCCGCGCCGCTCTGAGCGGCGCGGATAACGGTGGTCAACCGGTCGCTTGGAAGATAGCCCCGCGAAGTGCGGCCAGCGGTTCGCCTGCTTCTAAATCTTCGTCAATGACGCTGCTCTCTCCGGCAAGGGAAACTATCTGGTCATCGAGCGCCATTGCAGCCTTGCGCAGGGCAGGGGCCGCACAGATTAACGCTATGTCGGCCTCGTTGACGTCGTCGCCGGTGTCCATGTAGCAAATAGGGAATTTCCGGTACTTGTTACGGATAGGGGCTCGCCGTCCGCGTTGCACAAAGGACCCTTTGTGCCCAAGCCCACGATTGGTGGTAGACCCTCTGACATCGCTGGGGCGATCTTGCCGGCCGAGCTCAACGCCCCTCGGCCGATCACCTGCGAGCCCTCTATTGTTCCCAACCCCCGCCAAGCGCGTTATAAAGCTGAACCAAACTCAGCCGCTCGTTCAAATTCGCCCGAGCGAGGTCCAGCTGTGCGCTGAAGAAATTGGTCTGGCTGGTCAACACTTCCAGATAGCTCGTCGCCCCGCCGCGATACCGCAGATCCGAAAGCCTTGCCGCATCCGCCGCCGCCGCCGTCAGCAATTCCTGATGCACGCGAAACTCGCGGTACTTGCCATACGAAATCAAAGCGTCCGACACCTGGCGGAACGCAGTCTGAATCGTTTGCCGGTAAGTGAGCAACGCCTCTTGTTGCTGCGCCTCGGACAAACGCAAATTCGACCGCAGCTGCCCGGCATTAAAGATCGGCTGCGTGAGCGGCGCGCTGAAATCCCACGCCGATCCCGGTCCCGTGAACAAGCTGATCAGGCCCTTGCTGGCCATCCCCGCGCTGCCGGTGAGCGGAAGGCTCGGGAATAACTGCGCTCTGGCCACGCCAATATCCGCCGTGGCCGACGCCAGTTGCTGCTCGGCCGCGCGAACATCCGGGCGGCGCTCGAGCAGACGAGAAGGTATTCCAGCCGGTACCTCGGGCGGCGCCGGTTGTTCGGTCAGCGGCACGCCCCGCTCGATCGCATGCGGATTGTCGCCGATCAGCGTGCTGATCAGGTCTTCCTCCACGCCAATCTGGCGTTCGGTATCGGGGATGGTCTCCGCCGCCGTTTCCACCAGTTGCTCCGCCTGGCGCACGTCCACCAGTCCGGTGGCGCCTCCGTTGAGAAGCGTCTGAGTCAGCGTCAGCGACTCCCTGCGCGAGGCCAGATTATCCCTCGCAATCTGTAGTTCGAGATCGAGTTCGCGCATCTGGAAATACGCGGTTGCGACATTCGTAACCAGCGTGCTCAGCACTTCGCGCCGATTCCATTCCGCGGCCAGCTGGCTCGCCCGCGCCGCTTCCGTAGCGCGGCGGTACCTTCCCCAGAAATCCGGGTTCCATGAGAAAAGCGCGCTCAATTGGAAATAGGTGAACGTGAACCCCGGTATCCGTGGCTGGTAAAGGTCGGGCCTGCGCTCAAGGTGGGAAACTGATTGGCGCGCGTTATCCCGACCTGATCCTGCGCCTGCAACACGCGGCTGGCGGCAATCTGCACGTCGTAGCTGTTCTTGACCCCGGC
>CAWBIS010000005.1:0-80902 GCA_963788485.1 Terriglobia bacterium
CATGGATTAGCCCTGGTGTCCCCGTTTGTTTGACCTCGATGCCCGAATATGCGGCGCAAGCCGGCAAAAGCGACGAGCGTGACCTGCTTCTCTTCTCCCGGCTCAAATCGTATACCTGTTCCGGCGGCGACATTGAGGCGCATGCCTCGCGTCTTCTCGCGATCCAACGCCAGCGCGCGATTGACTTCGAAAAAGTGATAATGACTTCCGACCTGAATGGGACGATCGCCGGTGTGACGCACGAGAAGGGTAACCTGCTCACGCCCCTGGTTGGCGACGATCGGCTCCGGCGACAGCAGGTATTCTCCTGGAATCATAAGCGCGAATCTCCGGGATTATTGAATCGGGTCATGGATGGTGACAAGCTTGGTTCCGTCCGGAAATGTAGCCTCTACCTGCACATCGTGGATCATTTCAGCCACGCCGTCCATTACATCGCTCCGACTCAGAATCGTAGCACCGAAACTCATGATCTCCGCAACCGTTTTGCCATCGCGGGCAGCTTCAAGCATCTCGGCGGTGATCAGCGCGATGGCTTCCGGATAATTCAGTTTGAGTCCTCGCGCCATGCGCCTGCGCGCGACCTCGGCGGCGACAAAGACCATTAATTTTTCCTGTTCACGCGGCGTCAGGTGCATCTGGATAGTTTGTCAGTTGATTTTACGCGGAGGAATGGCAGGCTCGCCCCAAAGCTCCTGCCTGGCCAGATCCCAGAATGAATGGAGACCAGCCGTAATCTGATGGGCTTCGAGCGCAAGACCGCGAACCACCAGGCCCCCGGCGACCATGGAACTTACGCCCCAGCGCGCCGCCTCGGATGTGCGAAGGAAGGCGCCGCCGTTCAGCCTCGACTCCAGACGATCCCATTGGGATGGACCGACGCCGGTATGACAAACGTACATGGCGGCGGTGTAACGAAATCGGCCCCATCTCGCAATGGATCGCGGGTCCCGGTGAGAAGGCATCAGAGTGTAACGCTCCAGAGCGAGCGGGCGCGTGGCGGAGCAAATGCTGGATTGAGAGTGGAAGAAATCGAATCCGAACTCTTCTCCACTGGCGATGCGGCCGGCCGCGACCATTTCCCAGCCGATGAATCCGGCATTCGGGCCGAGCGAGACGGCCGTCGATTGATGAAAGCGCGATCCGGAGAAAGGAATGATGACGTCCGGCAAATATTCCAGCATGGCCCCGTCCTCAACCCGAATGAAAGTGGACAAGCGCGAGGCGGCACGGCCGGTGCGTTGCCGATAGATTCGCGTCGCGCCGACAGATGTGACTTGAACGCGCGTGGCCGTTCCGGCTTCGATCGAAAGCCCAAGCGAGTCACCCGACAGGATGCCTCCTGAAACGTTGTGCAGGTGGACAACGGCCTGACGCTGCGGGTTCTGAAATGCCCGAATGACACGCCACGGCGACTCCTGCGCGGGGACACGCATGCGCGTGAAACCGCTCTCCATGGCGAACCTTAACTCCAGCCGGCTAGGCGCAACCAACTCGGGTGCCTGCGCATTCGTGGACGTAAGCGGCGATCGTTCCAGAACCAGCATGGAAACATCGTCAACTGATAAACAGCCGGGTTGGCAATAGAGGATGCCGCATCGAAGCCAGGTCGGGCAAGTGAGCGAACGAGCAAACCGTCGAAACCGACATACTTCGGGTTTTCTCCATGGCCTCCAGAATAGCGGGTTTCAAATCCCACGCGATTCGGCTCGCCTGTACCTGGCCCAAAGGGAGCAGACGCTGGGCGGCGGAGATGATGTTGAGGACACATTGGTGAAGGTACGCGCCCACTGTCAGATCGGTACCAATGCCGAGGATGCCCAAGGTATATCCGAAGGCCACCGAGTGGTGCAATTCGTTCAAACCCGCGAGGCGCGAGAGATCAGGGTTGGGATGCAGCGCAACCGCAAGCGCGGCGAACCGCCGCCCCATGCTAAGGCTGGCTTCGCGGGATTCTCGGGCCAACCGGAGTGCGCTGACTAGCTCATTCAATTCCGAGACAGGATCTCTCGCACTTGAATTCCCTTCATGCGCGCGGTCGTGTGCTACCCGACAAAATACCGCATCCATCAGGAGCGATTCTTCAAGCGCGTCTTCGAGATAACAGCGGAGAGACGCGGGACAATAACGAGCAGTGAATTCGATATCTCCATCGAAGACCAGCGTTTCGAGCCCGAACGAGTGAGCCAGAGAGCCCACAGGTAAAGCGCTGTCGGCTAGTTGAAGGAGTTCGAGGACGTTGAGTAAGTCCTGCACGGATCACGAACCATGCTAGCTTGGCTCGGAAGTTAAGTCAAGATAAGGGTCCTCCGTGTTATTCATAATTTTATTGTGTCACTGGATTGAAATAATCTATTGGACACCTTAAAAACGTTTTAGTACGGTTAAAAACTCAGCATTCTTGCAGTAACAAATTACATCCAGGTGCTTCCCGCGCCCACAGGAGAAGATTCACACATGCTCACGAGACGTGTCCGCAAAGGGTTACCCATTGCGCGACGATGTGCGCCGGCTTTGCTTCTGCTGTCAGCTTTCGCGTTACCGGTCACGCCATCGAAGGCGCAGATCAATCTTGGTCCGGTTACGATCGGCGCCGGATTGCAAACCAGCTATGACCATGCCGAACCGGATGGCGGAAAGACAAGCGACGATTTCGAGGTCGACCACGCCCGTATTTACATCAACGGCAGCGTCACCGATAACATCAAATTCATGTTCAACACCGATTACAGCAGCGTCACCAACAATATCGGTGTGCTGGACGCGGTCGCCGAAATCGGCATTTCGCCCGAGTTCAATATCTGGGCCGGCCGTTTCCTGCCGCCGAGCGACCGCGCGAACCTCTACGGTCCGTTTTTCGCGCATGAATGGCTGGTGTATACAGACGGCATCCAGGACGGATACCCCTTTGTTTATCAAGGCCGCGACAACGGAATCATGTATTGGGGCGACTTTGCCAAAAAGATCAAAGTCTCGATAGGAGCCTTCGACGGTCCGTCGGCAACCGCGAAACCGCAGGCTCTTTTCGCTGCTCGTGTGCAAATCGATTTCTGGGATAAGGAAGACGGCTACTATCTCAACGGAACTTACTACGGCGACAAGAACCTGCTTGCCCTCGGCGGAGCGACTCAGGTTCAGGACGGCCGCACGGCTACAACCGTCGATTTCCTGATGGAGCGGAAACTGCCCAACAAGGGCGTTTTTTCCATTGAAAGCGAATATTCCAATTACAACAGGTTGGGTGGTTATCAGGCGCTCTATGCCAAAAGCCAGGGAGCCTATGGACTTGCAAGCTACCTCTTTCCGAAAGTGGTCTCCTTCGGGAAAGTCTCGGGCAAGTTCGAGATCCTCGGCAAGTATGCCAAGGCGGATTTTACCGACGGGTCCACCCCAAGCTACAACCAGAAAACCACGGAAATCAATTTCAACTATGTCATCAAGCAGTTCAATGCGCGTGTGATGTCTTTCTACGAGGACCAGAGATTCAACCGGATCGGAGCCAATACCTGGCAGGCGGGTATCGGTCTCCAGTTGCAGATGTAACGTATTCTCGGAATCAGGCAAGACAATAAGGAGTCAACTTATGAAACGCAAAGTATTATTGACGACCGCCTGGCTGCTGGCCGCGGGAATCGTATTCTCCAGAGGCGCGATGGCGCAGAATACGATCAAGGTTGGCGTGCTGCATTCGCTTTCGGGCACCATGGCCATCAGCGAAACGACGCTCAAGGACACGGTCCTGATGATGATCGACGCCCAGAACAAAAAAGGCGGATTGCTCGGCAAAAAACTCGAGGCCGTCGTCGTCGATCCGGCGTCCGACTGGCCGCTCTTCGCCGAGAAGGCGGCGCAGTTGCTGGAAAAAGACAAGGTAGCCGTGGTGTTCGGATGCTGGACATCGGTATCCAGAAAATCCGTGCTGCCCGTTTTTGAGAAAGACGACGGTCTGCTTTTTTATCCGGTGCAGTATGAAGGCGAGGAATCGTCCAAGAACGTCATCTATACCGGGGCGGCGCCGAACCAGCAGGCGATCCCCGCGGTCGATTACCTGATGAAGGATGTTGGCGTAAAGCGATGGGTTCTCGAAGGAACGGATTATGTCTATCCGCGCACCACCAACAAGATCCTCGAAGCCTACCTGAAGGCGAAAGGAGTGAAGCCTGAGGATATTTCGATCAATTACACACCCTTCGGTTACTCCGACTGGCAGGCCCGCGTGGCCGCCATCAAGAAATTCGGCTCGGCCGGCAAGAAGACCGCGGTGGTATCGACCATCAACGGCGACGCCAATGTGCCTTTCTACAAGGAACTCGGAAACCAGAAGATTTCGGCGGAAGATATCCCGGTCGTCGCCTTCTCGGTTGGCGAGGAAGAGTTATCGGGAGTGGATACCAAGCCGCTGGTGGGAGAACTGGCTGCCTGGAACTATTTCGAAAGCATCAACACGCCGGCCAACAAAGCTTTTATCCAGCAGTGGCACACTTTCATCAAGAATCCGAAGCGGACCACCAATGATCCGATGGAGGCGACCTACATCGGTTTCAATCTGTGGGTAAAGGCGGTGCAGAAAGTCGGCTCGACCGACCACGAGAAAGTGATCGCCGCGCTGCCCGGTCTGGAGACCCCGAACCTCACTGGAGGCACTGCCAAAGTATTGCCCAATCATCACATCACCAAGCCGGTTTACATTGGCGAGGTGAAGGCGGACGGCCAGTTCAACGTAGTTTCCAAATCCCCCGGCGAAGTGCCGGGCGACGCCTGGTCCGACTATCTGCCGGGCAGCAAGGATATCGAAGCCGACTGGGTGACACTGAAATGCGGGAATTACAATAAGGTCACCAAGAAGTGCTCGGGACAGAACTACAAGTAATGACGTCTCTCCCGTGGGGCGGGCGGTGGTTACTTCTGCTGCTGCTCGCCCTTTCGGGCATGGCGCCGGCGCACGCCCAATCCGCCAAAGACTCCAATTTTCTGTCGACGCTCGGCGAGATGCGTGAAGCGTCATACTCCGACAAGGCGGCCATCGCCGAGCGCCTGAGCCAGACCGGTCATCCAAGCGTCCGCGCCGTCCTCACCGCGCTGATGGATGACCGCCTCTATTACCGCAACAGCGATCAGAAGGTCTTTATCGTCAAAGCCGCCGATGCGGATCCACTGAATCTGATTGACCCGGTGTCGTTGAAAAGCGCCGGCACAGCCCCCGCTGACAGCATGACCGCAATCGGCACAAATAATGGTTTGCGGAGCGTGCTGCGGACGACGGTGGCGCACTTCTCGCTATCCAGCCCAGACTCGGGCGTGCGCATGGACGCCGTGCGGGAAATGTCGCGGTCGCTGGACGATGCAACGGTAGCGCTGCTGCGCAAGCGGTTGGCTGTGGAAACCAATTCCGGGGTGAAGAACGAGATCCGCACCGCTTTGGCTCTCGCCGCCCTGGATGGCCCCGACAACGGCTCTCGTCTCGAAGCGATCGCCACACTGAAGCAGAGCGTCAGTCAGGATGTGCGCAACCGGGTAGCGGACCTTCTTAATAAGTCCGCCGACGGCAGCTTCGTAGAAAAAGACGCGAACGTGCGGCAGGCGGCTGCCGCCGCGATTCGAAGCATAGACCATTGGCGCACCTTCTATGCGGGCATCCAGACCTTGTTTTTTGGCCTGAGCGTGGGATCGGTGCTGGTGCTGATCGCCATCGGGCTGGCCATCACGTTCGGCGTTATGGGCGTCATTAATATGGCTCACGGCGAGCTGATGATGCTTGGCGCGTACGCCACCTACGTCGTCCAGTTGTTAATGCCCGATCACATCGGGATCTCGATTCTGGTGGCGATTCCGGCCGCGTTCCTGGTTGCAGGGCTGGTGGGCATCCTGATGGAACGTACAATTATTCGATTTCTTTACGGCAGGCCCCTGGAGACGCTGCTCGCCACCTTCGGTGTGAGCCTCATCCTCCAGCAATCGGTGCGTTCGATTTTTTCGGCAAACAACCGATCGGTTGTAACCCCGGAGTGGATGAGCGGATCGCTGCGCCTGAACGATGCGCTGGAGATCACGTGGAACAGGCTCTACATCGTGATTTTCACGATCATCGTCTTCTCTCTTATCCTTTTGGTGCTGCGCCACACCCGACTTGGGCTCAACATAAGGGCCGTTTCGCAAAATCGGGCCATGGCAAAGACGATGGGTATCCGCACCGAATGGGTGGATGCGATGACATTCGCGCTCGGCGCCGGGGTCGCGGGGGTGGCGGGAGTCGCATTGAGCCAGTTGACTAATGTAGGTCCGAATCTGGGGCAGTCTTACATCATCGACTCTTTCATGGTTGTTGTTTTTGGAGGTGTCGGAAATCTTTGGGGATCGCTTATTGGCGGAATGTCTATGGGAGTGGTCAACCAGCTGCTCGAGCCCTGGGTCGGGGCAGTGCTGGCAAAGATTTTCGTGCTCGTAGCGCTGATTCTTTTCATTCAGAGACGGCCCCGCGGATTGTTCCCGCCAAAAGGCCGCGCGGCGGAAGACAAGTGAGGATCAATGGCGGGACAGGCAAACAATGAGTGATGACAAGCAGGTTCCAGGTCTCTGGAAGCGGACGACGCTGGTCGATCGTGGCGGATCGGATCGCAAGGATCGGGGAGGAAAATGGCTTCTCGGGGTGCTTGCCGCCGTGGCCATTGCGGTACCCGTGGCAAACCAGGTTGTGCCCGCCTCCTCCGCGTTTCATATTTCAGCCTTCGGAATGACGCTGATCGGCAAGTATCTCTGCTATGGAATGCTGGCGCTGGCGCTGGATCTTATCTGGGGCTACTGCGGCATTCTGAGCCTGGGACACGCCGCTTTCTTTGCGCTGGGCGGCTATGCCATGGGGATGTATCTGATGCGCGAGATCGGCCCAAGGGGGGTGTACGGCAATCCCCTGCTCCCGGATTTCATGGTCTTCCTGAACTATAAGTCTCTGCCCTGGTTCTGGCACGGTTTCAACCACTTCCCGCTTGCGCTTGCTATGGTGGCGCTCGTGCCAGGCCTGCTGGCACTCGTATTCGGTTGGTTTGCCTTCCGGTCGAGAGTGACCGGCGTGTACCTTTCGATCATCACCCAGGCCCTTACGTACGCCCTCATGCTCGCGTTCTTCCGCAACGACATGGGGCTTGGAGGCAACAACGGTTTTACGGATTTCAAGGATATCCTGGGTTTCGATCTGCATTCCGATCGTACCCACGCGGTGCTGCTCGTGATCACCATCATCGCCGTGGCTGGCACCTACGAGGCTTGCCGGAAGATTGTGGAATCGCGCGCCGGGCGCGTCGTGCTTGCGGTCCGCGATGCCGAGAGCCGGACCCGATTCCTCGGCTATTCCGTCGAATCCTACAAGCTGTGGTTGTTCGTGTTTTCAGCCGTGATTGCCGGCGTCGCCGGTGCGCTCTATGTGCCGCAAATCGGGATCATCAATCCGAGCGAGTTTTCGCCCATCAATTCGATTGAAGCCGTCATCTGGGTCGCGGTGGGAGGACGAGGCACACTCTACGGCGCGATTGCGGGAGCGGTGCTGGTGAACTACGCGAAGACCTGGCTCACCGGTGCTTTTCCCGAAGTCTGGTTATTTGCGCTGGGTGCGTTGTTCGTCCTGGTAACGCTGTTTCTGCCCCACGGACTGGTTGGTCTTTTGCGCCCACGGAGCAAAAATACGTGAGTGCTCGCGAGAACAGGCTTTCTCTTGAGAACGTGACCGTCAGCTTCGACGGCTTCAAGGCTCTCAATAACCTTTCGCTGCATGTGGACCCGGGGGAGATGCTCTGCATCATCGGGCCCAACGGCGCAGGCAAGACCACCATGATGGACGTCATCACGGGGAAAACACGTCCGGATTCGGGGATGGTCAGGTTTGGCAACAATATCAATTTACTGGAGCTGTCCGAACCGGAAATCGCCGACAGCGGAATCGGCCGCAAGTTTCAGAAACCGACGGTTTTCGAGCAGTTGACGGTGTTCGAGAATCTCGAACTCGCGCTGGCGGGGAGCCGGTCTTTCCTGAAAACGCTGCGGGCGCGTATTTCCCCGGCGCAACATCAGAGGATCTACGAAGTCCTCGATATCATCGGCCTCACGGCGCAGCGAGACGCATTTGGAAGAGTACTCGCGCACGGGCAGAAGCAATGGCTCGAAATCGGCATGCTGTTAATGCAGAACCCCGAGTTGCTCCTCGTGGACGAACCGGTTGCGGGTATGACGCCGCACGAGATCGAACGCACCGCCGAACTCCTGCTGTCGCTTGCCGGCGAACATTCCATCGTGGTTGTGGAACATGATATGTCTTTCGTTCGATCCATTGCCCGGCGAGTCCTGGTATTGCACGAAGGAAGCGTCATTGCGGAAGGCGACATGGACAAAGTGCAGCAGGATGCGCGGGTCATCGAAGTCTACCTCGGAGTCTGACGGTCCGGAAACATGAGCGCACTGACAATCAAAGGCCTCAATCAGTTCTACGGCGGCAGCCACACGCTATGGGATGTGGATCTTACCGTTTCCGCGGGTGCGCGTATGTGCCTGATGGGCCGCAACGGCATGGGCAAAACGACGCTCCTCAAATGCATCATGGGGCTGCAGCACGCGCGCTCCGGCGGTATCACCTGGGATGGAAGCGATCTGCTCAAGCTCCCCGCCGAACAGCGCGCGCGGCTTGGCATCGGTTACGTGCCGCAGGGGCGTGAGATCTTTTCGCAGCTGACAGTGGAGGAAAATCTGCGTATTGGCCTGGGCGTGCGCCGGAACGGTCCTCGGGCCATTCCCGGCCGTATCTTCGAGCTGTTTCCGGTGCTGAAACGCATGATGAAGCGACGCGGGGGCGACCTGTCGGGCGGGCAGCAACAGCAGCTGGCGATCGGCCGCGCGCTCGTGCTCGAACCGAAGCTGCTGATTCTTGACGAGCCGACCGAAGGGATTCAGCCCAATATTGTCCACGAAATCGGCGATATCATCATGAAGCTGAACCAGGACGAGGGACTGACTGTGCTGCTGGTCGAGCAGAAACTCCCGTTCGCGCGCCGTGTGGCCAGCGAATTCTGCATTCTCGACAAGGGCCGCAATGTCGCCGGCGGGCCCATCGGGGAACTGACGGACGAAGTCGTGCGCGCTCACCTGAGTGTCTGATTCGCGACCTCGCTGCCCAAATACTGTCGGGGCGTATCAGCATCGCCGAAGCAAACGCAGGGGGTAGCCGCGGTCGCTCAATTGCTCCCAGGCATGGCGAGGAGTGTTTCTTCCATGAAGCCATTTACCGCTGTTTTTATTTTTGCTGCCCTCAGTTGCGTGGCAATTTACGCGGCGGACCGCGCCGCTTTGCCCGCGGCCGGTCCCGAGCGTATCGTCACCACCGAACCCGGAGTCGTCCCTCCCGATGCGTCGCTGATTGTACGCGCGGACGATAGCATCAACACTCGCAGGGCGCGCCGGGGCACGGTTTACGAGGGCAACGTTGCCGAGGATGTGGTGGATCAGACCGGCGCCGTGCTGATCCCACAAGGATCGCCGGTTGAACTGGCCGTGCGTCCATTTCCTTACCTTGGTCCGGGAGGTGCCGGCATGACAGGCCTGACCTTGAGCGTGGAGGGGATCACGGTCAAAGGTGTGCGTTACCCCGTCGCCACTGTCTGCGACACGCTGAACGCAGGAGGAATCCGCGCTCATATGAATGCCATCCGGATAATTGGTGCGGGCGATAGCGCGGTCGAGACCAGCGGCAGTCGTATTCATGTGCCAACCAATACCCTGCTGGCCTTCCGGACAGAAGATCCGATAAGGTTGGGAGGTTATCAGCGGTAGTCTTCGGGAAGCAGGGTCTCCAAACCACCGAGACAGTGGCATCGCACCATCCCGAGGGCGGCGCGCAGATCGGGCGGACAGTACAGCAGACTTCTAGCTTCGGATAATCGCTTCCGCCGTCAGAAAAATCAGCACGATTCCGACTACAATCGCGGCGGTGCCAAACACGCGCGCCATCGGGATCGTCCAGGCGGCCGGGGCAGCCGTGGTCATCCGGGCCAGTTCGCCGCTTGCCGCCGCGCGCGCGTATTCCTCCGGATGCCGTTCCCGAAACTCTTCTTCGGTCTGGCTGCCGGTGAACACGGTGATGTCCATGGGGAAGTTGTGCGGCCGCAGGTGTTCATTGAAGAAATGGATGATGAAAATCCAGCCCACCGCCAGCAGCGCTTCTTCGCCGTGGATGAGCAAAGCGATATTCAGCCACGACCCTGGCACGAGGCGCGCGAAAGCAGGGGCAAACCACATCGCGTAACCCGATATGCCGATGATGGCCATGCCCCAGAACACGCCCCAGTAGTCGAGCTTTTCCCAGTAAGTGTAGCGATCGAATTTCGGCCTGGGCCCCAGAAAAACCAGCCACTTCAGCTGGCCCACGAAATCCTGCAGATCCTTGAGACGCGGCACCATCGAGTTCGGTCCCCACAGGAGCCACCATTGCCTTTTGACCAGAGTGCGATAGCCGATATCGATCACGTGAGCCATGAAATCGATCGTGAGCACCACGGCGCACAGCTTGTGAAAAAAGAGAATGGCGCCGAATCCTCCCACCGCATTGGCGAACGCTATAGTCCCGGGCGCGCCGCTGAAACGCAGAGGCAGGCCCGTGGCGGCGAGACCGAGGAAGGTCACCACCAGGATGATGTGCATGATGCGCTGGGCGGGCGTGAAGCGGGTATAGTAGCGGCTCTCGCCACCGGCCGTTGTTTCGGCGGCGTTCGTTTCGGAGGGCGTGCTCATGATTTACTCCTTCCAGAGGCGGACCGTTCGGCGTGCGACCGAATGAACCACAGCAGCGAGTGCAGCGCGAAGAATCCAAGTACGCTCGAAAGCAGCAGGTTCATGAAGAGAGCGGTGGCGTGCAACATCGGATACTGCTTTCCGTTCTGCGCATCGGCGTGCGGATCGTAAGTCACGAAACCCGCGTTGGCGCCGGTGTGGCACTTGCCGCAGGTCTGGATCAGATTGGCTTTGGCGATCATCGACCCGGGATTGGACGCGGGAAGCACATCGTGCGCGCCGTGACAATCCCAGCAGTGCGCGGTCCCCACAAATCCGAGGGTCGAGACCTGCGCGTGGAAGGTATCGCGATAGGTTTCGTACCGGCCCTTGTGGCAATTGCCGCAATTGGCGCTGGTCTGCATCTGGAACGATGCTTCGCGCACATCCGTGATTTGATGAGCGGTGTGGCAACTGGTACACACGGGGACTTGCGCGTTGCCCGACTTGAGCTGCCGGCCATGCATGCCGGCGAAGTACTGCTCTTCGATACCCGCGTGACAGGTGCCGCAGGTCGCCGGAATATTGGCGCGATAAGTGCGGCTCTGCGGATTGGTGGGCGCGAGAATGTCATGCGCGCCATGGCAACTGGAGCAGGTGGCCGCAACCAGTAATCCGTCCCTGGTCAACGCAAAGCCGTGGATGGAATCCATGTACTGCGAATACACGTCCGGCAGATGATGCTGCTGCACGAACTTCTTGTCGCCGTGGCAGGCGCCGCAGGTGCGCGGCAGGTTTGAAGGGTAGACGGTGGATTTGGGATCCTTCACGGGCACGATCGCGTGCGCATCGCCATGGCAGGATATGCAAGGCTGCTGGGACGCGTGTGCGTGAACGCTTGATGCAAGCGCGGTTGCCGGGTCCGCATGGCAGGTGCTGCAATTCACCTTCGCTACAGTGTCCGGATGCGGAAAGCCTTTGATATCGGTATGACAGCTGGTGCATCCGTTGCCGGCGTGAACGCTGGCATGGAAAGGCGTGGTCTTTTCGTCGTGGCAGCTCAGACATAGCGTGTCCGGCGGCGCCGCCGCGCTGGCAACGCCGCTGAAGAGGATCGAAAACAAGACCGCTGCAAAGAACCTCATGCCGCTCTCCTAATGACCGGTGTTCGGCGCCGCCTGCGCCGGAACAATCCCGAGATCGGTCAATATCGCCGGGTTTTTCTCGTCCACTGCCTTCAGTTCATGACACGTATCGCAATCGTTCGGGATGGTTTTTCCAGCGGCGCTGGTATGGCTCCCGTCATGGCAGCGAAAGCAGCCGGGAGAATCCATATGGCCGAGGTTGTTCACATACGTGCCCCACGTCACTTTCATTTCGGGAAATACGTTGCGCGCGTAAACGTCCTGAACGGCCGCGATCGCATGGTCGATCTTTCCCCGGTTCTGCGCGTAGACCTGAGGATACTTACCGCGATAAAAGGCGTTGAGCAAATCCGCTATCTGCTGCCGCGCGGCGCTTCCATCGGCATAATTCTGTTTCAATGCGGCCATCGCCTGCTTCTTTATGAACGGAAGCGCCGGGCTGATATCGCCCGTCGTCATGGCATCGTCCAGCGCCCGTCCGGGCAACTGGAACGTGTGGGTGGGCCGGTTATGGCAATCCACGCAATCCATCGTGCGGTGCTCGCCTCGGGCCAGATCCTGTGGCGTGACTTTCGCATCGGTCGCGTTGTAGACGGTCTGCTTGCCATGCGCGTCGGTGTAGATCACCTGCGGGATCGTCTGCCTCGTGGTATCCGGGGTGACGTACTCGATGTGCGTGTTCTCCGCCAGATGCGCGCCATGGATACCGACTGTCCCATCCCAGGCGAGGCCGCCCACCTTCACCAGGAGCACGGTACTGGATGCCGAGTTCTGCTCATCCTCGGCGTACGCGGTATGCACCACAACTTTGTCTCCGGTGAAGCGCTGCGGCCAATGGCACTGTTCGCAGGTCTCGCGCGCCGGGCGAAGGCTTTGTACGGGAGCGGGAATCGGCCGCGGATAGTTGTTCAGGAGCACCGCGATTACCTGGCCGGTCCCGGAAAGCTTGCTGCGCACAAACCAGGAGGCGCCCGGGCCGATATGGCAGGCCGCGCAATCCACGCGCGCATGCGGAGAGTTTCCGTGACTGGTGAACTCGGGCTTCATCACGCTGTGGCAGGTCGTTCCGCAGAAGGCGGTCGTATCCATGTAGCTCACGGCGCTGTAAGAGAGTTGACTGGCGATCACGAGGTTGACGACTGTTGTCATGCCGATGAAAGTCGCCAGACGGCGGAAATCGTGATTCTGCCAGTTAATCGGAGGGAATGTAGTCTGGATCGGCCCGCTCGCCCGGTCGAGCCGGCGCCGGTGCAGGATACCCAGCGGGATCAGGACTAACCCGGTAAAGAATGCGACCGGCAGCAGGATAAACACCAGGATGCCAATGTAGGGATGCGTCGCCTCGCCGCGGAGCGAGAAAGGCAGCACAAAGAGCCAGAAAACCGTAGCCGTGGTGACGATGACAACACCGATCAGGCTGATCCAGTCATTCGAAAGGTGGATTAAAGGCCCAAGGCGCTCCCGCGAAAACAGCGGAGCGTTCCCGCTCTTCGCTTCGTTATCTGCCACCGGACGGGGCCTTGTTATTGAGATATGCGATCAGGTCGGACATTTCGCGCGTGTCGAGGCGCGGCCAGGCTTTTCCCTGCGTGCTCATCGCCGCCGCGTGTTTCCAGACAGCCGAGACCATGGTGATATCCGTGTACTCGCGACCGCCGGACTTGAGCGCCGGCGCGCCGCTCGCCGCATTGTTATGGCAGCCGGCGCAATCTTTGCTGAAAATACCGTTCCCGCGCGCGGCGTTGCCGGTATTCTCGAACATGCGCCGGGACCAGATGTAACTGGCGATCTGCTGCATCTCGCCCGGGGCGAATTTGAGTCCCGCTCCCGACATTTCCCGGCCGTGATTCCACATGTCGGCGGCGACGTCGGTCATCGTCTTGCCAGGCAGCCCGGCATTGAGGAATGTATCCGCCGATTTATGGCATTCCGCGCAGCCTTTGGAATCGAACAATTCTTTTCCACGATCCCCGGCGACGGTCTGGAAAGTCGCCCCCATTTTAGGCGGCGCCGAAGGCACGTTGCGCAGATAAACCAGCAGATCGGCGACGTCTTGCCCGCTCAGCATGGGCCAGGCGATTTTCTGCCGCGCCATTTCGTCGCGCATGTTCGAAGCGTGGTCCCACATGGCTGCGATCATGGCGATCGGGTCGGTCAGCGATGTCCACTGGCTGGCCGGTTTCGCGGCGGGAACTTTGGAATCGGTTAACCCATGGCAGTTGGCGCAGCCGCGGGCGCTGAAAAGATGCTTGCCGCGCCCCGCATCGCCCGGCTCCTCGAAAGAGCGGGTGGAGTAGAAAAAGGCAAACAGATCGGTGGCGGCCTGCTCATCCATCGACGGCGGCTGGATGTTGCGAAACCGCATCGCGCTCAGCATGGTCGGCGCGTGGTTCCAGATCGTACTCGCGAAGGAGGCGGGTGTAAATCCCCGGTCCGCCAGGCGGCCGAGATCGGGACCCACCCCCGCTCCCACGCCGTTCAGAGCGTGGCACTGAACGCAGGATTGGAGCTGGAACACCGCTTCACCGCGGGTGGAATTCGCGGCTGGAACCGCTGCCGCAACGGCAATCGCGGAAGCCGAGAAAAATGCGAGCAGGCGGAGGGTCATCGGCTCAACCTCACTCCGGTCATTACCATTTGCGACCGGAAGCCCTGATAAACGTAAAACGACTCGTCGAATCCGTAGTAACGCCACTCGGTGATCCACGTGACGTGTTTGCGCAGATCCATGCCGAGTTTCGCGGTCGGCTGATAGAAGGTGGTCGGGTTACTGCCCGAAGACAGAAACGCCGATCCGCCGAGCGTCAACCTGGTCTTCAACCCGAGCCATCCCGGCATATTCAGATTGAACAGCGCGCTCACCGTATGGCTATTATCGCGGTAAAGCGAGACCTCCGGGGTTAAGAACTCGGGATCGAGGTAATTGATGTCCGAACGCAGCGTGGAGCGTGTGTAGCCCCCTTCAAAATCCCAGAACTTTCCGGCCGAAGGCGAATAAGTGAACGAGGCCGATTCCTGATGCGCCAGAAAGCTGTAATTGATTCCGGGGGAAGGGTTCGCGTTGTTGAGCACAGTGGCACTGGCCGAGATGCTGAACGAGTTTGAAATCTGATGGCGGCCGCGCACGCGGGCCTTCTGGTAGTTGTAAAGATCGGTGCGGAAATAGGTGCTGCCGCTCGATCCATCCTCGAAATCCAGATTCACCCAGGCGTTCTGCAATGGATGCCAGGACACGCCGGCGAGGGCCACATTGCGCCGGATCTTACCCTGTTCAAGACCCACCAGTTCCGCAACCGGAAGAATGCCGTCGCTCGCGTTTCCCCACACATAGCGATACCCGCCGCGTATCGTGATCCTGCTCGTCAGATCGTAGATAACGTTCATCTCCGCCTGATTGGTGTTGTCGACCAGGGTGGCGCTGAGGAGCGAAGCCATAGGAACCAGACCGGTAGCCGTAGTCAGGTTATCTTGCCCCGCGCTCGACCCGCTGGTGTGCATACGGTCCGTGAACCACGAGGGAATCAGGCGCATCCGTCTGAAAGGCCGGATCTCCGCGCCCAGATTAGCCGAGGTGTGCGGCTGCTTCGAAAGCGCCCCGATCAAGTCCTGTTCGCCGGTGTAGAAAAGCGCTTCGGACAGCAGAACCTCATTCCCGGTGTCGTTGCCAATGAAGTTCACGCTCGAAACGGGTTCGCTGTAGAGGAAGCTGCCGTAGAGGTCGGCCCAGTTCACCGGGTTGGCGCTGAAGGAGGCATCGGTGTAAACGCTGTGTCCGCGCACCCCATAAGCTTCCGCAAGGCTGGTAAGATCCAGCGTCTGGCCCAGTATGGGCGAAAAAAAATTGCCGTAGTTGGTGTAACCGCCGGAGTTCAGCTGCTGATCGTCCTTGAACGTGGTGTTGCCGGACTCGATTTTGGCGTGAAAGCGCGAGAACTCGCCGCGCACGCCGACGCGATAGTTTTCCGTCGAATCGCGCGCCAGACTGGCAACCGGGTATTCGTTGTCGTTCGCCACGAAGGTGGCGATGCCGGTTCCGTTGTCGGCGTTATGCTCGTATTCGAAAAAGGGCACGAACCGGCTGCCCGGCAATAACTCGAGCCGATAGGTCTCGATCTTCTTGTGCGTATCGAGCGCCTGCTCGTTCAGCGCGATCCCGTTGGTCATGATCAGCGGATCGGCGAAGGCGGGCAGATTGTTGTAATAGGCGATATTGCGGTAATCGCCCGAAAAGTCGTACCACTTCGCTTTGCTCACATCGACGTGCGCGGTCGAGTAAGGATCGTCGCCCCAGTCGTAAGCGCGAACCGCGATGCGGTCGAAGAAACGCTTCTTTGGATCGGTCAGGGTGAATTCGGTCGCCAGCATTTTAGGGCCGGAACCGAGATCCACGATTGAGCGGTAGGTGTCGTAGCTGCCGAACACGCCGGTCATCCAGCGATAGCCGAGTTCGACGAATCCCGAAAAATCCTGCTCGCCCGAAGGAACCGGCGACGCGGCAGGCGCCGCCTGCGCGGGTGCTGCCGCAGGCGCAGCCTGAGGCGCCGGTGCGGGCGCCGGCGTATCCTGGGCCAGAAGGCCGCCCGCGATTGCGATGCCGATGGCGAGAAATCTCATCGCAGCAGGTTCCTGTCGATGTGGCTGCCGTGAATCTTTTGATGGCAGATGGTGCAGTTGCGGTAGCGCGGCGATGTCAGATCGTGAAATGCCGGTGGGACCACGCCCGTCACGATACCGCTCGTATTCGGCACCGGCAGGTTGGCATGGCATTCGAGGCATACGAGGTTCACTTCCTGGCGGATCAGCATCTTCGCGTTTTCCGAGCCGTGCGGATTATGGCAGCTCTGGCAGCCTTCCTCGCGTACAGGCGCATGCTCGAAAGTGAACGGACCGCGCAGGTCGCCATGACATTTAAAACAGCCCGGCTCATTCGCGCTCGCCATGCGCATCAGGCCGGGCCTGAAGCTGCCATGCGGATTATGGCAATCGACGCAAGTCATGGCGTTCTCGGGAACCCGGTGCTTGAATGGCTCCGCGAACGACGATTTCACGTCGAGATGGCAGCCTTCGCACTGCGCGTTGACGTCGGCCGGCTTGCGCGCGACCAGACCGTTGGGGCCATGGGCGTGAATGGAATGGCATTGCGTGCAGGCGATGGCATTGCGCGCGTGGCTGGCTTCGAGACGTCCCGCCGTCGTCGGCTGATTTCGATGGCAGGTCAGACAGGTCTTGTCCGTTTCGGCGGGCGATTCTTTAGCGGGATTGCGGATGTCGGCCGCGGACAAGGTTTCGACATGTTTACTTCCCGGACCGTGGCAGGACTCGCAAGCCTTGCCGGCGAATCCATGCCGATCGCCGGTTTCGACAGCCTCATGCGGATTGTTGGCGAAAGCTTTCCCCAGGTCTTCGTGGCAGGTCGCGCACGTCTCCGAACCGACATAGGTCAGCGGGGCCTGCTGCGCCGGTTTGGCCGCCGCGGCTGGTTTCGCCGTTTGCGCGGAGGCCGTTGCCAGGGCAAAGAAACAACAGACCAGAACTGCGGGCGCGTACCGTGTCATGTCGGTTCCGCCGTCAGTATTGTGCGTGAACCTGATCTACGGCGTAAGCGGCGCCGGAGGCGTGGCAGACATTGCAGGTCTCACCGAGCGTCGTCTGGTTACTCAGCATGTGAGACGCTTCCTGCACGGAGGTGTGGCACCCAGTGCAGGCCCCCGATGCCGGTTGATTGGGATTGATCCATCCCTGTGGATCGACGACCGGATTCAATCCGATGGGCAGATTCTGCTCGCTGCTGTTGGTGTGGCAGAGCTCGCAATTCCGCGTGTCGCCGGACGAACCGGTCGGACTCATGGCCGGGTAAAGCGTGGTTGAGAAGTCGTTATGGCTGCCGCCGTATCCCACCACGATGTAAGGGTTCTTTGCCCCGTCGGCGGTCGCGTTGGGCCCGAAGTGGATGCGGTGCACCAGCATGTTGAAGTTGATTCCCTGGGGCGGCTCCGCCTTATCCGCGGCCACCGTCGCGGTGGCGCGAGTCGTGGCATCGGTATTCGACGGGTTGTGGCACATCACGCAGTAGACGGGATTGTTGCGCAAAGTCCCGTGCAGCGACAGTTCGACATGGCACTGGTTGCAGTTGCTCTCGACGACGACCGTTCGCCGCGGTGCGACGGCCGAGCCATCCACCGAGAAGTAACTGACCGGGTTCGCCGCGCCGTATTCGATGCTTTGCTGATTTGGCTGACCGGAGAGGACGGTCTCGGTGCGGCGTGCTTCGAGCCCGATCGCATATGTGCCGGTCGAACCCGCGGGAACCGCGTGGGTAAAGGTATAGGTGCAGGTTCCAGCCGCCGAACAGGTAGCAGTGGTTGCGCTCTCGGTGACGTAGCCGGGAGTTGATGTCGTGTCGGTGCCGAAGATGGTATAGCCGTAGTCGGTCGTTGGTCCAGCCATCGTGAGCGAAAGCGAACCCAGCGCGGAAATCGGCACGCCGTTCCCCGCGTTATTAGTCAGGGTAAAAGTCACTGTCGGCTTGCTGCCCGCCGTGCCATTGGCAACACTGGTTATCGACGCCTTCAGCCCCGAGAGCAGGGACGAATCGACCGGCACCACGTGAGCACCCACGATCGAGGCGTCGAAATCGCTCGAGCCTTGCGGAATATGGCACGTTGAACACATGCTGTCGTTGGGTTGCGCTCCACCGGGATGGTTGGCGCCCGTGGCAAAATTCACGTTATCGTGGCAGGATCCACAAGTGAGTGCCGTCGGCTCAGTCAAATATGCGGTTGCCTGCGCGGCCCCGGTCGTCTGAGAGTGGCAAACCGTGCAGCGCTGGGCCATGGCCGGGTCCACCACCGTCGAGAAATTGCTGATGGCATTCTGGTAGCCGACGAACTCGTAGGGAGTTCCCGCGATCACGCTGGGCAAAGAGGAACCCATGTGGATCTTATGGGCCATTACTTTCAAATCGAGTGAGTTACCGGTGTTGGGATCGGTGTTCTGCGGCGTATGGCACATGACGCACAATGCGATGCCTCGGCGCGATCCGCCATGATACGAGAGCTGATCGTGGCAGGTGTTGCAGCTCGCGGTGCGGATGACGTCGCGCGTCACGGTGACCGCCGCGCCGTTCGGCACAAAGTTGAACGTCGTGCTGGCGTAGGCCGTATCCAGATCGAACGCGGTCAGATTGCGCGAGCCGTAGATACCGATCGTGTTGGTAACCGTGGGATCAAAACCCGACGGAGCCTGCGTCTTGAACGTGTAAGTGTACTGGCCTGGCGCGACCTGAGTAGTGGTTCCGCCGGAATCGGCGGTCGGCTGCGCGGTTGAGGCGATTACCTTTCCAGTCGCGGTGCGGGTGATGTAGCTGACGTACTGCTCCTGCCCTTTGGGAATGTAGGCGGCGAGGAAACTCAGGGTGACCGGACCCGGCGTGGTGACTCCGGCAATGTCGAGCGGCAAACCCTGCGGATCGGCGATCGAGAAAGTGGTCGATATGGTGCCGCTGCTCGAGATACTGGCCGACTGGATGGTGAGGGTCAGGCCCGGCCTGACCAGATCCACCGTCGCCTTGGGCAGGTAGTAAGCCTTGTCGTGCGGACCATAGGCCTGCTTTACCGGTTTCTCCGCCAGTGCCGCGATCGTCGCGACTAGACCGACGGCAATGGTGAGAATTCTCTTTCTGTGCATCGAATATGGTCGCCTCATAAGCACGGAGATAGCCAATCAAAACCTTTTTTCAATTGCGGGAATCCCGCAATCTGCGGACTTAATACTGCGCGTGCACCTGATCCACCGCATACGCGCCGGTCGAGCCATGACAGACAGTGCAGGCTTCGCCCAGAGCCGTCGTATTCGAAAGCGCATGAGCGGCGGTCGCCGTATCCATGTGGCAGCCGGTGCAGGCCGAGGTGAACGGCTGAACCGGATTGATCGGCCCCTGCGGATCCGTCACCGCCTTCAGGCCCGTCAAACTGAGGTCGTTCTGCTCGGTGCTGTTGACGTGGCAGAGCGAACAGTTCTCGGTATCCGTGGCCGAGCCTGCAGGGGTCAGCGCCGGGAACAAAGTCGTGCTGAAGTTGTTCACGCTGCCCTGATAGCCGATCACGACGTAGGGCCGCGTGGAAGGCTGGTTGATGCCGTAGTGAATGCGATGCACCAGCAGGTTGAAATTGATGCCCTGCGCCGGCTGCGTCTTGTAGCTCGCGACCGTGGACGTGGCGCGGGTAGAGGCATCCGTGTTCGAAGGATTGTGGCAGAGCACGCAATATACGACGTTGTTGCGCAGCGATCCGTGAACCTGCAGATTGACGTGGCATCCGTTGCAGTTAGCCTCCGCCACAACCTCCCGCCGCGGCGCCACCGTCGAGCCGTCTACCGAGAAGTAACTCACGACGTTGGGGGCGCCATATTCAATGGCCGTTTGTATCGTGTCGCCGCCGATCAGTTCCGGCACGGTGTCGGTACGCCGCGCCTCGATGCCGATCGCGTAAGTACCCGTTGCGCCGGCCGGCACAGTATGGGTGAACGTATAGGTGCAGATCCCCCCCGAGCACGTCGCGCCGCTGGCGCTTTCCGTGACATAGCCCGGCGTAGTCACATTGCTGCCAAAGCTGGTGTAGCCATAGTCGGTTGTGGGTCCGGCCATGGTCAGAGAAATGGATCCGAGCGCCGAAAGCGCCACGGGGTTCTTGTTCTTGTCAACGGCCGTGAAGGTAACGACCGGCGCCTGCCCGGCGAGTCCGTTCGTGACTCCGGTGATATTAACGGTCAGCCCGTTCAGCAGGGTCGAAGCGGTCGGCGCAACGTGCGCGCCCATGATCGACGCGTCGAAATCCATCTCACCCTTAGGAATATGGCAGTTCGCGCACATGGTGTCGTCGTTCTGAATGCCACCCGGATGATTGAGGCCTGTCGCGAAATTGACGTCGTCGTGGCAGGCCCCGCAAGCCGCGCGATTCGGATTAGTCACGTATGCGGTCGCCTGCGCGGCGCCGGTCGTCTGCGAATGGCAGACGGTGCAACGGCGCGGATCGCCCGGATCGGCGGGGAAGACAACGGTCGAGTAATTGAACGTGCCATGCGAGTTGATCGCCGGGATATACGGCGTTCCAGCTATTACACTGGGCAGGCTCGCGCCCATATGAATTTTATGGAAGAAGACCTTGGCATCCAGGGTGTCGCCGGTATTGGGATCGACGTTCTGCGGCTGGTGGCACAGCACGCACATGTTCATGCCGCGCCGGGACCCGCCGTGAGCGGATAGCTGGTCGTGGCAGGCGTTACAGCTGGCGGTCTCGATGATGTCGTGAGTGTGCGTGACGCTGGCGCCGTTCGGAACGAAGTTGAAGGTGGCGCTTGCGTAATTGGTTCCCATGCTGAAGGTCGTGAGGTCGCGCGAACCGTAGATCCCGATGGTATGTGTGGCCGTGGCGTCGAATCCGGTGGGCGCCGTCGTTTTGAAAACGTATTGATACTGGCCGGCGGTGGCAAGCGCGGTCGTGGTGCCGCCCGAGTCCGCCCCGGGCTGCTGTGTCGACGAGATAACAGTCCCGGTCGCGGCCCTCGTGGTGTACGCCGTATAGTCTTCCTGGGCGTTCGGAAGCACCGCCGCCACAAAGCTGACGCTGATGGCGCCCGGCGTATTCGTGCCGGTAGCGTCGAGTCCGAGGCCGCTCGGATCGGTCAGTGAATAAAGGACGGTAATGACGCCAGCGGCCGAAATCGTGGCCGAGTTCACCGTGATGGTGAGGCCGGGGCGGATGAAGTCCACGATGGAAGGATCCATATAGCGGGCTCGTTCCTGCGCGGTGTAGTTATGCTTGCTTGGCGCACTGGTCAAGCTGGCTGCGACTACACCCAGGATAGCTGTTGCGCGCCACAGAGTTGCTGGTAGTTTCAAAGAATAGGCCCCCAGATATGGTGGCTTGCGGCGACACGCCCGCCACGGAAACTGTTCGTTCTCGAACCGATCATAAGTTGTTCGATAGCGGCCTGTCCAGCATTTGAGACGCCTTTAATCAAATTAACAGGCTTATCCAGATTGATTTTGCCGACCTGAAGAAAGTCAAACGTAAATTGCATAAGTGTGCAAGTGGCTGTCGATGGCGTCTTTGCAATGCACATTTACGGCGAATTTATAAAAAGGCAGTGCCTATGAAAACCGCGTGGCATAGGAAAAATACCGACCGGACGATTCATAATCGCTGGAGATGAGAAGACGGCATTCTGGGTCATCTCGCGCACGCTGCGCGCAGGCGCGCATTCTAATCCAGTTTGAAATCCGCTCTTCGGGTGGCTGAGCCAATGCCGGCAACGGCATATATTCTGGATACCGCCGTGCTTGCTCGAGCGCAGGAGGAGCACAAGAAATGACTTTTCTGACCCGTTTGGCTCGCTATCTGGATGCGAAGGAGATCCGCTATTCCCACTCGGTGCATCCCCCGGCGCAAACAGCGCTAAGTGTGGCTAAAGCTGAAAGAATGCCCGCGCACGAATTCGCCAAGACTGTCGTGTATTTCGGCGATAAAGGCTACGGCATGGCTGTCGTACCAGCCGACGACAAGGTGGATCTCGAAGACGTGCGGGTGCTGCTCGGACTCTCTTTTATCCGCCTTGCCGATGAAACCGAGTTGCTGGAGTTGTTTCCCGATTGCGAGCTTGGCGCCATGCCGCCGTTCGGGACGTTCCACGATCTCCCGGTTGTCATCGACACACAGGTCGCGCACAGTAAGTTCATCGCATTTACCGCCGGTACGCATCGGGATGTACTCCGCATGGCTACGGACGACTTTCAGCATCTCGTCAGGCCTCTGGTTGGCGCCTTTGCGACCAGCGGGGTTTTGATTTAAGTTCAGTTTTTATTCGCTTGAGTTTAAGTCGTGAGTCACAGGCCTGCGTGAAATAGCGCAGGCCTGTCGCGTTTTAGCGCAGGGCCCGGCATAAGCGTATAAGACCAGGTATTTATCTTAGTCCTTCAGCGCCTCATTAAGCTATATGCTCAACCTGGCGCTGTTCGTGCTTGATGAGCCTTTAGCGGTGTGTCCGTCGCGGCTTCGAATTCCCCCTGTGGAGGTGGGTCCCAGCGTGTGTCTGGCAGTCCCTGGAAAAGTATTGACCGTGGAAGGCGATGATCCCGCGTTCCGCTCCGCGCGCGTGGATTTCTGCGGCGTACGCAGGACGGTGAATCTGGCCTTCACGCCCGAGGTGCAGCCAGGCGATTTCGTTCTGGTTCACGTTGGCTTCGCCCTCACCCGGATCGACGAAGAGGAAGCCGCGCGTACGTTTCAGTATCTGGCGCAGATTGGGGCGCTCACGGAAGAAGGTCTGGTTCCCGACTCAGCGTCAGCCGACGCCAGTGGCGGAGGCGGGACTTGAAATACGTCGACGAATACCGGGATCCGAAGATCGCGCTGAGGATTGCCGACGAGATCGGCCGCCGGGTCACCCGTCCCTGGGTGCTCATGGAGGTTTGCGGCGGGCAGACCCATACGCTGATGCGGTACGGCATCGACGAACTCTTACCTCCACAGGTGGAACTGGTGCATGGGCCGGGCTGCCCGGTATGCGTGACGCCGATCGAGGTGGTTGATCGGGCGATCCGCATCGCTTCCCAACCCAACGTGACTCTGGTCTCCTACGGAGATATGCTGCGCGTGCCGGGTTCGCAATCGGATCTCTTCCAGGCCAGGGCCGCGGGCGCCGACGTGCGCGTTGCCTACTCTCCCATCGATGCGCTGCGCATTGCGCGCGAGCAACCGCTGAGGCAGGTGGTTTTTTTCGGCGTCGGTTTCGAAACCACGGCGCCGGCTAATGCAATGGCGGTCTGGCAGGCAAAGCGCGAGAGCATGAAGAACTTTTCCATGATTGTGTCTCACGTGCTGGTGCCACCGGCGATGCGGTTGATTCTGGGCTCGCAGTCGAACCGGGTACAGGGATTCATCGCCCCGGGTCATGTGTGCACGGTGATGGGCTTCGGCGAATACGAGGGACTGGTGGATGAATTCCACGTGCCGATGGTTGTCGGCGGATTCGAGCCGCTGGATCTTCTCGAGGCTATCTCGATGCTGATTTCCCAGTTGGAAGAAGGGCGCGCGGAAGTCGAGAACCAGTATGCGCGGTCGGTCAACCGCGAGGGTAATCTGGCGGCGCAAAATCTGATGCGCGAGGTCTTCGAGGTTACGGATCGCAAATGGCGCGGCATCGGGCCGATCGCGGACAGCGGCTATCGGCTGCGCCCCGCCTACGCGGATTTCGATGCGGAGAAGATCTTCGGCATGGAAGACTGGGTGGCCGATGAGCCGAAGCAGTGTGTCAGCGCGCTGGTGCTGCAGGGTCTGAAGAAGCCTGTGGACTGCCCGGCGTTCGGAACGCTTTGCACGCCCATGCAGCCGCTCGGCGCTCCGATGGTCTCGTCGGAAGGCGCGTGCGCGGCTTACTACCAGTACAAACGCCATGACTGAAGCGCCGAAAGCGGCAGCCGTTGAGATCTCGACATTTTCCTGTGCGACGCCGCTTCCGGCGACCGCGCGAATCGTTCTTGGTCATGGCAGCGGCGGTCGCCTGAGCGCGGAGCTTCTGCGCGATATCTTCCTGCCCCTGTTCTCGAATCCCATACTGAACAAACTGGAAGACCAGGCGTACCTCGAAATCGGCGGAGTCCGGGTGGCGTTTACGACGGATTCATTCGTGGTGAATCCGCTGTTTTTTCCCGGCGGCGATATCGGCTCGCTCGCGGTTCACGGCACCATCAACGATCTGGCCATGGGAGGCGCGCGGCCCTTGTTCCTCAGCGCCGCATTCATTCTCGAAGAAGGCCTCGATATGGATGTACTGCACCGTGCGGCGGCGTCCATGGCGCAGGCGGCTGCCGCGGCGGGCGTTGCCATCGTCACCGGGGATACGAAGGTGGTGGAGAAAGGGAAAGGCGACGGGCTTTTCATCAATACTACCGGCATCGGCATTGTTCCCGACGGCGTTACGCTCTCGGCCGGCGCCGCGCGGCCCGGAGACGCTGTGATCCTGAGCGGCACGATCGGCGACCATGGCATCGCCATTATGACCAAACGTGAGGGCCTCGACTTCGAAAGCGAAATAGTCAGCGATTCGGCGCCGCTGCACTCGCTGGTCGAGGCGATGCTCGGCGTTTCGAAACAGATTCGCTGCCTGCGCGATCCCACCCGCGGCGGCGTGGCCAGCGCGTTGAACGAGATCGCCGCGCAGTCAGGCGTGAAGATCCGCATCGAAGAGCAAAGCATTCCCGTCCGGGACGAAGTGAAGGGCGCCTGTGAGTTGTTGGGTCTCGACCCTTTATATGTGGCGAACGAAGGGAAGCTGCTGGCCATCGTCGCGCCCGAAGCGGCGGAAGCCATTCTGGCATCGATGCGCGCCCATCCGCTGGGACAAAATGCCGCCATTATCGGCGAGGTCTGCGAAACGCGAGCGGGGCTGGTGATCATGCGAACGGCATTTGGATCCACCCGAATCGTCGACATGCTTGCGGGCGATCAACTGCCCAGAATCTGTTGAAGCCATGCACGAGATGGGGATTGCGTCGTCGGTGCTGGAGGCTGTCGGCAAGGAGCTGGAGCTCTATCCGGGCCGGCGCGCGATAAAAGTCGGGCTGCTAATCGGCGAGTTTGCGGGAGTAGACACGGAGTCGCTCCGTTTCTGCTTCGAGGTGATTTCGAAGAGCTCAAACATGGGCCCGATCCAACTGGATCTGAACTGGTGCACGCTCGAAGACGGGCGGAGCGGCGAAGAACTGGATCTCGCCTACATCGAATTGGAAGACAACGTGTTTGAGGTGAGGGCATAATGCAGGTCCGAGTCGACCAGAGCGTGCTGAACGAGAATCAACGGATCGCGGCGCGCCTGCGCGATGAGTTCGCCGAGTCCGGTACGCTGTGTCTGAATTTTATAAGTTCACCGGGCTCCGGTAAGACCTTCCTGTTGGAAAAGACCCTTGAACTTCTTCCCGCGGGCGTGCGCGCGGCGGTCCTCACGGGCGATTTGCAAACCGACAACGATGCGCGCAGGCTTGCGCGATATGGCTACCCGGTGCGCCAAATCACGACAGTAGGCGCTTGCCACCTCGACGCGAAGATGGTGGAGAAACACCTGGAAGGCTGGGCACTCGATGAGATCGATCTGCTGCTGATCGAAAACGTCGGCAATCTCGTGTGTCCTACGAGCTATGAACTGGGTGAGGAAGCCAAGATTGTCACTTTGAGCGTGACTGAAGGCGAAGATAAGCCGCTCAAGTATCCGGGGATCTTCCGCAAGGCCGAGTTGATGATCCTGAACAAGATCGATCTTCTGCCTTACGTTCCGTTCAATATTGCCCTGGCGCGGGAAAACGCCAGGCGCATTCATCCCGATATCGAAATTATCGAAACCTCATGCACGACCGGGGCGGGCCTCGATCAATGGCTGAGCTGGTTGACACAGAGACTGTCGGCCAGGCATTCCCAGGCGGCGTTAGCCGGAGTGGAAACGTATTTCTGAGGAGGTTTAAGATGGACCACGATGTCGATCTGAGCACCGCTCTGGCGCGGCGTGGCATCTCCCGGCGGCAACTGATCCAGTTCTGCGGCGCGATGCTGGGTACGCTGGCCCTGCCCGACCGTTTCCTTGGACAGGTTGTGGAAGCGGTGACCAAAGCAAAAACGAAGCCAGTGCTTCTCTGGCTGCAGTTTCAGGACTGCACGGGTTGCTCGGAGTCGATGCTGCGATCGAGCAATCCGGATGTCGCCGAAATTGTCCTTGAGATCCTCTCGTGGGAGTACCACGAGGTCATTATGGCGGGCGCCGGCAAGTCCGCCGACGCCGTGCTCAACCGCGTGGGAAACGAGGACAAAGGGAAATACATTGCGGTGGTGGAAGGGGCGATCCCCACCGCGGATGGCGGAGTGTACTGCGCGATAGGGGGTCACTCCGCCATGGAGATCGCCGAAAAAGTGTGCCGCAACGCTGCCGCGACGATAGCGGTGGGTGCTTGTGCATTCGATGGGGGCCTTGTTCGCTCCAAACCGAATCCGACAGGCGCCTTAGGGGTGCAGGAAGCGTTGCCCGGCCTCAAAGTCATGAATATGTCGGGCTGCCCGCATAATCCGGCCAACACGGCCGCGGCGCTGGTCCACTATCTGACTTTCGGCGATCTCCCGGCTCTCGATCAATACAACCGGCCCTTGTTTGCTTACGGCCGCGTAATTCACGATCAATGCGAGCGGCGCGCGCATTACGACGCCGGCCGTTTTGTGACGGACTGGGGCGATGAAGGCCATCGCAAAGGCTGGTGCCTGTACAAGATGGGCTGCAAGGGTCCCGAAGCCACGTTCAACTGCCCGGTGGTTCAATGGAACGATCACACGAGTTGGCCGATCCGCGCCGGGCACGGTTGCATCGGCTGCGCCTCGCCTCGCTTCTGGGATCACATGTCGCCTTTCTATCAGCGGCTGCCCAATGTGCCCGGTTTCGGGGTCGAGGTCAGCGCGGGCCAGATCGGCTTGGGATTAACCGGGGCGGTGCTGGCGGGCGTCACGGGCCACGGGCTCGTCAAGATGATCAAATCGGCTCCTCAACCGGAAGTTAAGCGGGGGCCGGCGGACAAGGAGAACTGAGATGGCTCGCCTCGTAGTCGATCCCGTCACACGCATTGAAGGGCATCTGCGCATTGAAGCCCAGGTGGATGGTGGAAAGATCAGCGACGCCTGGAGCGCCGGCACCATGTTCCGCGGCATCGAACTGATCCTGAAGGACCGCGATCCGCGCGAAGCCTGGATCTGGGCGCAGCGCATCTGCGGCGTCTGCACCATGGTGCACGCGCTCGCCAGCGTGCGCGCGGTCGAGAACGCGCTGCAGATCGAAGTGCCCGACAATGCCCGCATCGTCCGCAACCTGATCGCCGGCTCGCAGATGGTGCAGGATCACGTCGTCCATTTCTATCACCTGCATGCACTCGACTGGGTGGATGTCACCTCAGCGTTGAAAGCCGACCCGGCGAAGACTTCGCAGACCGCGCAGTCGATTTCGAATTACGACAAATCCAGCACGAGCTACTTCAAAGGCGTGCAGGACCGCGTCAAGGCGCTGGTGGCGAGCGGGCAACTTAGTCTCTTCACCAGCGGCTTCTGGGGCCACCCCGCCTATCAACTGCCGCCGGAGGTGAACCTGCTGGCGGTGGCGCATTACCTTGAAGCGCTCTCGTTCCAGAAGGATTTTATCCGCATCCAGGCAGTTCTCGGCGGCAAAAATCCGCATCCCCAGACTTTCCTCGTGGGCGGCATGGCGACCGCCATGGATGGCAACGAACCGTTTGCGGTGATCAATCCGGAACGGATTACGTTCATGCGCACGCTGGCCAAACAGGCGCGCCAGTTTGTGGACCAGGTTTATATCCCCGACGTTCTGGCCATCGCTCCTTTATATAAGGACTGGTTCACGCGCGGCGAAGGCTTGGGTAACTTCCTGTGTTATGGAGATTACTCCTCGGGCAACGAGAACGACCCCGCTACGTTCCTTTTTCCGCGTGGAGTGGTTCTAAACCACGACATTTCGAAAGTGCTTCCCGTGGATCCGGCGCAGATCACGGAGAACGTGAGCCATGCCTGGTACGAATACCCGGACGGCGATGATAAGGGGAAACACCCGTATGACGGCCAGACGAATCCGAAGTATTCGGGTCCGAAACCGCCGTACGATTTTCTGGACGTCGACAAAAAGTATTCGTGGCTGAAATCGCCGCGCTATCAGGGCAGGCCGATGGAAGTCGGGCCGCTGGCCCGGATGGTGGTCGGTTACGCGTCGGGTCAGAAAGATATCAAGGCTGCCGTCGACGCCGCTCTGAAGGCTTTGAACGCGCCGGTAACGGCTCTGTTCTCCACGCTGGGACGCATCGCGGCGCGCGCTCTCGAAGCCCAGTTGATGGCGAAACAACTCGAAGTCTGGGTGGATCAACTGGACGCCAACATGGCCCACGGCCAGGTGACCATCTTTAACCCGGTCAAATGGGATCCTTCGACGTGGCCGAGCGGCAGTCGCGGTTATGGGTGGCATGAAGCGCCGCGCGGTGCGCTCGGTCATTGGGTTGAAATCGACGGCAAGGCGATCAGGAACTATCAGGCCGTCGTACCCACGACCTGGAACGCCGGCCCGCGCGACAGCCAGGGACAACGAGGCCCCTACGAGGCGTCGCTCCTCAATACGCCGATTGCGGACCCGAATCGCCCGCTTGAAATCCTGCGCACGATCCATTCGTTCGACCCGTGCATCGCCTGCGCCGTGCATGTGGTCGGTGCCAAAGGCCGCGACTATTCAGTCGTGAAGGCAGCCTGAAAGGAGAACGCCCGTGGCAACAACGATACAACCGCCTCCAAAGGTCGGGGATTCGGAAACACCGAAACATCCGCGGATGCGCATGGGGCCGGCGATCGCGGTCTATGTGTGGCAATACCCGTTACGCCTGGTCCATTGGGTACTCGTGATTTCGATCGGCGTCCTTTCGGTCACCGGCTACTACATACACAATCCATTCATCGTCGGGCAGGTGCAGTATCCGTTTCTCATGGGCGAGTTTCGGTTCGTGCATGAGTGCTTCGGGATGGTTTTTATTGTGGCTTTCCTCCTGCGTATGTATCTGTTCTTCGTGGGCGACCGCTGGACGCGCTGGAGAGCCATGGTGCCCCTGCGTAAATCCCAGTGGAAGGAAATGATCGAGGTGATGAAGTTTTACGCCTTCATGCGCCCTACGCCGGTAGCCAAGGTAGGCCACAACGCGATGGCCGCGGCTTCCTACGTCGGCATTTACGCGCTGGTGCTGGTCGAGATTCTCACCGGCCTCACGATGTACAACTGGCTGCTCCATAACCCATTCCTGAACGTGCTGGTCGGCTGGATTCCGCGTCTGATCAGCATCCAGAACATCCGGCTGATTCACTTCTTCCTGATGTTCGTGTTTATTGCCTTTGGCATCCTGCACGTGCATCTTTGTCTGATCGTGTCGAGTGCGGAGAAACGCGGCCTGCTGGATTCGATTTTCACCGGGTACAAGAATGTCCCGGTCGACGAACTGGAGGACGACGATCGCGCGGCGATCGAAGCGGCGCAGGGCAAACGAGTGCACAGGTGAGCACTGCAGTATTGGGCCTCGGAAACCTGGTCCACTGTGACGACGGCGCAGGCGTGCATGCTATCCATCAATTGCAAACGGACTCGCGCGTCCCGCCCGGAGTGGCTCTGATCGATGGCGGAACGCTGGGCCTGAGTCTCCTTGCCCATCTTTCCGGGTTCCGGCGCCTGTTGGTTCTCGACGCCGTCGATGCCGGGGAGAAACCCGGAACTCTGCTGCGGCTGGAAGGCCAGGCTCTGGCTGACATGCCGGGGAAGGCCTCGGTGCACCAGATGGGTTTCTCGGACCTTATGGTGGCCATGAGGCTTCTCGGCGATGTGCCCGAAGAAGTGGTGGTTCTGGGTGTCCAGCCGCTCTCGACCGAGTGGAGCGCGGAGCTGTCCGCGCCTGTGGCGAAGACGATGAACGCTCTTGTCGATGCTGCTATTGGACAGTTGCAATCGTGGCAATTGACAAACGAAAGAAGTCGATTATGATCCTTCTATGCGGCTATTCACAGCGATCTTCTTCGGGATTTGTCTCGCCGGTGGTGTGACGGTTCTGGCTCAGCAGGACAAGCTGGTTTTCCAGTCGAAGATGGGCAATGTCACCTTCGACCATGCGGCGCACGTCAAAATCGCCAATAACGACTGCGCGACCTGTCACGACAAGCTGTTTCAGAAATCGGCGACAGCTCCCCTGAACTTCAAGGCGAACATGCATAAGACGGCCGAGACGGCAATGACATCCTGTGGCGCCTGCCATCATCCCGGAGGGAAGGCGTTCGAGACCAAGGGAAATTGCGGCAAGTGCCACGTCAAGAGTTGAAGCTCCGATTCATAAATCTTAATCATCGTTTGATTGCGCCGAATGCCTCCAGGTGTCCAGAATGGAATTCTGGAGACGACCCAACAACAATGAGACGATCTGCAAAATATGTGGTTCTTTGTGGGCTGAGCGTATTGCTTCCCATGGGGGCCTTCGCGGCCGATGCCGCCGCGGGCAAGGCGGTCTATGACGCCAAATGCAAGAACTGCCATGCAGCGGATGGCGCGGGGAATCCGGCCATATTCAAAATGATGAAAGTGGATCAAAAGGCGCTCGGGGGAGAGAGCGACGCGGCAATCAAGACGGCGGTGAGCATGGGCGTCGGCAAGATGAAGCCCGTGGCGAGCGTCGCCGGCGGCGACCTCGATAACGTCGTCGCTTACGTCCACACGCTGAAAAAGTAGATTCCTACTCGAGCCGATTGGCGATTCGGCCCCCGGGGCTTCGCGCCCTGGCTAGCCAGCCAGTCCCGGCACCCCGCCGGCGGTCTTCGCGGCGCGCACGGCCCGTAATACGGCTGTCGCCATGGCTTCGGCGGCGGCGACCCCGACTTCGTCAAGCACCGCCCGTTCCTTGCCGAGGGAAATGGCGAAGGTGATGTCGCCGTCACTCATCGTATTTATGGGAGAGATCGTGCGCGCGATACCGAGACTGGCCAGCGCGGCCAGTTTGTTGGTTTGAACGCGATCGAGACGCGCGTTGGTGGCGACAACACCCAAAACGGTGTTGCCCCCGCGGGCCGAATTCAGGCCGTGCCGCATGGCGGCGGCGGAATTGGCGAACTCGCGGCTGCCCGGAGCTTTGCGGGCCCCGGCGACGATCTTTCCGCTGGACGGATCGATCACGTCGCCGAGCGCGTTCACGGCGACCAGCGCCGCAACTACCACACCCGATCCGAGAGTCAGCGAGGCGGTACCGATGCCGCTCTTCATTGCCTGCTTCATGCCGAAAATTTTGCCGACTGTCGCGCCTGTTCCGGCACCGACGTTCCCTTCCGCGACCGGACCGGCGCTGGCGGCGAGGGCGGCCTTCTCGCCCATTTCGCGAGCGGGGCGAACGTGGGGGCTGCCAATGCCGAGATCGAAAAGTATGGCGCCCGGAACGATGGGCACGTGAGTGACACCGGCGTTGAAACCGATGCCTCGTTTTTCGAGCAGATTGCGAACGCCGCACGTGGTCTCGAGGCCGAATGCGCTGCCGCCGGACAAGACAATCGCATGAACGTTCGGCGCCACGTGGCCGGGGCTCAGGGTGTTGATTTCGCAGGACCCGGTCGCGGAGCCGCGGATATCGACGCCGCCCACCGCATCGGTTCCGCAGAGGATCGCAGTGCAGCCGGTCAGAGCCGCAGAATCGGTCGCGTGCCCGACCAGAATGCCCGGAACGTCAGTCAGACCTTTCATATCTCATTAAGAAACAACGCTTGTATGCTAGCATCGAGGTCAGAAGAATCCGCGTGCTTGACATCCTAAAGGGACCCATTCAGGCAATTCAGGAGTTCTTCGATTTGACCGGCCGGGCTCTCCGGAACGTCACCCGAAAGCCCCATTATGTCAACGATATTCTGCTGCAGATGGACGCGATCGGCTTCGGCAGCATTCCGATCGTTATCCTGACCGGTTTTTTTTCCGGGCTGGTGATGGCTATGCAGATGGGCCGCAGCCTGCAGCCGTACGGACAAACCGGCCGCACGGGGACCTTCGTTTCCATTATTCTGGTGCGCGAATTGGGGCCGGTGCTGGCTTCGGTGATGGTTGCCGGACGCAATTCGTCGGGAATCGCCAGCGAAATCGGGTCTATGAAGGTCACCGAGCAGATCGACGCCATGCGCGCGCTCGGCACCGATCCGGTGCAGAAACTGGTTGTTCCCCGGATGATTGCGACCGCGGTAATGCTGCCGGCGCTCACTGTCATCGACGACTTCGTCGGTATGGTCGGGGGCTGGATGATGTCGAGTTACCTCTTTCGTCTGCCAACGCGGCAGTATTGGACCAGCACCTGGCAGGCGTTGGTCTGGAACGATGTGGGCCAGGGCCTGCTCAAGCCGTTCGTTTTTTCGTTTGCGGTTTCGCTGATCGGCTGTTTCTACGGTCTGCGGACAACGGGTGGAACGCAGGGCGTGGGCCGTTCCACGACGCAGGCGATGGTCTGGGCGTCGATCGCGATCTTCGTTCTGGATCTTTTCATCGGCAAAATCTTCGTTTCCCAACTGGCTCAATAATGTCCGAAACGACCCCGGCGAAAGCCAGCCCTCTGCGTTTTGAAAATGTCGGCGTGGTTTTTCCGGACGGCACGCAGGCGCTGGACGCAGTGTCTTTCGAAATGCGGGAAGGCGAAACCAGAATTCTGCTGGGCGCGGCCGGCAGCGGAAAGACCGTGCTTTTGAAGACAGCCATGGGGCTGAATCCGTCGACGACCGGGAAGGTCTGGCTTTTCGGCGAGGACATCACGGGGAAGCGGGAAACGGAGTTGTTCGACATACGCAGCAAAATCGGCATGCTTTTCCAGGAAAGCGCGCTCTTCGATTCCATGACCATAGCGCAAAACGTGGCCTATCCCTTGCTGAACCAGAAAGCCATCAAGATGCCGCGCGAGAAAATGGAACCGGCGGTGCGGGATTCGCTGCGCTTCGTGGAACTGGAGCAGACGATGGAACGGTATCCGAGCGAACTTTCGGGCGGCATGCGCAGACGGGTGGCGATCGCGCGCGCAGTGGTGAGCAAACCGCCGCTGCTCCTGTACGACTCGCCGACCGCGGGGCTGGACCCCATCACGGCGCATACGATTATGGCGCTGATCGTCAAGGAGCGCGACGTGGACAATACGACGGCCATCGTGGTGACGCATCGGTATCAGGACGGGAATCTGGTGGCCAACTTTCGCTACAATCCGAACAGCGGCCGATTGGATCCGGTCGTACGGACCGGGCAGGACGAAAAAGCGGGGACGAATACGGTATTCATGGTGCTGCGGGAAGGCCGGCTGGTCTTCGAAGGAAGCCAGGCGGACCTCGAATCTTCGGCCGATCCCTATATATCCAAGTTTGTGAAGCGTCCGGAGAAAGACGCGGCCTGATATGGCTTCTCAGAAAAAAGTACGCTGGGCGGAATTACGGTCGGGGGTGCTGGCGACGGCGGCCATGGTCCTGACCGGCATTCTCATTTTTCTGTTGACCAGCCAAAGCAACATGTTCGCGGGAAATTTCCATTTGCGCACGTATATGGACGACTCGGAAGGGTTGAACGTCAACGATCCGGTGCGGGTGAACGGCATTCTGGTGGGCTACATCGGCGGCATCCGGCTGACGGGATCGCGCGACCCGAGACGGACGGTCGAAATCGACATGGTGATCCAGAACAAATTCCTCGATCAGATTCCGGAGGATTCCAAATCCGCCATCAGTTCGGCAAATCTGCTGGGCACGAAATTCATCAACATCGACAAGGGAAAAGATCCGAAGCACGTGGAGCCGGGCGGTGAACTGGCATCGCTGCCGAATCAGGGCATTCCCGAAATCATGGCCCAGAGCACGAACCTGCTGGCGGAGGCCCAGACCATTCTGGGCCGCCTCGACGGCCTGCTCTCGATCGTCGAAAACGGTCAGGGAAACATCGGCAAGCTGATCAAGGACGATACCCTGTACGACCGGTTCAACGCCACGGCAGGCGAGTTGCAGCAACTGGTGAAGGACGTCCATGACAGCAAGGGAACGCTCAGCCATCTGCTGTACGACGATCAGTTGTACGACGACATCCGCAAACCGCTGCAGCGCATCGACGACATGCTCGCGCAGGTGCAGCAGGGTAAAGGCACGCTGGGAAAAACCATGTACGACCCGCAGCTTTACGACGAAGCACGCGCGTCGATTGCGGACGCCAGGGAACTACTGGACAATCTGAAGGCGGGCAAGGGAACGGCCGGAAAGTTGTTGACCAACGACGAAATCGCCAACCAGCTGCAGATGATCGAGCAACGAGTGAATACGGCGATGGACAAAATCAATTCCGGGCAGGGGACGATCGGACAACTGATGGTGAATCCGCAGCTTTACGATTCGCTGGACGCGACGGCGCGCGACGTGAATTCGTTGATCAAGGATGTGCATGCGGATCCGAAGAAGTTTCTGCGCATCAAGTTCGCGATTTTCTAGGCCAAAAGCAGAGCCTTCGCCACATGAGACGGCTCATCGTCAACGCCGACGATTTCGGCTTCACGCACGATGTGAATGAGGGGATCGTTGAGGCGCACCGCAATGGAATTCTGACCGCAACCACGCTGATGGCGAACGGGAACGCTTTCGATAACGCCGTGAAGCTGGCGCGGCAAACGCCTTCGCTCGACGTGGGGTGCCATCTGGTGCTGGTGCAGGGCCGAAGCGTTCTGGAACCCGGGCGCGAGTTGCCGAAGACGGTGCCGGAGCTGTTACGGGCGCTGATCGGACGGAAGCTGCCGGTTTACGAAGAGCTCTCGGCGCAGGTACGGAAGATTGCGCGCGCGGGGATAAGGCCGAGCCATCTGGATACGCATAAACACACGCATCTGCTGCCGCCGGTGCTGAATGCAGTAGCGCGGATAGCGCACGAGTTCCGCATTCCATGGGTGCGCCGACCCTTCGATTTCGGCATCGACACAAGCGCGCGCATCACCAAAAGCGCGGTGGCGCTGGGGATGCGGATCGCCCGGCCGGGCTTCACGCGCGCTCTCGGCGAACTGAAAACGACGGACTATTTCACTGGATTTCAGATCACCGGGTCTCTCGACGGGTCGCGCCTGATCGATATACTCGAACGGCTGCCGGAGGGGCTCACCGAATTCATGACCCATCCTGGAAAGCTGGGATCGGAGCTGGCCGATGCTGAGACGAGGTTGAAGAAGACGCGGCCGATCGAGTTGGCCGCGCTGGTGTCGGCAGAAGCACGGGCGGTGGTCGAACGCCGGGGAATCGAGCTGGTGAATTACCGCGATTGCGGCGTCACTGCGCGATCGTGAAATTGACGTCGATTTCGGTGATCACTTCCACCGCTTCGTTATTCAGAAGAGTCGGTTGGTAGCGCCATTTTTCGACAGCCTCGACGGCGACGGGAATGAGGAGCGGCGGACCACTCAGAACCTGCAGATCACGGATCGCGCCGTCGCGCCCGATGATGGCCTGAATCCTGACCGTACCCTGCGTGCGGGTGGCTTTTGCCAGCGGAGGATAGGACGGCTTCGGCCCGAAGATGAGCTTCGCGGATTGCAGGCCGCCGCTAACCCTGACAGGCGCCGACTGCGATGGCTGGGTCTGCCTGACCGGCGCGGGCGGCGCCAATGGAGGCGGTACGTTTGTTTGGGGGAGAAGCCCGAGAAACAGGTTGCCCGCCGTCGTGCCGGTCACGGGCGCGCCGATCTCCGGTGCGTCGGGAGTCATACGGATCTGCGCCGGCACTGTGGACGGGGCTTGCAGGGGTTGGACACGAAAGACGGGCCGGTTCGCGGAAGCCTGGGAGGCAACCGGTTTGGCCTCCGTTTGCGGCGCACTCTTGTGTTCCCGCGGTGGCAGCCACACGGGAACGGCCTCGGGCCGATGCAGAACCGCCACTTGCATCAGGGGTACGAGAAAGGCTACGGCGACAAGGATTGTCTGGATTACGAGTGAAGCCGCGACCGTCCACGGTTTGCGCGTTTGCGCCTGCGTGTCGACGAAGGTTTGATCGAACAAGGCCGTTCTCCTTTTCGGTTGGGTAGACACCGGGCCGGATGGAGAAGTTCCAGGGAATAAATAGTTTCGATAAGGCCAATATAACCTATCCATTGACTACGGATAATTTCAGATTCTTACGTGGAAATAGTACATTGGCAATGAATTCAATACGCGATTCTTATACGATTATGACGCTCGCGGCCCTACACTGCCTTCAGGATTCCCGTGATGACAGTGTCCTTATGCTGGCTAGCACTCTCTCTCTTACTTTCCACGAGCGAGACCGGAGCGCAGACAACGCCCGTGTTTCGCAGCACCTCACAGATGGTCCTGGTTCCGGTTACAGTCACCGATCGTAATGCCAGGATCGTGGAAGGTCTGAAGGCGGAGGATTTCGCTGTTTTCGACAATCAGGTCTCGCAGCAGATTTTATCCTTCGGCCTTGACGATGCGCCAAGCTCGGTCGGGGTGGTGCTGGACGTCAGCGGGAGTATGCAGAAGGCGCTTGCTCCGGCAAAGGAAATGGTGCAGACTTTCATCGGAACGGCCAATCCTCACGATGAATTTCTGCTGTTGACCGTTTCAACACAGCCCGAAACCGTTTCCCGGTTTACGACGGATACGGCCGCATTGCAGCGGAGCATCGACTCCACCAGGCCTGGGGGGTTGACGTCGCTGATCGACACGATTTATCTGGGTTTGACGCGAATGCGGGACGCCCGGCAACCGCGGCGGGCACTGCTGATTCTTTCCGATGGACTCGACAACAACAGCCGGTACTCGGAAGGTGAGCTTCTAAGTGTGGCTCTCGAAGCCGACGTACAGGTCTACACGATCATCATCGATAATGGCATGCCCTCGGGGAACTCAGTCCCGTTTCGCCCCGGGCTGGCGTCGAAACCATGGGATCAGGCAAGAGACCGGCAGGGATCGGATCTGCTTGAGAAGCTGGCCAACAAGACCGGTGGGCTTTACTTTCACGTACACAATACCACCGACGCGAAAGAAGCCGTGACAAGGACGGGCCGCGCCTTACGGAACGAATATGTGATCGGTTTCCAGCCATCCGATGGAGGAGCGACGGGGAAATATCATCAGATCAAGGTGAAATCCACCGTCCCGAAGGTCTATGTTCATGCGCGGAACGGCTATTACTCGCGATAGGGCGGACTGGAGACTGGCTTCGGCGATTTTGCTCTGATGGCCAGGCGGATTACAATCCGCCGCAGCTTTCCAATCCGCCCTGACAGCTTATTTCTTTTCGACGATGTTGTTGCCAAACACAAAACCCATTTCAGCCATGGCGCGAAACTGGTCGTTGCTCAGTCCTTTTGAGCCGAATACGTCACCCGGAGTGTAGTTGCTCGCGTGAGCCCATGCGAGATCGGTGCGAAAGAAAAAACCACCATATTGAACCGTCGGAGTAACCGTGACAGACGTGCCATCGCTGCCGGGGCCGAACAGCAGATTGACGGCGTTCTGAGCCGCGCTGCCGGAGCTCGCAATATATTCGAAGCGCACCGGAAGCGAGAAGCCGTGACTAAAGGCCCGGCTCAGCAGGATCGCGCCGCCATTTGTGGACGCACCTTTGACAATTCCGATGTTGTTGTCGGTGGGGATGCTGGTGTATTGATAATAGGGCTGGACGATCCAGGCACCCTTGGTGTAGGTGTAGATTACGTTGTAGATGCTGCCGTTATTCTGCACCGGTGTAGCATAAGTCTGGAAGTGGGTCTGATCGTAGTTTCCACCGGCGACAAATGCCAGTGAGTGAGGCCCGTTTACGTAAGCCAGAGCACCGGTGAGCCAGGTGTAGCGATTGGAATAGAAACCATCGTTCCAGCTGAGCGACGCCGTGAACTTACCCATGGTCTGATTAATCTGGATGCCGCGATTGACGGCGTTTTCCTGATTCCATAAGAGGCCGCGGTCGACGTTCATGTTTTCGAAGGTGAACGTATACTCGGCGCCAATCAGAGTAGGTAGTGCGCCGATCTCAATCGAGGTGTTCTTTCCGGCCTGAAATTTCGCAAAGGCTACAGGCAAGGGGCTGAATAGCTCGCTCAGGGTCTTGTCGGTATTCAGGAAGGGCACACCAAGGGCCGGAATGTTGTAGGCACCGGCCTGCAGATAGAACTGGAACCAGCCATCGGTCTTCTGGATGAATACCTGCGCGTTGCTGATGGCCGCCTGGGTGGAATTGTCGCCCGGGATGTGGTTGTTCTGCACCAGGCCCATGCCCGAGAGGAAGCCGTTGACGGCAATCTTCCCGAATGGTCCGGCATCGAAAATGGCGGGCGGGAGATTCGAAAGCGGGCCTGTGACCGCCGGTGCTGCCAATGCCATTGGCGCGGCAGGAGCCGCCGGTGTCGCGGCAGCTGGGGCGGCAGGAGCTTGTGAGTCTGCCGTGGGAGCCGGAGCGGGAGCAGCCGCCTGAGCCTGATCGGGTGTATCGGCGGGCAGAGGGGCGTCGGGGTCTGCGGCCCACGCAGACAGAGCAAGGGCGAGGATACAGAGCGGTAGTCGCATAACTATCTCCTTAGAATAAGTAGAGGTGATACTAACTCGGTGCCGGTTTCGGCAGACTGATAGAACTCAGTCTAAGTGCGAGCCTGGAACGGTCGGAAATAAAAACTTTGGATGTGACAAATAGGAAAATATTAGCAACAAACTCATGATTGTAAACAAAAGACTTGATGACTTCGATAGATAAGTTTGATGGACAGAATCGGAATTAATTCTAGGAAGAGCGCGCTTCGTCGCGTTCTCTGGCTGCCGCGGTAAGGGCTACTTGCCCACCAGGTGCCGGAGATCCTTCTCGTTCTCGGTGCACACGTACTCGATCAGCTCCGTATCCACGAGGAGATGAGGATTCTCACGAATAGTCCAGGGCTTCGAGTACATTTTGGGATCGTCGATGGTTATTTCGATTTCCATATGGCCGAAATCCGGGCGCCGGAATTTTTCAATCAGATGCATTGAATCCGAAAGCGGATGTCCGTTGCTGTCGAGCCAGGTGCGGCCGTTCATGCCCTTCGTCTCGACCACCAGCGTGTCTCCCTCCCAGTGGCCGACCGAATACCCGTCCCAGGCGGGTTGCAGATCCGCCGGGAAAGGCCTGCCATCGGTGAAAACCTGGCGAAAGGTGGTGCGCGATTCGTAGAGAAAGACAATCAGCCCGGGACTCTGCAGGATTTTGTAAGGCGATGTGATCGCGTCTTTCCGCGGCATGCCCGAGGGCAGGCAACGAGCATCGGGATCGTCCTTGCCGTTATTCTCCCGCCGCTTTGCGTAAATCGAGGCCGCCTCAGGCGTGAACGGAACTTCGGACGGTTTCAGGTCCGCCGCGATATTGATGAGGTACTTGATGCCGTTGGGCTCCCAGATGCCTTCGAGACTGGGTTTGCCGTCCGCGGTCCTCGGCGCAGGAGCGGTGAGGTTTGGTTCGCCGTTCGCCAGGCGGGGAACGCCGGGAGTCGTTACACTCCACTGCGCCTCCGCGGGAAGGCAGGCCGAAAGAAGCACAAGGCACGGCAGAAAGAAACCCGTTTTCATCGCCACCGGGAATTATATCCGCTCGATCCGCTCGTCGCCGCCGGGGAGAGGATTCCCCACACTACTGTTGCTGTTGTTGCAGCGCTTCGCCCTCGGGAAGCCGCGGAGGAGGCGCAGCCGAGGTCTCGAGCAGCAACTCGGCGCCTTCGTCGTCGAGCGCGGGCCGGACCAGCACGTCCACCGACAGGCTTTGTCCCGCGTGGCCCTTATAGACGCCGCGCACCGGAGGCACATCTCCGTAATCGCGTCCGCGGGCTACGACGATGTGGCGATCCTCGGCAAACTCACCCGCAGTGGGATCGAGTCCGATCCACCCGGTTTCCGGAATATAAGCCTGCACCCATGCGTGCGAAGCCTGGCCGCCAATCACGTTCTCCATCACCGCTCGCGCATCGGACGCCTGCCGCGGGACCAGATAACCGGAGACATACCGCGCTGGAATCCCGCGCTGCCGCAGCACTGCAATCAGCAGATGCGAAAAATCCTGACACACACCCGCGCGGGTCGCGAGCGAATCCTGCACCGAGGAATGAACGTGAGTGGCGCCGGGCTTGTAAGTGAATTGCTCGTGAATGAGTCCCGACGCCGCCTGGGCGAATCCTCGCACCGTGCCTTCACAGCGGGATTCCACCTGCTGGATCAACTGGCCGATCTCGGGCACGACGGGGCAATACTCACTGGGTGCCAGCCAGTCGAAGTATTCCTCGGCCATGGACTCGCGGCGCTGGTCGAAATCGGCCAGCGAGAGCGGCGACCATGACCACTGCTGCGGATGCACCAGGACGATCGCCTCGGATTCCACGCGGAGCTCCCGGTGCTCCGGCAATATGTGGAAGCGATGCACCCAGTTGTTGAAGTAATCGAGATGCGCGGCGGGCCTCGACGCGGGGTGCGTAGTGAGGCGGAACGAAAGACAGCTCTGCGACTCGTCGTGACGGGGGCGCAGGCGCAACTCGTTGTAACTTTCCGAAACCGGGCCGTCGTAGGAAAACAGGGTGACGTGAGCCAGCTTGTAACGGTTGAAGGCGGCCATTTATGCGACCACCGCGTAATGGAAGTAGGCGCCCGTAATCTCTCCACCGATGGTGCGGCAGGTCTGTTGCAGATCGGTGAGGAACTCGTGCAGGCCGCCGGCGAAAATCTCCTCGATGCTGTCGTAGGTGAGCCGTTCGTGCACCTTGCCCGTCAACCGCTCGGCCTCGTTGGCGTAAGTCCCCGGAACGGAACCGCTGATGGCGTAGAGAGAACTCTGCAGGGCGCTCAGATTGAAACGCACGGAACGCGGATGGCGGGCGTCCAGCAGCAGCAGCTCAGCCACCTTTGCCGGCTCGATCTGCCCGTACTGGCGCTTGTAAAACTCGAATGCCGCCACCGATTTCAGCACGGCCATCCACAGGTGATTGCGCGATTCGTTGAGGATCATGGGCCCTTCGAGCAGCTGATGGTAGTGCACGTCAAGGATGCGCGCCGTCATCTCCGCGCGTTCGAGCACGCAGCCGGCCTGCACGAAATGCCATCCTTCGTCCCGCGCCAGGGTGGCGTCGCAAACACCGTGGAATCGATGGCCGCCACGCTTCACCGTATCGCAGAAGCGTGAGAGATCTTCGTCGTGCTCGCGCATGCGCATCACTTTGTGATAGAGGCTGTTGATGTCCTCCCACATTTCCCGCGAGATCCGGTCGCGGATGGTCCGGGCATTTTCGCGCGCATTCACGATGCACTGCGCTATCGAGTTGGGATTATCTTCCGAGAAGCCAAGGAAGTCGAAAGCCGTCTGCGCGCTGGCCTCTTCGTAGCTCTTGTAGAACCGGGCGCGTTCGCCCGTCACGGCGATCAGAGGGTCCCAACGCAGCTTGTACGTATTCGGCGGCTGCTCGAGCAGCATGTGATAGTTGACGTCGAGGATACGGGCCGTGTTGTCGGCGCGCTCCATATATCGCCCGATCCAGAACAGCGAATCGGCGATGCGCGAAAGCATCATTCGTCTCCCCTCAGCACCCAGGTATCCTTGCTGCCGCCACCCTGGGAAGAATTGACCACCAGGGATCCGCGCTGCAATGCGACGCGGGTCAGGCCGCCGGGCACGATGGTGACTTTTTCGCCATCGTACAGGCAATAAGGCCGCAGATCCACGTGACGCGGGCTCATACTGCCTGTCGCGGGGTCGAATGAGGGCACGCGAGAGAGGGGGATCACCGGCTGCGCGATGTAATTGCGCGGATCGGCCTTCAGGCGCTGGCGGAAATCCTCGATGGTTTTCTTGTCGGAAGACGGGCCCATCAGCATGCCGTATCCGCCGGATTCGCCCACCGCTTTCACCACCAGTTCGGGCAGATGGTCGAGGACATAACAAAGGTGGTCCGGATTGGAGCAGAGGTAAGTGTCGACGTTCTGCAGAATCGGGTCTTCGCCCAGATAATACTTGATGAATGCGGGTACATACGCGTAGATCGCCTTGTCGTCGGCTACGCCGGTGCCGATGGCATTGGCCAGCGCGATGTTGCCGGCGCGATAGGCATTGATCAGTCCCGGCACGCCGACAAGCGAACCGGCGCGAAACGCGAGTGGGTCGAGAAAATCGTCGTCCACGCGGCGATAGATCACATCCACGCGAGTCAGGCCGTGGATCGTCTTCATGTAGACGACGTCATCGACGACCACGAGATCCCGGCCTTCGACCAGCTCGACGCCCATTTCCTGAGCGAGAAAGCTGTGTTCGAAGTAGGCGCTGTTATACAGGCCCGGCGTCAGCAGCACCACGACGGGACGTTCGCCCGTGCGGGGGGAGAGGCTTCGCAGAATCCTCGCGAGCTCGGAAGGATAGTGGTCGACCGGCATTACTTCGGAGACTTCGAAAGCGCGCGGGAAGGTCCGGCGCATGACGAGGCGGTTTTCGAGGACGTAGGATATGCCGCTGGGCGACCGCGCGTTGTCTTCGAGCACCAGGTACTGTCCGGTCCGCGAATCGCGCACCAGGTCGATTCCGGAAACATGGACGTAAATATCCCGTGGAACATTCAGGCCGACCATTTCACGGCGAAAATGCTTGCAGGAAAAGACGAGATTGCGCGGGATGATGCGGTCTTTAAGGATGCGCTGGGCGCCGTAGATGTCCTGAAGATAGAGGTTCAGGGCCATGACACGCTGCGCCAGACCGCGCTCGATCACGTCCCACTCCGAGCGCGGGATGATGCGCGGCACGAGATCGAAAGGAAAGAGACGCTCGGTGCCGCGGCCGTCGCTGTAGACGGTGAAGGTGATGCCCTGGACGAGGTAGGATAGGTCTGCCAGTTTCCGGCGCTCTTCGAAGACTTCGAGCGGCATGGTCGAAAGCTGTTCGAACATGCGCGCGGCGCACGGACGCGGCTCCCCGTTAGGCGCGATCAACTCGTCGTAGAACGAGCCCGGATCGTAGCCGGTGAACAGCAATTGATCTGATGGAAACACCGAAGGAGCCGAAGACATAGCCGTTATTGTTCAAAAGCGGCCGGTCGAGCTACCTGGGTCGGCGCCGTTTTCGTAACTGTTATTGTAACGGACGGCACACGAGCTTCGAGATTGCCGATCTTTGAAAGTTATACCGGGAGCCGTTGTGGTACCCGATAACTCCGTCCTGCTGAAGCGCGTACCTGTTGAGAATTTCAGGAGTATCGCGCTTTGCGAGGTCGCTTTGGGACGGCTCGATTTTCTGATCGGGCCGAACGGCGTCGGGAAAACGAACTTTACTGAATGCGCTCCGTTTTGTCCGCGACAGTCCGGCGAAATCGATCAGGCTGCCTTCGCACAACTTTTCGATAGGGCAAAACGAGAGATCGCTCTCCCTCTTTTGAGCGCTGCTATCGGGAGATGGAACGTCTGCTCAGGTCGTGTTGACTTCCAGCATTCGCCATTCGCGCTCGCCAAACTCTCCTGTCACTCGGCCACCTGCGGTTTTGAGAGCGGCCGATACGCGGGGAATATCCGCCGCCTCGAATCCGCTCAGGATCGCGACGCCGCCGGGTTTCAGAATGCGCATCCACTCCGGCGCCAGGTCGGCGATCCAGGCGGGACTGATATTGGCGACGACGATATCCGCGAAATTGGACGGAGCGGCATCGGCGGATCCGAGCGACAACTCCACGGCGACGCCCGCACGCTCGAAGTTTTCCCGCGCCACTGCAACGGCTTCGGGGTCGTTGTCGTTGGCCCAGACGCGGCCCGCGCCGAGCCTGACTGCGGCCTCGGCCAGAATGCCGGAGCCGGTCCCGATGTCGACCAACGTCATGCCGGGCTGTAAATGACGTTCCAGCGCTTCGAGGCAAAGCCGCGTCGTCTCATGCGCGCCGGTGCCGAAAGCAAGGCCGGCGTTTACCACGATGCGAAACCGGCCGGCCGGCGTGGGATCGTCGCGCCATTCCGGACAGACGAAGATGCGCTGCCCGATTTCCATCGGCTGCAGATACTCGTGCGCGAACGCGACCCAGTCCCGGGTATCCGCCGGGTGGATCTCGCCGCCGAAGCGGGATTGCAGTTCGGGTTGGCGCGCGTCGTCGTCGAAGAACGCCCGCAGTTGCGCCGAATCGTCTGAATCCGCGAGTTCCACGATACCCGTGCAGCCGGCTTCCCAAAGCTCGGCGATGGTGATTTCCTTGCCGCCTTGCGAACACTGAAGGTCGATTGAGAACATGTAGGTTAAATGAAAATTCAGGGAATGTATGCGTCGGTGGCGACGCCGTTCGATCACACCGGCGCCATGTATCGCGTCAAGATTCAGCATAACTTCGAGAAGTGGTCGCGCACTTCGCTTGCCGGTTTCGTCGTAGGATCGCTCGCCGGCGAGGGTCCGCTTCTCGAGCCGGAAGAGAAGGTGGAGATGCTGCGCATCGCCGCGCCGCACATTCCGGAGGGTCGCTCCGTTATCGCGGATATCAGCGCCGAAGGGGTTCATGCGGCCGCGAAACTCGCCTGCGCTGTGGCACAGGCGGGAGCGCATGCGGTGGTCAGCAGCGTGCCGCATGAATACCGGAACCTGATGTACGGACCGGAAACACAGACGCTCTTCTTTCGCGCGCTGGCCGACCGGTCGCCGGTACCCGTCCTGATTCACAATGCTCCGCAGATGACGGGAGTCGATCTGCTGCCTGAGACGGCCGCGAAACTGGCCGAACATCCGAACATCGCGGGCCTGATCGAGACGGGCACTCCGGCTTCGCGGGTAGCGCAGATCCGGGCTCTGACAGCGAAGGATTTCGCCGTCCTGGCGGGTACGGAGTCGCAGGTTTGGGAATCGCTGAAGGCGGGAGCCAACGGGGCGGCGCTGGCGTTTGCGAGCGCCGCGCCTTACGCCACCATCGCCGTCTGGGAAGCTTTCCGCACGCGCGAGGAAGAAGCCGGCATCGATTGGCAGGGGCGCATTTCTCATCCGGCCATTCTGGTGACGGACATGTACGGCGTGCCGGGTCTCAAGCACGCGATGGATCTGAATGGGTATTACGGCGGGCCGCCGCGGCTGCCGTTCGTTCCGGTCTCGCCGGATGCGCGCCACGAAATCGAAGACGCGTTCCGCGATCTCAAAGGTTAGCGAAACGCACGCCCGGCTCGCCGCAGAATTCATGCGTGCCCACATGAGTTAACTGGCCGCGCGTATCCAGCCAGATGCGTCCACCGAGGCTTCTCCAGCGGGTGCAAAACGCGTAGTCTTCGCTCAGGTAATGGCCGCTGACCTGATCGATCATGCAATCGAACAGCGCATATTGATTCGGCCTCGCATCGGGCACCGGCCCCGTATGCACGGCGGTATATCGGGTTTCCGGGAAGGCTTCCGTCATCCTCTCGAGCGCGGAACGCCGGATGAGCATACAGCCCGCGCCCGCGTACCTGCCCGTCATAAAACCGTCGCGGGATTCGAACTCTTCTCCCTCCGCGGCATATCCCACGTAGCGCAGGGGCGCCGTTTCGTGGGACTCGCCCGCTGCGGCGCGTTTGAGGGCGAGATCGTCCCAAAGGATCATTTTGAGCGGATACATACCGGCGACCACGTCTTCGCCGAATCGAAGCATACGGAGAATCTGCGCCGTCTGAAAGACCACATCGGCATCGATGAACAGCAGGTGCGTTGCGCTGTTCGTGTTGAGGAATTTCGCGGCCAGGGTGTTGCGGCTTCGGGTGATGAGCGAGTCGTAGCCATTCAGCTCGACCGTTACCTGAAAGCCCAGCATGGGACCGGCCTGCAAAAGCTGGATGACCGACCGCATGTAGCCCTGATGCACCAGGCCGCCGTAGCAGGGAGTGGCGACGAACAGATGAAGACCCGCAAGATTTGTAACAGGCATTTCCTTCAATTGTCTTTTATGTTCGTGAGATTCTCTAAAAAACCGATGCCGGCTGCCGATCAGAACATATGGGGGTTACGCTCGCAGGCGCGCTTCAAACCGGCTTACAGTCCCGAGAGAGCGGAGTCGTGGATCTGCATTGCCTGGGCGCGCGCGAATTGGACGCGCTGCTGGCTGAAGAAGCGGCCGAGTGGGAGACGGAACTGGATTGGGACTTCTCGAAAATCGGGGATCTGGTGCGCCGGCTGGCCGATGAGCGACGGCTGAATGGCGCGGTACTGCTCGATTGCGGCGAAGTCGCGGGATGTAGCTATGCTGGTCTCGAAGGTGACACGGGCCTGATCGTCGACGTGTATGTCCGTCGTCGATGGCGTGGACGCGGTGCCGAGCGGTTGCTGTTCGGGGTACTGCTGGACGCGTTGATCGCAATCCCGGGTTTACGCCGGGTCGAAAGCCAGTTGATGCTGCTGGCGGAATCTCCGCTCCCCAATGCTTCGGTGCGCTCGTTCGAGCGGCTTCTGATGAAGCGCGATGGGAAGGCGCCGTTGCCGCCAGGCCGGTCATCGACAGATGAAGGATTTTTTCTGCGCCCGCTCCAGGAGTCGGACATCAACGACGCTGCCGCTGTCGTGGCGCTGGCCTATGCCGGACATGTCGATTCGCGGATTCGCGATCAATACCGAACACTCGCCGGAGCCAGGCAACTGCTGAAGAACCTCATGCAGGTCCAGGTTTGCGACAGGTTTTGCGCGCGCGCTTCGTTTGTTGCGTTAGACAGGTCGACCGGAGCCGCGGCAGGCCTGTCGATCGCAAGTTTTGTGGCTGATCGGGTGGGGCATATCGGCGAGCTTTGCGTGGTTCCGGACGCTCGAGGCGCGGGGCTGGCTTATCAGTTGCTGCGCCAATCGATGGCGGCGTTGCGAAGTGCCGGCGCAGATCGCGTCAGTCTCACCGTGACGGCGGCGAATGAAGACGCTGTCCGGCTGTACGCTCGAAGCGGGTTCACCGCGACGCGCCGGTTCTCCGCATACGCCTGGGCGCGTGCCGACGCGAGGGCCGGTTAGCCTGGATTAGCCCAATAGCGCCAGCGCGATCAAGGCTTCCTCGATGTGCCGGCCTGGGCTCGACTGAGAGGAAAACGTGTGGCGAACGATGCCATTGCGGTCGATCACGAAAGTCACTCGTCCCGGAATGACTCCGAACGTTTTCTTCACTCCGTACAGTTTGCGAACGCGGCCGCCCTTGTCGCTGAGCAGAATAAACGGCAGTTTATATTTCGCCGCGAACCGGCCATGCGACTCGGTGGAATCGTCGCTGATGCCGATAACCTGTGCGCCAGTGGCCTGAAATTTTTCGAAATCATCCCGAAAGGCGCAGGCCTCGACGGTGCAGCCGCTGGTGTCGTCTTTAGGGTAGAAGTACACGACGACCGGGCTGCGGCCACGGTATTGGCTCAAACGCACGGAATTGCCGTGCTGATCGGGCAGTTCGAAATCGGGCGCAGCGCTTCCGTTCACAATAGCCATCTAACGCAACTTCAGCAATAGTATGCGATGCGCCTCGCTGTCGGCGACGTACAGTTTTCCCTTGAGGAACAGGACCGCGTGGGGTCGCGAGAGCTTGCATTCAAGCGGGTTCGTTTCGGGCCCGTCACCCGCCATGCCCGTCCCGAGAATGGTAGTGATGGTCCCCGTCTTCGCGTCGATTTTCCGAATCGCGTGGCTGTCGGTGTCCGCCACGTAGAGAGTTCCGTCGGATCCCAGCGCGAGCCCCTTCGGGCCGGCCAGTCTCGCCGCGGGACCACGCGCGCTGCCACCGAAAGTCGCGCTCAGGGCCGGTCCGCCATCGCCGGAATATCCCGCTTGCCCCGTGCCCGCGATGCGGTGCCAGGTCTGCGTCTTCGCATCCATCCGCAGAATCTCGTTTCCCTCGCGCAACGCTACGTAGAGGTCGCCATTCGGCGCCATCACGATCGTGCGCGGGCCGTTTACCGGAGTTCCGCTCACTGGCGCGCCATCGGGAGTCGCAGCGCCTGCGCCCGTTCCCGCCCAGGTTTCGATGATCCCGGTGTCGAGGTGAAGGCGGCGGATGCGGTGATTGGCGAGATCGCAGATCAGCAGAGAACCGTCTTTGTCCCGGACGATGCAGTGGGGTTGCCGGAGTTGCGCTTTCGCCGCCGGGCCTCCGTCGCCGCCGTAGCCGGCCACGCCCGTGCCGGCGGCCGTTGAAATCATCCCGGTCTTCATATCGACTTTGCGGATCACGTGGTTGTCGCGTTCGGCGAAGTAGAGGTCACCCTTACGGTCGAAAACCAGTTCGTGCGGTGCGCGCAGGGACGCTTCGATGGCAGGACCGCCATCGCCCGAATAACCCGCCTTCCCATTCCCGGCGATAGTAGTGACGCGTTTCGTCTTCAGATCGAAACGGCGCACGCGCTGATTGCCCAGATCGCAGAAATAGAGCGCGCCATCGGGACCCACAGTCATGCCATACGGATTGTTGACTTCGGTATCGGAGTAGCCCGCGGTTCCCGTCCCGAGAACGGTGGAGACGCTCGCGGCTTGCGCAGTCGTTCCGAGGAGAACGAAAGCGCAGCAGTAAAGCAAAACCTTCATCGGCTCTACTGTATCGCGTGTGGGCGCGCCTGGCCCCATTGAGCAATGGTTGCGAGTTCCCGCTCAGGCCGCTCCGTGATCCTCTCGAGGGTTCCGGCGTAAACGCAGCCTTCATTGCCATCGAGGGACAAGACGTCCCCTTCGTGCAGGGTCTGGCCACCGATCCTGCAAGACTCGCTCGCGCCGTCCACCTCCAGCGCTGCGCAGCCGACGAGGCACACCTTGCCGAGTCCCCGGGCAACGACGGCCGCGTGCGAGGTTCGGCTTCCGGTTGCCGTCAGAATCCCTCCCGCGCGGGAAATCCCGCCGATATCGCCGGTCGCGATACGCCGGCCAGATCGATGCCGCACAGACGGCGGCGGGCTTCGGCGGGCGCGATCAAGCCCTCCTGCACCAGATCCACGGCAATGCGCAGCGCAGCCGAGTCGGTGCGTTTGGCATCGCGCGACTGCAGCAGATAGAGCGCACCATGCTGCAGCGTAAACTCGAAATCCTGGGCGTCTCGAAAAAGACCTTCGAGCGTCTGGCACGAGGATTCGATTTGTTTCCAGACCGCGCGCAGTGTGCGCCGCAACCGCTCGCGATCCTCAGCTCTATGCCGGCCCGCCACCACAACCTCACCCGGGGCATTGAAGCGGCAATCCAGATACATCTCGCGCTCGCCGCTGGCGGGATTGCGCGTGAAACCGACGCAGGCGCCGGATGCGCCGCCGGCCTGGGTCATGGCCATCTGCAGCAAAGCGAAGTAATACTTGATTCTGTCGTTGGCCGCGAGAGCCGAGCTTACTTTGGCGGCGAGCCCCAGTTCCGTCTCGCCCAGCGCAGCCAGAATCTGTGCCTTCATGATGCACAGTATTCGGAGCAACTGGCGCGCCAGTTACAGCCGATTATTTGAATCGCTTTTTGAAAGCGAAATTCACGCCCACGTAGCCGTTTTCCTGGCGCGTGAGGATCGCCGACCACTTGCGGTTGAAATCCCACTCCACCTGAAACAGTTGCGTGCTGGTGCTCGAAACATCCGAGATGTAGGTGAACAGCAGATCGGGCGTCACCTGCTGCTCGATGGTCAGACGGGCCTCGGGACTGCCGGTGATTCCGATGAGCTGGGGGTCGATCTTGATCCGGCTGACGCCGAAGAAGCGCTGCAGATTGCCCGCCGGATTCTGAATCGCCTGACCAATCAGCGCCGAAGCCCCCAATTGCTGCAGGTTCTGCGACTGGCCAGTGTCGCGGACCGCCAGAGTGGGGTCCGTGGGCGAGCGTCCGGTCGCCAGCAGCGCCACGATATCGGCCCATTGCAACGGCGGGTCGGAACGGTAACTCAGGTTCAATTTGTTGATCGGACCGCTGAGCGTGAGTGTCACGGTGACGCCGCGGGCCCTCGTCTGGAGATCCACATTCAGGATGGGGTCGATTCGCGCCGGATTGAGAAACGAAACCGATCCCTGATTGATCGTGTACTTGTTGCCGAAGAAAACCAGCTCGCCCTGGGTGATGTTGATTTTCCCGAGAACAGCGGGATTGCCGGGCGTGCCGCGCAGCCGAAGATTGACATCGGCATCGAGACTCTGGGCGATGCTGGTTTCGAATACGACATCCGGCGCGGTCTCGATCTGCACGTCGAGGTTCATATTGGCGAGAAGGCCGCGGCTGGACTCCGGCGTCCGCATTGGCTGCGCGGCGTTTTCGAGAATGGAAGAGACATCCGCTTTGGGATTCAGCGCGACGCGGTGAACTGTGACGGTGCCCGACATTTCACTGCGCTGAGACGTTCCCGCCAGCGTCACATCCGAATCCGAAACGGTGCTGACGCCCTGGGGATAACGAAGGCGCACATCTTTCGTTTTCGCCTCCAGGCGGAATGCAAACAACCCCCCGGCTAACGCTGCAAATCCCGAGGCGTCGACTGTGCCGCTGCCCGATTCGGCATGGAACGATTGAATGTTGGCGCGCGCGCCATTGAAAGCGATCACTCCATTCGCGTTGGTCAGACCGTTCGCGAAGCCCGCATAGTGGAAGTCGCCCTTCTGTAATTCGGCGCGTCCGGAGAAATCGGGATAGGCGTAACTGCCGCGCAGCGTGGCATCGATCAGCAGTTCTCCGGTGGTCGTCAAATCCGGGCTGAGCGTCTGCGCCAGGGCGATATTCATGGTGCCCTTGACGCGCAGATTGAAGGGAGCGGCATCCTTGAGATTGACTGTGCCGGTCACATCGAGATCGGTGCTGGGCGCCGCAAAATGAGCGTTGTCGACGCGAATCACCGATTTCGTCAGTTCGGCCCGAATGGGGCTGGTGTTGCGCAGCACGAGATCCGGTATATTCTTCGCTTCGCCCGTGACGACGAGCGGGTGGAGTTCCAATTGCGGGATATCGACCGTCGCGGTGATGAGATCGGGCGACCTCGCCGACCCGCGCAGCGTGACCTCGCCCGCCGCCGAACCATCGAAGTTCGTCTGAGGCCTGTCCGGCATGATGGCCCCCACGACAGCGCTCAACCCCACGTTGGCGAAAGTCAGCCTCGCATCCACCGGGTAATCGCCCGTGAGGCGCACTGTGCCCTCGCCGTGAATCGCAGCCCTCGCCGCGTCGGAATCGAGATGCGCCGTCATGACGTCGTTCTTTGTCTGTGCGGTGAAACGCAGATCGCCGAAGCTGCGCGGGCCCTGCGCGAGAGCCGTCGCGTTGAGGCTGGCGTTCAGATCGAGCACGCTGAGGCTCGAGTCTTTAATTTCGACGGCGCCATCAGCCCTGAATTGCGCCGTGCCCCTGATATCGGGCTCGGGCCGGCGCACCAGCGCGATCTGGTTCAGCGGCATGGCATTGCTCGAGACGTTGAAAGTCAGTTTGCCGGCGCGAAAGGTCGCAGGAGAGTGCTCGAACCGCGCGGTAAGGTTGACGCGCTTGCGGCCGGCGTCGACCACCGCGGTCAGAAGCTGAGCGCCGCCGTTCAGGTATTGCGCGCGCCCGGTGATCAGGTCGAAAGGCTCGCCGTACAACTGCCCTCGGGAAAGGCGGAGTTCGGCCGTCGCGCGCGGGTCGCGGAGCGTTCCCGTCACTTGAGCCGTTGTGTTTAATGTGCCGGAGACGGAGAGGTCCTTCCGGCCTGCGAGCGCGAGCAGTTTTGCCACATCCGCATTTGCGATCTGGACATTGGCGACGATTGCCGAGGTGTCCAACGGTTTCCAGTCTCTGAGCCCGACGGTGCCGGTTACGCGGGCGCGCAGATCGCCCCATTGAAGCGCGGCGCCGGTGACGCCGGCCGCGGTTCGCATGGCGGTGAAATCGCCCGCAAGTGAATCGATGCGCTGCCCTTTATATACGGCATTCCGGAGTATGGCGTGTCCGGCGATACGCGGATTCTGGAGCGAACCAGCCACAGTTCCGTCGAAAGCCACCGAACCCTTTTCGAGCTTCACCGGCAAATCGATATGCCCGAGAACCGGCTGCAGCTCATTCAGGTCCTGCGACTGCAGCTTCACATCCAACTCGCGCCCCAACACGCCGGAAACATCAACGCGTGTCTTTGGCAGTTCGAGCCAGGAGCGCCCCAGCTCGATGGTTCCCGCGATTCCGTCATACTTCGCAGCGACTTCGCCGCGCAGAGGTTCGCCGACGCCTGCCGGTGAAACGGTAAGCATCGCGCCGGCAACGATGCGATGGTAGTCCGGTTCGCGCAACTTGCCGGTTGCGTCGAAGGATCCGGAAAGAATGCCGTCATAGGGAGGCATCGCAGTCCCGGCAAGACCCGCAAGAGTGCTCGCATCGAAATGACGCAACTCGCCGGCGAGATGGAAATCGGTCAGATTGCGGATTTGTCCATTGGCCGCTATTTCGCCACCGAGAGCGCCCACATGCAATCCGTTGATGATCACGTCGGCGGGAGTCGCAGTGAGATTAGCGGAGACGCCGATGTTGTGAACCTTCCCGTAACCGATGCCTGCGCCTCGCACCGCGCTCCTGACTGTGTAGTCCCGGGGTGAGACATACCGAATATCGCCGGCAGCGTTCAGGGTTCCGCTGTGCCGGAAGTTCACCAGCTTGAAGATTCTGTCGGCGTCCGCCAGCGAGATTGCGGCGCTGTAGCGGGCGGTCACAACCGGCGCGGTGAAGCTGCTTACCAGCAGATCGGTCAGGTCGATTGCGGACGCGCCCGCTTTCAGCGACGCGTGCGATACCGTGACGCGGTTCCGTTCCATAGACCCCGTGGCCGTCACTTCGCCTGTGATCTGACCGAAGTCATTCCATAAGAAACGTACCGGAGCCACGGAAATCTCCCCGTCATACTTTGGTCCGGCGGAATTAAAATTCACGTGCGCCGACAGATTCTCGCCGCGCGCGTTCCAGGGAATGACGCTTCTGTTGCCCATTCGTTCCGACACCACCAGACCGTTCGCAATATCGAACTTCCCGATCCGGAGGTCGAGAATCGTTTTCGGCCCAAACGTTTCGTTTCCCGGCGTTCTCGGCTGCGGAATATTCGTCCCGCCGTCCGGTTGAATCAGAAGAAATACCCGAGGATTTTCCGCACTCACGCGGGACACATTGAAATCCCGCCGCATCAGGGAAACGATTTTGAACCCGACTACTACGCGTTTCACGGCGACGAGAGGCGGGTCGCCGGCAGGCTCGGTTCCGTGGATGACGAGATTATCCATCTCCGCCGTGAGCGTACTCCAGTCCAGCCGGAACGTTCCGATTTCCACACGGCCGCCAGTGGCCTTCTCCGCCCCGGCCACGATCCTTTCCCGGAATTTCTGACGCAGCCAATCGCTGCGTGCGATTTCGATACCGGCCACCACAGCCAGTGCGATCAGCACAATCAACGTGCTCGCCGAGACGAGAGCGATTCGAACAGGCCGGGTCATCTGGTGCTTACCCCTTTTGCGGATTCGGCTTTCTCAGGAGACCCCTGCAGCTCTTTCTCGTTATATTCGATCTTTGTCCGCATACGCTGATCCTGCAACCAGGCATCGAGTTCCCGATCGGCGCGCTCAGTGGTCAGCTTCTGCTCGATAGCGGCCCGCACCGCCTCGAACGCGCCCGCCTGCGCCCCCTGCTTCGACTGCTGCTCGAAATACCGCCGCACATCCTGATCGGTAACCTGCACCGCCGGGCGAAAACGCAGATTCACAAACGTGAGCAACTCCGATTGCAGCCTGAGCTCGTCTTCCAGATCCTGTTCGGTGAGGCCGTATCGTTGCAACGCGGTATCCATCGCGGCCTGGTTCGACTGGTAATTGGTCTTCTCGTAATCGGCCAGCAAAGCTTTCCCCACCCCCGCCGCCGCGCGCGGATAACGGCCCACATCCATTTCGCGTTCGACCAGTTTTTGATCGATCAGCTTTTGCGCCGCGGCTCGTTTCGCGGTCAGACTGAAATCCGGTTTCTCCTCGTTCTGAAACGCGGTCAAGCGGATTCTCAGGTCGATCTCGCTATCCGTGATCACCTTGTTGCCGACCGTGATAGCTATGCGATCCACGATTACTGCGTGCAGAATGGAGCTCAGCATCAGCAGTGTCGCGTATCGCATCAGAAGGCCTGCCCGATGGAAAAGAAGAATTGAAAACGGCTGATTTGCTGCAACGATGCCTGACAGGTGTTGGCCGCCGAGCACTGGACCAGCTGCGAATAGTTACCGGGAAAGCCATTGAACTTCGGCGGATTGAGACTGTTCGCCAGATCCAGGCGCAGCGGCCCGATGGGCGTTTTGTAGCGAATGCCGAAACCCACCGCATGAACCATGTAATCGAAATCCTGCGGATTGTGCTGGTCGACGCGGAACGTTATGCTGCCGATGTTGGCGAAGACGTTTCCGGCGTCTTCGAAGAGCACGCCGTTGATGTTCGATCCATATAAAGGGAAGCGCAGTTCGGTGTTGTTGAAGAACATGGCCGAACCGCCCAGGGGAAAGCCGGTCAGCGGATCGCGCGGGCCAGCCTGGTTTTCCGGGAAGGCCCGGTCCGTGCTGGCGCCGCCGGCGAAGAAACGCTCCGCCAGAGGAATCGGATCGCCGGGCTCGGAGTTGGCGGGAATGGCGAATGCCGGCTGCAGTCCCACCTGAGTTTCCCGCGCCAGCACCAGTTTCGATCCCAGAGGATGATAAGTAGCATTTCGCGCCAGGATACGCGCGAAGCTGGTCTGCGAGCCGAAAGCCTTAGTGGCGAGGCCGATGTCGATCGTGTTGTAGATTCCCCGGTGGGCATCGAGCGGGTCGTCGCGCCGGTCCTGGATCAGATTGAATTCGGCGATGCCGACGCGTACGGATTGCGCCAGTTGGGGCAGCAGCAGCGGATCGATCTTGAGATCCGACACGCCGACGTGCCGGTAAGTGAAATCGTAGAAAATGGTAATCGGCTTCGAAACATGCTGGGTGAGTTTGATCGCGCCTTCCTCGCGTTTCGACTGGAAGGTTCGAACGTCGTAGGTGTCGTCGTAGAGAATCGAGAAATTAGCGTCGATCTTTTGCAGGTTGAAGATCTTGGGCACCTGATAATCGGCCACAGCGCGCTTTTGTAACGTGGAGAGCACCCCTTGCACCGTGGCAGTCTGTCCCGCGCCGAAAAGGTTCAGACGGCTCAGAGCAAGCGAGACGCTCGGGACGATGCCCGGCGCTCCGCCCGGATCGGAGAGGTCGGTGACGGCATTGCTGCCGCCGATGCGCGCGAACTGTATGCCGAATCCGGTGGTGATCGAGTATCTGCGCGCTTCGTCGATGTCGTAGAGAACGTACTTCCTGTCTTCGTCGCCGTCCGGATTCTGGATAGCCATGTCGACCTGGGAGAAAATGCCGAGGTCGTAAAGTTTTCTCTGAATATCGGCCATCGCTTCCGGCGAGAGCGGACTTCCGGGCTTCAGCTCCATCTGTTTGGCCACCAGCGACTGGCGCGTGGTTTCGAGTCCGGTGACCACCACCTGGCGCACGAACTGCTGCTGGCCTTCGTCAATCGTGAACTGAAGATCGAATGTGTGGGGGCGCGGACCCGGTTTGGAGCTCCATTCGAAAGTCGCGTCGGGGAAGCCGTTCTGCTCGTATTGGCGGATGATCGTCTCGCGGTCGGACGCCACGTTGAATTCGCTGAAAACCTGTCCCGGTTGAGAACTGAGCGATGCCATGGTGCGGGTGAGGTCGAGCTTCTTCGCCCCATCGACGTCGAGCGAGGCGACGAGATACTGCGGACCCTCCACAATGGTGAAGAACTCGGCGAGATTGCCCGCCTTTCCTTTGTAGTCGTCCATGCTGCGGGTCTCGACCTTGACGTCGCGGAAGCCGTTTGCCGCGTAGAGATCGGTGATGGTCTGGACGTCGCGCCGTACAAAAGCTTCGCTGTAGCGGCCGTTGCGAATGGCGAAGGAAGCCGGCGCCAGAAACATGCGTTCGCGGATAGTCTGCTGGTCGAAGTATTTATTGCCGCTGATCCCGAGATAAACGAATTTGTGTCGTTTGCCGCGTTCAATGATGTAAGTGATTTCCTGCGCTCCGTCGACTACCCGCTGCTGGCGGAACTGCACCTCCACATCGAAATAGCCCTGTGCCTGGAAATAATCGCGCAGGTTGGCCGCGCCCTCGGCAAGCAGGTCCGCGTCGATTGAGTGCTCCTCGAAAACCGGCACATTATCGCGTAAGTGCCGCCTCGCGATTTTCGTGCCTGGCGTCGTGATCGTTACCTTCGGCCCCGGATTTACCTTAATCTTCGGCAGTCCTTTGTTCTCGTCCGGTTGTTCTTCGATGCCATCGAGTACCACGGTGGCCAGCAGACGGTTCGCGTTTTCATATTTCAATCGAACCCTGTCGATGCCCTTGCGTGTGTCGCTGGCGGTGATGCCGCGGTAGCCTGGCAGCAAAAACCGATGCCAGTGCGTCGCCTTCGCAATGGCCGCCGTGCTGAACACGGACGTGTCTCCCGAGACCTCCGGCGCGAGATATCTTGCCCGTTTCCCGGTTTTGACCGTGAACGTGACGTTGACCTGCTGGTAGACGTTGTCGTAATCCAGCCGGGGATCGATCGATGGATCGAAATACCCGTTCCCCACGAGAAGCTTGCGTATGTTCGCCACCGCGGCGGGAATCTGCGACAAATCGAACGGATCGCCCAGTTGCAGGCGCGAGGCGTTGACAATCTGGCCCGCATTCGGCGGTTCGTTGAAATCGACTTCCGCGCTGACCTTGCCGGTGAACCAGCTGTTCTTCGTGATAAAGCGGATCAGGACACCGCCATCGACGGGGCTGGCATCCACCTGAATATCCTGATAGCGGCCGGTCGCGTAGAGGCGTTCGATGGCCGCGCGAATATTGGCCGCGGCATAGATTTGCGCGGGTTTGACCGGCAGGATCTCATTCAGTTCGCTGTTCTGAAGCGGCTGGTCCGCGGGATCGAATACGACGTTGACGATGCGCTGCCCGTCAAACGCGGCATCCGCCGGATTCTGGGCACGGGCGCGCGCGAAAAAGCCACAGCCACCCAGTAAGACGAGAAGGATGCCCGTGGCATAGGGGTGCCGCACCAGTCTAATCCTAACAGCGGGCGGGATGCTACGATCACCCCCAGATAGAGAAATGACAAAAGAAACGGCAGCCGCGGAACGCTTCAGCCGTCAGATCCGTTTCGCTCCGCTGGGTGCGGAGGGCCAGCGGAACCTGGCTGCGGCAACCGCCGTAATCGTCGGTTGCGGAGCTCTGGGAACGGTCCAGGCGTCTTTACTGGCGCGGGCTGGCGTGGGCACATTGCGGGTCGTGGATCGCGATTACGTGGAAGGGAATAATCTGCAGCGCCAGATGCTGTATACCGAAGCGGACGCGCGCGATGGTCTGCCGAAAGCCGAAGCGGCGCGGCGCCATCTCCTCGAAGCCAACTCCGGCGTAAGCGTCGAAGCCTGCGTTACGGATCTGAATCCGGAAAACGCGGGCGACCTGCTTTCGGGCGCAGGCGTGATCCTCGACGGCACCGACAACTTCGAAACGCGGCTGCTGATCAACGACTATGCGGTGCGGGAAGGCGTGCCCTGGATTTACGGCGCGGCGGTCGGCAGCTATGGGATCGCGATGCCGGTGATTCCAGGCGAGTCGGCCTGTTTCCGCTGCATCTACCCCGACCCGCCCGGCGGCGTGCAGCCGACTTGCGAGACGGCGGGCGTGCTGGGGCCGGTCACGAGCCTCATCGGATCCATTCAGGCCATGGAAGCTCTGAAACTGCTGAGTGGCAGAGCCGCGAGCGTACGGCGCAAAATCTTCACTGCGGATCTGTGGCACGGGCCTGTTCGCGAAACCGCCATGCCGCCGCGCGATTCGGCTTGTCCCTGTTGCGGGCGCCGCGATTTTGTCTTCCTGCATGGACGCCGCGCCCCGGTGAGTCTGTGCGGACGCAATGCCGTGCAGATTCACGAACGCAGCCGGCCGCTGGATCTGGCCGCCCTGGCCGCGCGCCTCGAGGGCCTCGGCACCGTGCGCGCCAATGAATTCGCGCTGCGCTTTACCGGCGGCCATCACGAGATCACGGTTTTTCCGGATGGACGCGCGATTATCAAAGGCACCACCGACGTCGGCGTCGCGCGAGGCATTTACTCGAAATACATCGGCAACTGAATCGCATGAGAATCGTTTATCTGCACGGCTTCGCTTCGAGCCCGCAATCGCGCAAAGCCAGGGCGTTTCAATCCGCGTTGCCCGAGATCGAAATTCCCGCCCTCGACGGCGGCGATTTCGAACATCTCACCGTTTCCGGCCAGCTTGGGATAATCGAGGATCTGCTTCGCGGCGAACCGGCTCGCCTGATCGGTTCGAGCATGGGCGGTTATCTGGCTGCGCTCTATGCCGCGGGGCATCCCGAGGTCTCGCGTATGGTGCTCCTCGCCCCGGCCCTCGGATTCGCGCCGAGGTGGAAGGAAAAAACCAGCCTCGATGTTTTTCACCATGGCACCGGCACCATGCGCCGCGTTCACTACGGACTGATCGAGGACGCCGAACGATATCCGCCCACGCCCGACTTTATGCAGCCCGCGGTGATCTTCCATGGAGTACGCGACGAGGTTGTCCCCGTCGAACACTCGCGCGCGTACACCCGGACCCACCCGAATGCCAGGCTGATCGAGATGCAATCGGACCACGAACTCACGAATGTGCTGGATGAAATTGTGGCCGAGGCTGTGCCGTTTCTGACGGCACGGCCTGGTTAAGAACCTGGCTACAGCTGTTTCTTTGCTGCAGGTCCGGGGCGCGCCGGTCTGGCATAGCCCAGCGCTTCTTTCAGACTCTGGTCCGCGGCCTCGAGGCATGCTTCAATTTCATTCGCTTTGGGGATTTTGGCGCTGTCGACCTCGCCCAGATTTGCCCTTACGGATTGGATCTTCAACATACTGTCGGTAATTCTTTCGCGTTCTACGGTAGTCAATCTCATCGTTTAGACAGAGCAGCCGTGTTCTTCCAGATGCCTCATGTACACGTACTTCGCGTTTTGCTTTTTCTCGTTGGCATCGTGGATGAGGATATCGAACCGGTTCGCGTTCTGATCTCCCGCGACGACGGCCTGAAACTGCTCTTCGTGCAGCTTCACCAGTTCCTGAACCGCCGCGCCAAAAAGATCCAGAAGCCGTCTGGCTTCCTCGCATGAGCGGCCGCCCTGCGGGGCCGCCGGCGCGTGGTTCTCTATGGAACCGTTCGTGTCCATGCCGGACTGCTCAACCTCCGAAGACCCAGGCTGCACGCGTTATTCCTTCACGTTCGCGCTGCGGTGCTGTTAGCAACCATTGTTGCGGAGGAAACGGTCCAATTCAACGCGAGCGATCCTGAGGAAGTGAGCGTACGAACAATCATCGCCTATTGGCGCAGTGTGAAGGTGAACAGCGCGGCTCCGGCCTGGACGCTTACGTACTGTTTTCCGTTCACGGAAAACGTCATCGGCCCCGCAGAAACCGAAGGACCGAGGTTCGTCTGCCACAGAGCCTTGCCGGTGCGGGCATCGAGAGCGTAGAACTGGCCGTCGCGTCCGCCGCTGAACAGGAGATCGGAGGCCGTAGTCAGAATGCCCGCTTCTGTGGAAGGAACGTCCAGCCGGAAGTCCCATTTCTTTTCGCCGGTCAAGGGGTCGATGGCGCGAACCGCACTGTAGAAATCGTCTTCTTTCGAGCCCGATTTCGGAAAGACACCACTGAAAGTCTGACCGCTGTGGAATTCGGGCGGCTCTTCGTTTTTGATGTAAGTGGTGGAACTGTTTTCCCAGGTGGGGATGTAGAACAGGCCCGTGCGCGGGCTGAATGACGGGCTATACCAGTTTGTGGCGCCCTGGTTGCCGGGGTAAATGAGCGTGCCTTCTTTGGTCGGGGCGGCGCCGGGCGCGCGGATCGGCCGCCCCTTCTCGTCGAAGCCAGTGGCCCAGTTCACTTTGACGAAGGGCTTGCCCAGCAGAAACTCGCCGTTGGTCCGGTCGAGAACGTAAAACATCCCGCTGCGATTGGCCCACAGCATGACTTTGCGCGGAGCGCCTTTCCATTGCAGGGTGGCGAGCACCGGAACCTGCACGGAATCCCAATCGAATTCGTTGTGAGGCGAGAACTGATAATGCCATTTGACCTTGCCTGTGTCTGCGTCGAGCGCGACCACCGAACAGGTGTAGAGGTTATCGCCGAGGCGTCCGTCTCCGTTCCAGTCGGGACCCGGATTGCCGATGCCCCAGAAAGTGAGATTCGTGTCCGGATCGTAGGAACCGGTCATCCACACCGATCCGCCGCCATGCTTCCAGGAATCGCCGGCCCAGGTATCGTTGCCCGGCTCCCCGGGACCTGGCACAGTGTAAAAGCGCCAGGCTTCCTTGCCCGTGTTCACGTCCCATGCGGCAATAAAGCCGCGGATGCCGAACTCGCCCCCGGCGGTGCCCTCGATCACTTTGTCTTTGATGACGAGCGGAGCGTGAGTGAAAGAGTATTTCTCTTTCGGATCGGCGGCCGCGACGTTCCAAAGCTCTTTTCCGGTCCTCGCATCTAGCGCGATCATGTGGGCGTCGAGGGTGGCCAGGAATACCTTGTCGCCGAGAATGGCGAGGCCGCGGGTCATTTGCCCGCAGCAGTTGCGCGCGTCGGGACTCGGCTTGTGGGTGTAGCTCCAGATAGTCTTGCCGGTGAGTGCGTCGAGCGCGAACACATCGTTGGGGCTCTGGATGGTATACATGACGCCATCGACCACGAGGGGCGTAACTTCGTGCTTCTCGAGCGAGTGCGACTGGAATACCCATTTCAACGTCAGATCTTTGACGTTATCGGGCCCGATTTGCTTCAATTCGCTGTAGCGCTGGCTGGAATAGCCGCCCGAGTAGGTAAGCCAGTTCTGCGGCTCCTGGCTGGCATGCACGATGCGGTCGAAGGGAACGCTGGACACGTTCGCCTCCTTGTTCGCCGGTGGTGGGCCGCCCTGGGCCCGCAGCATACCGGCTGCGCAGAGGAGCAGGATCGCTCGTATCTTCATGGAAACTGGCACTCCTTGTCAAGGAAAGGGAAACCGTGCCGAAGGATACGGCCCCGGTTCACTGCCGAATATCCTATCGCTATCGTTGCGGGCGGGTCAAACGCGGTTCCGATCGAGGTCCCTCACCAGCTTGCGAAACAGCGCGAGCCCTTCGAGGTGTTTCGCGGAAAGCGGATACACAATATGCCGGGTGAAATACTGGCGGGCCAGCTCCTTCGGAAATCCGCGTTCAGCCGAAGCCTGCACCACCATCTCGTCAAGATGTTCGCACGCCCAGCGGTGCGACCCCAGAAAGGCTTCGGCCGCCCGACTCGTCAGCACTTCGCGCCGCCCTGCCCACACGGCGAAAACCATCGGCAACCCGGTCCAGCGGATCCATTCCGCTCCGAGGTCGAGTGTTCGGTACGGCAGCGCGTCCGGGTCGAGATGCAGCGCCGGATCTCCGATGATCAGGGCGGCGTCGTTTGTGACCAGCATTTCGTCCAGATATGGCGCCAGTGCGGTCAGCGCGGGCCGGCAGCCGTAGCATTCGGCCAGGATAATTCGGGCCAGCGCGACCGACGTCCTTGAACTCGAATCCACCGCGAGCTTTTCGATCTCACCGAATGGTTTGCGTGAGATCAGGAGGATACTGCGCACCGGCCCATCGCAGGCAATCCCCAGGTCCGGCAGAAATTCGAGTCCGAGCCGGTCCAGCTCGGCGCAGGGGAGCAGACCGATATCGGCTTTACCATCCCGCAACGCCTCGGCGCAATGGACGGGCAGGTCGAAACGGAAGTCGAAGAGACCTTTCTGCGGCCCGTGGAGAAATCCCCAGACAAGGGGCCAGGTATTGAGATAACTGACGGCGGAAACGATCAAAATTCAGCCCGAAGAATTGGATTCAGGGAGTCTTCCGTACAGAAACGCACCGGCGAGAACTCGATGGCAATGCGATGATGGACACAGCGTTTTGTGCGCCTCGTCGCTTCAGCAATGAAACCAGTCTGCACTCCTATCCTTATCTTCTTTCTTTTTTTGACCGGATCCTTTGCACAGATCACACTCAATCCTACACCGACCCGCGTAATCGGCCAGGATTCGGTGCAGATCACCAATTTGAACCCGAACCTCGTGGAAGGCCGGGAATTCGAGGGTCCCGAGGGCATCGCTCTGGATACCTCGACCAACCCGCCCGCGCTCTATGTGAGCGATACGGCAAACAACCGCGTGCTCGCTTTTCACAATGCGGCATCCTTCGCCAACGGTCAGACTGCGGACCTGGTGATCGGCCAGCCCGACCTCAAGACCACGCTGCCCGGCGGCCCCGGGATCTCGTCAACGAATCAAACAGGGCTTGACCTGCCCTCCGGCATTGCCGTGGATTCCCAGGGGAACGTCTACGTGGTGGACGGGGGAAACAATCGCATTCTGCGATTCCCGAAGCCTTTCGCGCAAAGCGGCACACCGTTGCCGGATATCGTGATCGGCCAGCCTTCGTTTGCCACGAACGCAGCCAACAATGGCGGGATCTCGGCGTCCACGCTGGCATTTACCGCGAACAGCGCCGTGCTTACGGCATACGTTACTTTCGATTCGGCGGGAGATCTCTGGGTAGCGGATGCAGGGAACAACCGGGTGCTCCGTTTCAACGTCAATGTGCTGGGCAGTCAGGCATCGTCGGGACCTTCGGCGGATATCGTCCTCGGGCAGCCGAATTTCATTCAAAATGGATACAATCCGCCGGGCACGAATCCGCTGACGTCACTGGTTGCGTTCACTACTCCGACGGGCATCGCCTTCGATGGCGAAGGCCGTTTGTTCGTGGATGAATCGATCTCGACGCGCCGGGGCAGAATCCTCATGTGGACGCCGCCGTTCATTACGGGACAGCCTGCGGCGGGTTTGCTGGGGGTGGATACTTCGAATCCGGCGCCTCCCACCATCAGCGAGTTCCAGTTGGCCCAGTCGCCCGGTGCTTTATTCGCGGTCGGGAATTCCATCGCCGTCGCCGACACATACGACAACCGACTCCTGGTGTTTCCGCCAGTGGAGCAGTGGACTCCCAATGTAACCTACCAGGCCGCTACGGAGGTGGTGGGGCAACCCGATTTCAACAGCGGCATGGTGAATCAGGGGATGCCCACCGCGAGTGCCTCCACTTTGACGCTGCCCGGCGCGGCCGTGTACTTCAACTCCGAACTTTATATCGCGGATACGGGTAATAACCGCGTTCTGGCCGAACCTCAGAACGGATCGACGTTCGGCCCCGCCACGATGGTGCTCGGGCAGGATGCGATGAATCTGAGCGCCCCGAATCTGGTGGAGGGACGGGAATTCGATTTCGGGAATTCCTCCGGGGGCGCGGACGCTGGCCTGGCCGTCGACCTCAACTCCAACCCTCCGCATCTCTACGTTGCGGATACATACAATAATCGAATTCTCGCTTACAACGATCTGCGCAACATCGGCGCGGGTGTGAAGGCGGATCTGGTCATCGGTCAGCCCGATTTTCAGCAGGTGCTGGTTAATTATCCGGGAAACAATCCGAATATCACGAATTCCTCGGGCCTCTTTGAGCCAACCGGTCTCGTGGTGGATTCTTCCGGCAATCTGTATGTGTCGGACACCGGTAACGGGCGCGTGCTGCGATTCCCCGCACCGTTTGCGAATTACACACCGGGCACGCCCGAACAGGCGGATCTGGTGCTGGGTCAGTCCAGCTTCACTGCCACCAAAATTCCGGATCCGACCGACAGAACCATGGCGGCGCCCTATGGAATCGCGTTCACCTATGCGGGCGGCCTGCTGGTTTCCGACGCGGTTCTCAATCGCGTGCTCTACTTCGACGCTCTTTCAGCCGATTTGACCTCCGGAATGTCCGCCTCCATCGTGTTTGGCCAGCAGGATTTCACTTCAAGCGGAAGCGGTTCCGGTCCCGCTCAGTTGAACGCCCCTCACCATATCTCGGTCGACAGCGACGACCGGCTCTATGTGGCCGACTCGGGAAACGGCCGCGTGACGATTTACGATCACGCCCCGACGTCCGCTTCGGGGCCGCCTTCGGCCTACACTCTCACCCAGGGCTTATCCGCTCCGCGCGGCATATACGTGAGCGGGCCGACCGGTGACATCTGGGTGGGCGACGCCTCAGGCGTGGCGGTTCGTTATCCGGCCTTTAATCAGTTGGCCGAGGCCGGTGGGGCCTCGAACGCAACCATCACCGATCCCGGCAGGCCGCTGGCTGTGGTGGAAGACGCCTGGGGAAATCTGTTCCTCGGCGATGCCGTCAACCGCGTCCTGATCTATTATCCCGGTCTCGCTCCCATCAACGCAGCCAATTTCCTGCTGCCCAATGTGCTGGCGCCGGGAATGATCGCCGCCATGTACAGCGAGGGCAATACCAACCAATTTGGCGGCCAGCCGACACCCGCGGCGGCTGTGCCGTTACCCACGACTCTTAATGGAGTGCAGATCCTGTTCAACGGATCTCCCGTTCCGCTCTTCTATGCGGATCCCAATCAAATCAATTTCCAGGTGCCAATGGCGGCGCCCCAAAGCGGTACGGCCGACGTGCAGGTGCTCGAGGCCGCGACCGGCCGCGTTCTCGGCGACACGACGGTGACGATGAATCAGGCGGATCCCGGCTTGTTTACGCTGACCGGGGACGGCAGCGGCACCGCCGCCGCACTTAACCAGGACAATACCGTAAACGGCCCCAACAACCCCGCTGTCCAGGGAAGCACAATCACACTGTTCGGCACCGGACAGGGGTTTATCGCCGGTGCGCCTGCCGACGGCACCGCCTCGGGCGCGCCACTACAGGCGGCGCGCGGACCGATCGTCATCATGGGATTCGAAGAGGTGCCGAGCCAGAACATTACTTACTCGGGCCTCGCTCCCTCGCTTGTGGGCGTCTGGCAGATTAATGTGCAGATTCCCGATACCGTCATTACGACGCCGACCAACCCGACGCAGGTCATCGTGGAGCAGGACAGCATTCCAAGCGGCGGCGCGGGTATCGGCCGGAACGTGCAGATTTACGTCAAGGCGAAGTAGGCGCGCAGTCGCATCGTCTCTCTTGAGCCCGCGAACCGGATGCCGGGCCGGCTGCTTTAAGGGACAAATGTAAAAGGGCGCCCGGCGCCTTTTCCACGAGAAAATTTGAACCCCGACGGGGCCTGTTGCGTCATCGCTTTGAGGTCTGACCATGATGCGACTAATTGCAGGCATTAGCGTCATTGTTCTCATGGCCGGTGGGGCCTCTGGCCAATCCACCGAAACGAAGGCCGCCTTCACCGTTGCGGATGTCCATCCGAGCGCCCGGTCGACCAGTCCCTACATCTACATGACTGGCGGTATCCTGCGCAGTGGCCGGTACGATCTGCGCAAGGCAACCATGCTGGACCTGATCTCGACCGCGTGGGGCATCTCAGCCGACAGGGTGCTGGGCGGTCCGAGCTGGCTCGAACTGGATCGTTTCGACATTGCCGCCAAAGCGCCGCAAACGACTTCCCAGGACACGCTGAAGCTGATGCTGCAGTCGCTTCTGGCGGACCGCTTCCAGCTCAAGGTGCACACGGACACCAGGCCCGTACCCGGCTTTGTGCTTTCCATGGGTAAGGGCAAACCGAAGATGAAGGAATCGGACGGATCGGGCACCACCGGATGCCAGGGCGTGCCGCAGACACCCCCGCCCGGAACAATCCCTTATGCCATCGTGCAGTGCCGCAACATCACCATGGAAGCATTTGCGCGGGAGTTGCCGCAGATGGCCGGAGCCTACATAACCACTACCGTAACGGATTCAACCGAGCTGAAAGGCAACTGGGATTTCGATCTGAAATGGACCGGCCGGGCTCTGTTGGCACTGGCCGGATCGGACGCCATCACGATCTATGACGCAGTGGATAATCAACTCGGGCTGAAGCTGGAAGCGCAGAAGGTCCCTGCGCCCGTCATCGTCGTTGACAGCGTGAACAAGGTGCCGACACCCAATCCGCCCAATGTCACCAGCAGCGTTCTGCCGCCATCGCCAACCGAATTTGAAGTAGCCGACATCAAACCGAGCATGCCGGACGCACAGCCCATGGGGAGGGTTCAGCCAGGGGGCCGGCTCGATCTGCATGCCATCCCCCTGAAGCAACTGATCCAGATCGCGTGGGACATCAACAGCGACGAAACGCTTGTCGGCGGGCCTAAATTCCTCGACTCCGCCAAATTCGACGTCATCGCGAAGGCGCCTGGCGCTACCGGCGGCTCTGCGGTCAACCCGCAGATCGACATCGAAGACGTGCGGCTGATGCTGCGCTCTCTTCTGAAGGATCGATTCAAGCTGGTTACCCACACCGAGGACCGGCCGTTGAACGCCTACACGCTCGTCGCGGCAAAACCGAAGCTCACTAAAGCCGATCCGCTCGGCCGCACGGGATGCAAGGAAGGTCCCGCGCCGGCCTCCAAAGACCCGAGGGACACGGCTCCCATACTCTCGCGCCTGCTCACGTGCCACAACATGACGATGGCGGAGTTTGGCGAGCAGCTCCCCACGCTCGCCTCCGGCTATATCCACAGCCCGGTACCGGACGAGACCGGACTGGAAGGCGCTTATGACTTTACGCTGAGCTTCAGCGCGGCGGGTCTGCTCAACGGGGGGCCCGGCGGCCGTGGCGGCGACCCTCCCGCCGGACCCGGCGCCACCTCCGATGCATCTCTCCCAAGTGGCGCTTTGTCTCTTTTCGATGCCGTCACCAAACAACTCGGTCTCAAGCTGGAGATGCGCAAGCGCCCGGTGCAGGTCCTCGTGATCGATCACGTGGAGGAGAAACCGACAGACAATTGACCGGAATGGCCCGGCCGATGCGGCAGGTGCTAGACTGACGCCCATGCATCCAACCCGTCGCGACCTCCTGCTGGGCATAGCTGCCGCGCCGCTGCTCCAGAGCGCCTCGGAAGCCGATGCCGCCGCTCCCCCGGTTTGTTTTATGAGCGCCGTCGAGATGGCGCGGCTGATCCGCACAAAGAAGCTGTCGGCGCGCGAAGCGCTGGCCGATCATCTGAAGCAGATCGAGCGGGTGAACCCCAGGGTTAATGCGATTGTGACTCTCGTGCCGGAAATCGCCGTTGAGGCCGCTGCCAGGGCGGATGAAATGCAGGCGCACAAAGAAAAACTCGGGCCCTTGCACGGCCTGCCCGTCGCTCACAAGGACCTGCGGGAAACCAGAGGTATCCGCACCACTTTCGGGTCGCCGCTCTTCAAGGACTTTGTCCCCACCGAAGACGACATTGTCGTGGAACGGCTGCGGCGCGCCGGTGCAGTTACCATCGGCAAAACAAACACGCCGGAATTCGGCGCGGGTTCGCAGACGTTCAATAAGGTCTTCGGCGCCACACATAATCCCTGGGATCCGACAAAGACGTGTGGTGGCTCCTCCGGCGGTGCCGCCGTCGCTTTGGCCTGCGGACTCGTGCCGATCGCCGACGGTTCCGACACCGGTGGGTCGCTCCGCAATCCCGCCGCTTTCTGCAACGTTGTTGGCTTCCGGCCCTCGATTGGCCGTGTGCCTGCTCCCAAAGCGGCGTTCGCGTGGTCAACGCTGAGCACCTCAGGCTGTTTGGGCCGTTCGGTAGCCGATCTCGCTCTCGTGCTCAGCACGCTCGCGGGGCCTGATCCCCGCGCACCGCTCTCCATCAGCGAGCCGGGAGAGCTCTTCGCCCGCCCGCTCGAACGCAACTTCAAAGGTGTTCGCGTGGCGTGGTTCAAAGATCTGGGCGGGCTGCCTTTCGACCCGCGCGTGCGCAGCGTGGTGGATGCGCATCGCACGACATTCGAATCGCTGGGATGCATCGTCGATGAGGCGGAGCCGGACTTCGCTCCCGCCCTGGTCTCGTTTCCGATTCTCCGGGCCTGGAACTCAGCGAGTGCTCACGGTGCCCAACTGCGGGAGCATCCGGACGCTTTCAAGGACACGCTCAAGGGCGAAATCGAAGAAGGGCTGCGATTAACGGGCGCGGACCTCGCACGCGCCGAAACCGCTCACAGTCAACTCTGGCGGAGCTTTCAGGCATTCCTCGAAAAATACGATTATTTCGTTCTGCCCACTACGCAACTGCCGCCCTTCGACATCAACACGCCATACCCAACGGAGATTGCGGGCGTTCACTTTGATAACTACATCGAATGGATGAAGTCCTGCTGGTATATCTCTGCCACAGGCAATCCGGCGGCCTCGGTGCCAGGCGGCTTCACCCCGGAAGGACTCCCGGTTGGGGTGCAGATCGTGGGACGCGACAAAGAAGACTTCGGGGTGCTGCAGATGGCGCACGCGTTTGAGCAGGCAACGGGTTTTGGCAGGAAACGCCCGCCCATAGGGTGAGTTTTGGTTCGACAAAGCAAAAAGCCGCTCAATTCGCGGGTCAGGCATCAGCCAGCTATATAATCGCGAGATGCAACGGAGCGAGCACAGGATTCTGACCACGCACGTCGGCAGTTTGCCCGCGCCCGCCGGCGTGATGGGAGAAGCCGCCGTCGGGCAACTCGTCGAACAGCAGCGCCAGACCGGTCTGGACATCATCAACGAAGGTGAATACACAAAAGGCGGCGACTGGCTGTCCTTCACCGACGATCGCTTCGGGGGATTCACGGCAGGCGAACGGAAGGGACCGCCGATCGTGGCGCTTGGCAAAGACCGCGAGAAATTCGCGGATTTTTACAAGTGGGCTTCCGAACGCGGCACTCTGTTTTTCGAGCCCGGCGATCAGATCAAAAAGGTTCGCAAGCACTGGATTTGTACCGGCCCTGTCACTTACACCGGCCACGCGGTATTGCAGCGCGAGATTGACCTGCTCAAAACCGCTGCGGGTTCCGGAGGCGAGCTGTTCCTGACGAGCACGGCTCCCGCGAGTCTGGAAGTCTATCGCTCCAACGAGTATTACTCGAAGGACGAAGACTTCGTCTTCGCTCTGGCAGAAGCGCTGCGCGACGAGTACAAGGCGATCGCCGACGCGGGCATTATCCTGCAAATCGACGATGCCTGGCTGCCCGCGCTCTGGGACCGCGTGGGAATCGACATGGGTCTCGAAGCCTTCCAGCGCTGGTGCCGCGTGCGCATCGAGGCTCTGAACCACGCGTTGCGCGGCATACCCGAGGACCGGGTCCGCTATCACCTCTGCTGGGGAAGCTGGCACGGGCCGCACGCATATGATCTGGAGCTCAAGCACCTGGTGGATATTCTGCTCTCCGTGAAGGCGCAGGCATACCTGATTGAAGCGGCCAATGCCCGGCACGAGCACGAGTACGCCTTGTGGGAAACGGTCAAACTCCCTGAAGGAAAAATTCTGATTCCCGGCGTGATCACGCATTCGACGGATGTTGTGGAACATCCGGAGCTTGTATCCCAGCGAATTCAGAGATTCGCTGCATTGCTCGGCAGGGCGAATGTGATCGCCGGCGCGGACTGCGGCTTCGGCGGCCGCACCCATCCGCAAATCGCCTGGGCGAAACTTCGCTCCCTTGCGGAAGGCGCGAAACTGGCCACTGCGGCTTTGTGGTAAGCCGGAGGACAGCGGACAGGATTCAGACCAGCTTCTGTTTGCGAATCGGTAATTCGCGAATTCGCTTGCCCGTGGCCGCGAATATGGCGTTGCAGATCGCCGGCGCCATCGGTGGTACGCCGGGTTCGCCCACGCCCGCCGGCGGAGCGTTCGAACTCACCACATGTACGTGGGTTTCATAAGGCGCTTCCGGCATGCGCGCGACCGGGTAATCGTTGTAATTGGATTGCTGGATGCGGCCGTCTTTCGCCGTGATCTCTCCCAGCATGGCGATGCTGGTCCCGAATACCGCGGCGCCTTCGAATTGGGCCCGCACGCGATCCGGATGAATCACCTGGCCCGCATCCACCGCAATGTCCACCCGCGGAATCGTCACCTTCCCCTGGGAGTCCACTTTGACTTCCACCACCGTAGCCACGTAGGTGAGGAAGCTCCAGTGAGCCGCAAAGCCATACGCATGCCCCGGCGCGGATTTCTTTGAAGCCCAGCCGGACTTCTCCGCAACCGTTTCCACGACCTTGCGCAGCCGGCCGGTTTCCAGCGGATATTTGGCCGACGTCTGCGCGAAGCTCGGACCCGGATCGACCACGCGCGCAGGCCCAAGTACGTCGAGGTAAAACTGGATCCGATCCCGGTTCGCCGCCGCAGCCAGTTCATCGAGGAATGACTGTACCGCGAAGGCGTGATAAACATTCGCCACGCTGCGCATCCAGCCGATGCGCACGTGCGCCGTGGCTTCGCCGTTTTCCGCCCGCTGATTCGGGATGTCGAAGGGAACGTCGTTCCATCCCATGGTCATCTCGAGATCGCCATAGGTGCTCGTCCCGTCGAAGGTGGAAAAAATCGGCGGAAACGCGCTGCGCTGCAACCAGGCCGTCGGTCTGCCGTTCTGGTCCACCGCCGCTTTCATGTACATCGCGGCCACGGAGTGATAGAAGTCGTGATGGATGTCGTCTTCGCGGCTCCACGCTACCTTCACAGGCTTGCCGAGTTTCTTCGACAACACCGCCGCTTCCGCCGCGTAATCCGGCTTCGACTTGCGTCCGAACGCGCCGCCCAGCAGGGTCACGTGACACGCGACATCCTCCGCCTTGATTCCCATCACCTGGGCAACCGTATCCTGCACCGCCTGTGGATTCTGGGTCGCGGTCCAGATTTCGACTTTGCCATCCCGGTACTCGGCCACGGCGGCCGGCGGCTCCATCGGCGCATGCGCCAGATGAGGTGTGTAGTATTCGGCCTCATGCGTCTGCGCGGCGCTCGCGAACGCCTTCTCCACATCGCCGGCGTTGCGAGCTACCTTGCCGGGTTTCCTCACAGTAGCCGTCAACTGCGCCCGGAACGCATCGGAATTGTAGCTCGCGTTGGGGCCGAGGTCCCATTCCACCTTCAGCTTTTTCCGCCCCTGCATCGCCGCCCAGGTGTTGTCCGCGATGACCGCAACGCCACCCAGCGGCTGAAACTGATACGGTCCCTTGTACTTTTCGATCTGGAGCGTCTGCTTCACTCCGCGTACCTGCAACGCTGCGGAATCATCTACCGACTTCACTACCGCGCCAACCACGGGCGGATGCTCAATGGACGCGTACACCATTCCCGGCATTTTGGCGTCCATGCCGAATACGCCGCGCCCCGAAACCAGATCGTCGAGATCGGTAATCGGCACGCCCTTGCCGATATAGCGATATTCGGCGGGAGTCTTGAACTGCAGCGTGCCCGGCTTCGGCACCGGCTGTTGTGCCGCCAGCGCAACCAGTTCACCATAAGTCGCCTTCGACAATTTGGCCGAAGGACCGCTGTGCGTGACGATTCCGTTAGCTGCCCTGCATTCGCCGGCCGGAACGCCCCATTTTGCGGCAGCCGCGGCAATCAACATTGCTTTCGCGGTAGCGCCGGCCGTGCGCAGCGGATCGTAGAAACTGCGGATCGAATTCGATCCGTCGGTGTTCTGGTCGCCGTATTTCTTGTCGCCGAGCGCCTGTTCGATACGCACCCGGCTCCACTCCACATCGAGTTCGTCTGCGGCGACCATGGGCAGCGCGGTGCGTATGCCGGTGCCCATTTCCGAGCGGTGCGCCACGATCACAACCGTGTTGTCGGGCTGCACGCTGAGGTAGACCGAGGGCCACCACGCCTGCTTTCCAGCATTGACTTCCGCGGCTGCGGCATCCTGCGGGAGCAGTTTGGCGCCAATGACAAGAGCTCCGGCGGAAAAGACCGTACCCAGAAAACCACGCCTGTTGACCAGATACACCCGGCTGCCGTTATTCGCGCTCATGCTTTCACCCCCGCGGCGGACTTGATTGCGGCGCGGATGCGCTGATAGGTTCCGCAGCGGCAGATATTGCCTGCCATCGCATCGTCGATATCTTTGTCGGTAGGCTTTGGCTTCTGCCTGAGCAGGGATGCGGCCTGCATGATCTGGCCGCTCTGGCAGTATCCGCATTGGGGAACGTTGGCCTGCTTCCAGGCGGTTTGCAGAGGATGCTCGTGAGTCTTGCTGAGGCCTTCGATGGTAGTGATTTCTTTGCCTGCCGCGTTGCGGAGCGGCGTCAGGCAGGCGCGCGTCGCGGTGCCATTTACGTGCACGGTGCAGGCGCCGCAAAGCCCCATACCGCACCCGAATTTGGTGCCCGTGAGGTCCAGTTCGTCGCGAAGATACCAGAGTAAAGGCATATCCGGGTCGCCCTCGAATTTGCGGACGACGCCGTTGACTCGGAGTTCAATCATGGGTTCTCCTCAGGAACCTAGTATAAGGGACAGCGGCAACTTTTTCCGCCGGCAGCATCTGGACACAAGGGCCGGTGGGATTCCGCGCAATCTGTTGAGGAAACTGGGTTAGCTGGTACACCCGAGAGGATTCGAACCTCTGACCTTTTGCTCCGGAGGCAAACGCTCTATCCAGCTGAGCTACGGGTGCACGTTCCCCGATTTTATCGCATCCGTGTGCTTCGGCACCGCGATTCACCACATGCTACCATTTTGACGTTGGCTCGACCGTCAACGAACCGGAGAGGTGGCTGAGTGGTCGAAAGCAGCGGTTTGCTAAACCGTCGTAGGGTCTAAAGCTCTACCGGGGGTTCGAATCCCCCCCTCTCCGCCATCATAATTTTTCAGTCGTTTACGGCGTTTTCAACAGCCTCCGTCGTGCAATATCGTGCAACGCGCTGAAGAATCAGCGCGTGGCGCTAAGTCTCTATCGCCGCCACCGCCGCGACTGCAAAGCCGGGAATCCCGAAGACCATCAATCCACCGAATTCGACGAACGCAAGCGAGGCTGGAAGCGATGTGAGTGCCCCATCGTTGCTTCAGGAACGCTAAACCGGAAACTCCGCCGCCAGACCACCGGCAAATGGGAATGGGACGATGCCCGAGCGATTGCTGCCGAACTGGAGGCAGCCGGATCATGGGACGGGGAGATCGTTGTCAAACCCGAGCCGCTACCGGAACAATCCCCCACCGGGTCGAGATCGCCTTGATTTCTGCATCCAGGGGAAAAACGCATCCTGAGCGATCCTTGAGAGAAGCGAACAGAATAGTGGGTTTTTGAGCCGCGCAGGGGCATCCGTGGCGGTAACACCGTTTGAAGCACAAAGGGTTTTGATGTGAATTGGCCGCGTTAAAATAGGGGAGGGTATATGACGGTTATTTTGCCGCTTCAACCTCAGGAAGAGGCGCGCCTGGCCGCGATAGCGCAGGCCCGAGGTGTTTCGTCCGATGCTCTCGTGCGCGAAGCCGTGGAGAAGATTTTGCAATCAGCGCCTGAACAGCCTTTAGCGCCCAAAAAATCTGCGTATGGATTGCTGGAAAAATACGGGCCAGGCCCTACAGAAGCCGAGATCGATCAGAACCGGCGCGAGATGTTCGCCAATTTCCCGCGCTCTGATTTCTGATGATCGTCGGCATAGCGTGACACCCACACCGCCCTGTGGTACTTGCTGAAGAATCCCCGGCTGTCAGACCGTGCTCAAACTTTCATGGATGAAGCAGCGAGCGCGGGCCACGTCATTGGGCTATCCCCGATCAGCCTGGCGGAAATCGTTTACCTCGTCGAGAAGCAGCGACTTCCGGCCTCCCATGCCGGACCGTATCGTCGCCGCGACGGCTGTTCGTTTCCGCGTACCGGTCATCAGTCGCGACCGGCTTATCCGGGCTTCCAACATCGAGACAGTCTGGTAGTCTTCCGCAAAGGGTCCGTCGTGCAATATCGTGCAATGCGCGACGGCAACGGTGGCAACCGGGGCGGTCCGAGGAACTTGTATTCTGTAAGTTACGGGCAGGGTGGATCAGGACAGTCTCGCGTATTACCGCGCGCCGCCCAGGACCCAGACCAGCACGCCCGCGCCGACCGCTATCCGGTAAACCGCAAACGGTACAAAGCCGCGATTGCGCACCCACTGCATGAACCAGGCCACCACCACGTAGGCCACGATAAACGAAATAACGAACCCGATGGCCAGCAACATCCAGCCGTGCGAATCGATCGCCACGCGATCGGGCCCCTTCAGCGCTTTCAACAAATCGTAACCAGTCGCTGCGATCATTGTCGGAATCGATAACAGGAAAGAGAATTCGAGCGCGGCGGTCCGTGACAACCCTGTAACCTGGCCGGAGGCGATGGTCACCATCGAGCGCGACGTCCCGGGGAACACGGCGGAAAGGACCTGGCACAGGCCGATCCAGACAGCCTGCGGCAGGCTCATGCGTTCGACTTCCTGCTCCGCCGAATACTTTGTTTCGCCTTTGTTCCTGCCGAAAAACGCATCCACGATCCACATCACGATGCCGCCGGCGATCAGCGCGCTCGCCATCAGCACCAGGCTTTCCAGATGTTTGCCGATCACCTTCGTCAGCAGAAAAGAAGGCGCCGCGGTGCAGACGAACGCGACCAGCGTCAGGCCCAGCGGGTGAGTGATGGCGGTCTTCCGGCCGTCCGATCCCCCTGGGTACGTGGCGAGAAAATTCATGATCCGGTTCCAGAAATAGATGGGCAGGCAAAGGATCGCACCGAGCTGGATCACGATCGAAAACATTTTCCAGTAGCCGTCGCCGAGATCCACGTGCAGCAGCGCTTCCGAGATGCGCAGATGCGCGGTCGAACTGACGGGCAAAAACTCCGTGAGGCCCTCGACAATACCGAGGAAGATGGAAAGCAGATAGTCGTTCAAACACCGCCATGGTAGCGCGACTGGTCGGGGCTTGTGAAGATTAGCTTGTGAAGATTTCGCCACCCGGGCGCATCGTCGACATGGCTGGACGCCAGATCCACGTGGATATCCGCGGCCGCGGTGGTCCGGCGGTTGTGCTTGAGGCGGGGATAGCGGCAAGTTCCATCAGCTGGGCGCTGGTGCGGGATCGGGTGGCGCAATTCACGACCGTCGTGAGCTACGATCGCGCGGGATTCGGCTGGAGCCGTGCGCCGTGCCGTCCGACGGCGCTTGGCGCGGCGCAGGAACTGGCCATGCTGCTCGAAACGCTGAAGCTCGATCCGCCTTTCATCCTGGTGGGGCATTCATTTGGCGGCCTGATCGCGCGCGTCTTCCAGCAGAACTTTCCCACGCGCGTAGGCGGGATGGTTCTGGTCGATCCGGTCTGCCGGGCGGAGTGGATTCACGCGAGCCCGGCGCGAAAGAAGATGCTGGCGCGCGGAGTCGCGCTGTCGCGGCGCGGAGCTTTCCTCGCGCATATGGGGGTGGTCAAGCTCGCGCTCAAGCTGTTACTCGGCGGTTCCCGAATGATTCCCAAACTGGCAGCCCGGGCGTCGGCCGGAAACGGGGCGGGGGTTATGGAGAGGCTCACGGGCGAGGTTCGCAAGATGCCGCCGGAACTCTGGCCCGCGACCGCCGCGCACTGGAGCGAGCCGCGCTGTTTCGAAGCCATGGCCGATTCGCTGGAGAAGCTGCCGGTGAGCGTCCGGCAGATTCAGGAAGGACAGCCGATGGGGGATTTGCCGTTGATTGTGCTGTCGGCGGGCGGCGCGAATGAGGTCGAGCGGAACGAGCACGAACACGATGCCCGGCTGTCGACGCGGGGAGAACATATCGTAGTGCCAGGCACGGGGCACTGGCTGCAGTTGGATGCGCCCGACGAGGTGGTCGCTGCCATCAGGCGCGCCGGTGGATTCTGACGACCAGGCCGTTTTTCGGGTGCAGCGTGATGAGCGGTTTCAACCCGATGGGCTCGCGGGAAATCAGATCCATACCTGTCTCCGCGGCGATGGTGGAGAGGATAATCTGGCCTTCCATCAACGCGAACTGATTGCCGATGCAGATGCGCCTGCCGCCCCCGAACGGCATGTAAGCGAATCGCGGCAGCCGGGCCTCGCGTTCGGGAAGAAAGCGGTCGGGATCGAAGCGCAGCGGATCTTCGAAATTCCGGGCATCACGGTGCAGCAGCCAGGGCGCGATGAAAACGACATCGTCCTTATGGACCGGAAAACCGTCGATGGATGTGTCGCGCACCGGCGCTCTTGCCAGCAGGAACGCGGGCGGATAGAGGCGCATCGACTCCTTCATCACCTGCAGCGCGAAGGGCATGCCTTCGCGCCGCAGCCGGTCGAAATGTTCGGGATGCTTCGTCAACAGATACCAGGACCACGCCATCGCCTGCGCGGTGGTTTCGTGTCCCGCGAGAAACAGAGTCATGGCTTCGTCGCGCACCTGCTCGTCGGTGAGGTGCTCGCCGGACTCTTCATCCTTCGACAGCAGCAGCATCGACAATACATCGCCGTTGTCGACGCCGCTCGCGCGCCGATCGCGGATCATCTGGTAAACCGTCTCGTTCAGGCGCGTGACCGCCGCCTGGTTCCTTCCTCTCACGGGCAGGCGAAAGGGCAGGCGCATCTGCAGAATGAGCGCGTCCTGCAAAGTGGCGATGTCTCGTCCCAGCGTGGCCGCGCGATCCAGCAGATCGACGTCGAACAGGGTCTTGCCCACAATGCCGAGGGTCAGCCGCGTCATCTCCTGGGCGATGTCGAGTTGCTGACCTTCCGTCCACGCGGACTGAGAGGCACGCGCATGTTCCCGCATGACGGCCGCGTATTTCGAGACGCGCTGGTGCGCGAAGGCGGGCGCGACCAGTTTGCGCCGTTCGCGGTGCTGTTCGCCTTCGCTTACGAGCAGTCCATCGCCCAGCAGCGGACGGGCCAGGTCTCGCAGGACGCCGGTTTTCTGGTAATCGTTGGCACGCTCGATCAGAACCTCCGGGACCAGTTCGGGACTGTTCACCAGGACCACGCTGAGGCGGCCGAAAGCGGCGCGGCCGATGCGGGGCGTCTTTGCACCAAGTTCCTCCAGCAGGCGGATGCGGTTGACGAAGATCGCGCGAAGAGTCTGGTACCAGTTCATTTGGGCGGCGAGCCTTCCCTACAGTGTTGAATATAGGTCATGGCGAATTCCGCGATGCCGTGGTACACGCGCCTGTTTTCGGGCAGGCGTTCGCTGGATGCGATCTTTGACTCGCCCGATTTCTATCCCGCGGAGCTGATGCTTTCGCATCGGCCACCGTCGATTGCCTTCGTCGAGGCGGGGCTCGATATCTACCGGCGATCTTCCTTTCTGGATCATCGGATGCAGCAAAAGCCGCGAGCCAAAAAGATTCTCTGCGGCATCCCCGAAGTACGCGATCACTACCAAAACGCTCCACCGGGACGCGTGGGATTTATTTTTCACATCGCTTACTGCTGCTCCACGCTGCTGGCACGATATCTGGAGCTTCTCCCAGGCGCCTTTGTGCTCAAGGAGCCGTTCATTATCACGCAACTGGCGGAGATGAATCGAGAACGCGGGCATGCCGAAGCTGCAGCGGATCTGCGCGACCTGGCGCGCGTATGCGTACAGCTTCTGGCGCGCGAATATAATCCTTCCGGCACCGTGATCGCGAAACTGGCGGATCAGTGCAACGCGTTGGGGGGCACTCTGATGGCATCGAGCGGTATGGGGAAGTCTGTATTTCTGGGGCTGGAGCTTCGTCTGTTTCTTCTGGCCTGTCTCAAGACCGGCGAGCGGCGGACGTGGGTCCGGCGCAGGGCCGCAATCGCGGCGCAGGATGTTGCGCCTTCACCTCTCGCCCAGATGCATCCGGAGACGATGGACGACGGCCATGCCGCCGCGTACCTGTGGCTGACCAACGGCGTTCTGCTCCAGAAACTTCTGCATGATGCCCGCCGCGAAAATGTCCTGATTATCGATGGCGAAGCGATTTGCGAGCAGCCGGAAGCAAAGCTCAGAGAGATCGCATCGTGGTTCGGCTTGCAGCCGAGCGAATCGGACCTGCGCACTGCTCTCGACGATCAGACGGCAGGCCGTTATTCGAAAGATCCCGCGAAAACATTCACGCGGGAAGATCGCCGCGCCGAGTTTGCCGCCATCTACGCGAAACTCGGAAACGAGGCGGAGGCGGCGATGACATGGGCTTCGCGGCTCGCGCCCGACCTTGGATTGGATCCGTCAAGCGGGGGAATGCTCGCCGGACTCGCCGATCAGCTGCCCTGAGCGAACTGGATTTGAGCGATTACCAGCGTCGGCAGCATCTGATTCCAGGTCTCCGGAATATCGTCGAAGGCGAGACGGAACGGTTTTGAAGCGCCGGGAGCCAGCACGGTCCCCGCAGCGCCCACGATCGTGACCCTTTCCCGCTTGACCTCGGTGGCGCTGTAATCGCGGAAGATGCAGGTGACTTCGGCCAGTTTCACGACCTTGTTCCCGTTGTTGGCGATGTTTCCCAGGATCTCGACGACGCGCTGATTCACCATGCTTTCGGACGCCTGCATGTGAACGTCGCTCAGCGCCAGATTGCCCAGATACCGTTTCGCTTCCTCGGTGAGCACCGGCGGAGGCGGAGGCGGAGGTTTGGGTCCGAAAGTGAGCCAGCTGAAGGCGCCCAGAATCAGAATCATGGCGAGCCCGATGACAATGCTCGCGGGCGAAATCTTAACGTCCGGCAATGGTCATCTCTCCGAGCTTGATGGTGGGAGCGGAGATGGAGCTATGGAATTCCAGATCGTTGCCGATTTCGGCGATGCCGTTGAGCATTTCCTGCAGTGTGCTGGCGATGGTGACCTCGGAGACGGGAAACGCGAGTTCGCCGTCGCGGATCCACATGCCGACGGCGCCGCGCGAGTAGTCTCCCGTAACGGTATTGACACCGCTGCCAATCAATTCGGTCACGAAAAATCCGTTCCTGACGCCGCGAATGATCTCTTCCTGAGAACGTTCGCCCGCTTCGAGGAAGAAGTTGCCGTGGCCGATGCCGGCATTGCCCGTGATTCCGCGGGCGGCGTTGCCGGTGGTTTTCAGATTGAGTTTACGGGCGGTGTAGGCGTTCAGAAGATAGCTCTTCAGTACGCCACGTTCGATGACCGGCGTGCGGCGCGTGGGCACGCCTTCGTCGTCGAAGGGAGACGATCCGAAGAGCCCGGGGATGGTGCCGTCGTCGATTATGGTGATTCTTTCGCTCGCCACTTGCTCGCCCAGCTTCCCGGCGAGAAACGACGCGCGGCGATAGATGGCGCGTCCATCGACCGCATCGAAGATGTTCCCCAGCAGACCTCTGGCAATACGCGGTTCGAAGATCACGGGCGCGCGCTGCGTTTCCACCTTCACCGCGCCCAGACGCCGGATGGCGCGCTCGGCGGCTTTGCGTCCGATGGTCTCGGCATCCTCGAGGCCCTTGTAGTTGCGCGCGGTACTGTACCAGTAATCGCGCTCCATGCTGCCGTTCTGAGTCGCCACCGGAACGGCCGAAACGGAACAGTAGCTGGTCCGGTACGACCCAAGAAATCCGCGGGAATTGGCGAAGACGCGTCCGCTGACGCTCGAATCGAACGACGCGCCTTCGGAATTGGTGATGCGCGGATCCACCGCGAGAGCGGCGGCTTCGGCGCGCTTCGCCATCTCTATTCGGCGTTCGGTCGGGAACTCCGCGGTCTCGTCCGAGAATAGTTGCAGATCGCCCGGCAGCGAACCGAGTTCTTCGGGTTCGGGCAGCCCCGCATACGGATCTTCCGTCGTCAGCGCGGCGAGATCGATGGCCGAACCGACCATCTGGCGGATGCCTTCGGGCGTGAGATCCGATGTATACGAAGCGCCCATGCGCTTGCCGATCAGCACGCGCAGTCCCGCGCCGCGGGAGCCGGCTTCCTTGAGAGTTTCCAGTTCGCCCATGCGGACGTTGGCAGAGAATTCGTCGCCTTCCGCGATGGTGCACTCGGCGTCGGTCGCGCCGGCGGCCAGCGCCTGGCGAATCGCGTCCTGGGCTATTGCAGGCAGCTGCTCAAAATTCAAGCGGTTCCCCCGACCGTCATGCGGTCGATGCGAACGGTTGGAATGCCGACGCCCACAGGAACGCTCTGGCCTTCCTTGCCGCAAACGCCCACGCCTTCGTCCAGCTTCAGATCGTTGCCGACCATGCTGACATATTTCATGGCCTCGGGGCCGTTGCCGATGAGCGTGGCGTTGCGTACCGGGCGCGTTAGTTTGCCGTCTTCGATCAGATAGCTTTCCGAGGCGGAGAACACGAAGTTACCACTGGTGATGTCGACCTGACCGCCGCCGAAATTGGCGCAGTAGAGGCCGCGCGGCACGGAGCGGATGATATCGGCCGGATCGCTTTCCCCCGCCAGCATGAAGGTGTTCGTCATGCGTGGCATGGGGATGTGCTCATAACTTTCGCGCCGCCCGTTGCCGGTAGCGTTCGATCTGGTGATGCGGCTGGAGAGTTTGTCCTGCAGATAACCGCGCAGGATGCCGTTCTCGATAAGCACGTTTCGCTGGGTTTCGTTGCCTTCGTCGTCGACGTTCAAGGAACCGCGGCGTCCGCCGATGGTGCCGTCGTCGACCACCGTGCAAAGCGGGCTTGCCACCTGCTGGCCGATGCGCCCGCTGAACGCGGATACGCCCTTGCGGTTGAAATCGGCCTCAAGACCATGGCCTACGGCTTC
>CAWBIS010000006.1:0-3565 GCA_963788485.1 Terriglobia bacterium
CTGAAACGAGGCGAGTGATGGCGACGGCGACCCTGATTTCGGTGGAAGAGTACCTCGCGACGAGCTACGAGCCCGATCGGGAACTCGTCGACGGGGAGCTGGTGGAACGTAATCTGGGCGAATACGATCACAGCAATCTGCAGAGCGCAGTGGCAGCGTGGCTCCGTAATCGAGGGCGTGAATGGAACATTCGCGCATTGGTGGAACAGCGCGTCAGGGTGGGCGCGACGAGAATCCGCGTTCCCGACGTCTGCGTGATCTCGCGCGAACAGCCGATCGAACGCATCATCACGCACCCGCCTCTGATTTGCATCGAAGTGATCTCGCCGGAAGACCGGCTCCGCTACTACCAGGAAAAGGTGGAGGATTACACGGCTATGGGAGTCCCGGCCATCTGGTTATTCGATCCGGCCAGGCGCCAGGCTTTTGTTTGCACCCGCGAAGGCTTTGTCTCGCCGGAGAGCGGAATTCTCGCAATCCCCGGCGCGCCCATTCAAATCCCGCTGCAAGATCTCTTCGCCGACCTGGACTGAATATACTCAAAAAAGTAGCCGATCGGCGGAACATCCCGTTTCATCGCTGCGTACATTCCGGGAACAAGACTATGCGAAAACCGGCACGACTAGCGTTGGCACTTTGCGCCGCGGCCTCACTGGCCTTCGCGGCAAGCGATTCGGACTTCCACATTCCCTTCGAAAAATACAAACTGCGGAACGGAATGCGCGTGGTGCTTTCGCGGGATACCGCGGTTCCAGTGATCGCCGTCTATCTGATCTATGACGTCGGTTCGCGCTCCGAAGAAAAAGGCCGTACCGGCTTCGCGCACCTCTTCGAGCACATGATGTTCGAAGGTTCCGCGAACGTCAAAAAGGGCGAGCATTTCAAGTACATCCAGGCAAATGGGGGTGAGATGAATGGCTCGACTCACCCCGATTACACGGACTACTTCGAGACCATGCCCTCCAACAAGCTCGGTCTCGCCCTTTGGCTGGAATCGGACCGCATGCGCAGCCTCGCGGTCACCGCCGAAAATCTCAAGGACCAGCAGGAGGCTGTCAAACAGGAGCGCCGGCTGCGTTTCGACAATGAAGCGTACAACACCGCCATCATCGATACCTGGCCCGCGCTGGTCTTCGGCAATTTCCAGAGCTCGCATTCCCTCATCGGGTCGTTCGAGGACCTCGAAGCGGCGAGCGTCGACGATGTCACAAAGTTTTTCAGGACTTACTACGCGCCGAACAACGCGGTGCTGGTGATTGCCGGCGATTTCGACCCTTCCGAAGCAAAGAAGATGGTCGAGCAGTACTTCGGCAACATTCCCGCGCAGCCACAACCCGCGCGACCGGACATGACCGAACCTGTGCGCACTCAGGGCAAGACGGAAACGGTCGCCGATCAGCACGCGCGCGTCCCAGGCGCGGTAATCGGCTGGCCCGCGCCGAAAAGGCATTCGGACGAATGGTACGCGATCGGCATGCTGGACGCCGTTCTCACCGGCGGCGAGAGTTCACGCATGCAGCTCGACCTGGTCAAGGGAAAACAAACGCTGATTCAGTTCGAAGCGAGCCTGGGATGGCCTTTCGAGGGCCTGAACGATTTCAAAGACCCCGGCGAGTATGCGGCCTTCGTCCTGTACAAACCCAATTTCAGTCCGCAGCAGATTGTGAATGAGGTCCAGGAAGAGGTCGACCGCGTCGCGAGGGATGGAGTCGACGAGCAGGAACTTGCCCGGGTCAAAGCCGTGCTGCGCTTCAGCAAAGTCAGCGGCATGCAGAGCTCGCTGGCGCGTGCGCGACTGCTCGGCCAATATGAATTGCTGGACGGCAAGCCGGAAATGGTGGACCAGGATTTCACCAATTTGTTCAAGGTGACCTCACCGCAGATCCAGGCGGCCGCGAAGAAGTATCTGACGGCAACGCGCCGCGACGTACTGCTGATTCAGCCGGCCCCGCCCGCTCCTGCGGCGCCGAAGCCGACCGCACCGAAGGAGGATAAGAAGTGAAACATTCTGTCGTCCTGGCGATACTGGCGGCCCTTCCCGCAGTGGCGCAGACCGTGGATCTCTCCAAACCGCCGGTTTCTCCGGAACCGCGTCCGTACAAGCTGCCGCCCGTTTTTGAAACGAAATTGCCGAATGGGCTGACCGTGATCCTCGCCGAGGACGGGAGACTGCCTCTCGTGACCGCGCAACTCGTCTTCCTCGCCGGCAACAAGCGCGATCCGAAGGACATTCCGGGCCTCGCGGCCAGCGTCGGTTCCATGCTGATGCAGGGGACGACGACCCGAACCTATCAGCAGATCGCCCAGGAACTGGACAGTCTCGGCGGGACTTTGAATGCCTCGACGGGGGCCGACTCGTTGTCCATCAATGCCAGTGTACTTTCGGAAAACGCCATCGGCATGCTGAGGCTGATTTCCGACATCTCGCGCAACGCGGTTTTCCCCGCCGGCGAGCTGGAACTGCACAAGCAGAATCGCAAGCAGCAACTGCTGGTGCAGCATTCGCAGCCCGGTTATGTAGCGAACGAAGAGTACCGCAAACTGATTTTCGGCGATGCTCCGTACGCCCATGTCGGGCCCACTGCGGATGCGATCGACAAAATGAGTCAGCAGACGCTCGTGGATTTTCGCGACACCTTGCTCGTGCCGAACAATGCATATCTTATTCTGGTCGGCAAGCTTCCGGCGCGGCCGGAGCTGCTCAAAGCGATTACGGACGAATTCGGATCGTGGCAACAGAAGGCCGTGCCGCCTTACACGTCTCCCCGGGCTCCGGAATCGAAGCGTCAACTCGTGCTGGTCGACCGGCCTGGCTCGGTTCAGGCGGACATGCGCATCGGCCGAATCGCCGCTACTTACAACGATCCGGCATTCTTCCCCGAAAACATCGCCTCCGTCATCGAGGGCGGTGGTCCGAGCTCCCGCCTGTTTCTCGATATCCGGGAGAAGCGCGGGTACGCTTACGACGTGCACACCGAAGTCAGTGCGCTGGCCGATGGCGGCAATTTCTCCACGGTCACGCAGGTCCGGAACGATGTGGCGGCCGATGCGCTGCAGGGCATACTCGAACATCTCGACCGGATAGCGAAGGAGCCGGTCGACAAACAGGAACTGACCGACGCCAAGAGCTATGGCAACGGCATTTTCCTGCTCGGCATGGAGCCCCAGCGCGGCCTCGTCGACAGACTCGCGCAGATCAAAATCATGAACCTGCCGAAAAACTATCTGGAGACTTACACCACGCGTATCAACTCGGTCGAGCCGGATCAGATCGAGGCGGCGGCGAAGAAATACATCGCGCCCGAGGCCGATACGATCGTGGTGGTCGGCGACGCATCGAAGATTCAAAAATCGCTGGAGAAGATCGGCACATTCCAGGTCGTACAGCCCGAGGGCTCGAAGGCGCCCCAATAAAAATCATTCCATGAAAATCACTTCAACGAAGGAAGTCTATAGCTGCGGTCTGTTCCGCGTTACGGAAGACGAGGCCGAGGACAAGACGGGCTGGAAGATGAAACGCAGCGTCGTACGCCATCGCGGCTCGGCCGTAATGCTGGCCGCCGAC
>CAWBIS010000007.1:0-3373 GCA_963788485.1 Terriglobia bacterium
TCTTCGGCCGTGAAGGGCATCGCGCGAGAGAAGGCAAACAGGACATCCATGGATTTCGGGTTTCGGCCGACCTCGATCTGAGTCGGCTTCATCGCGCCCGTCCGGCTGGACGACAGGAACGTCACGTCGCTGAGTTCTTTGGCGAGATCGTCGGGCTTGCCTTTCAGGAGAGCCTGCATCGGGCCGGAGAGGACGATCTCATAAGGCTTTGCCCCTTCCTCGAGGACTTTTTGGGCGTCGGCGGATTTGTCCGCCTCGGCGCCGTATTTGAGGCGCACGAAGGCTTGCCTGATCGGCAACGCGGATTGCCAGCGCGCCACTATATCAACCGCACGGCTCAGCGCCGCCCCGGAGTCGTCTGCTTCACGGCCCCCGCCACCTTGCGGCCCTCCTCTGCCTCCGCCTCCGCCGAATCCTCCACCGCCGCCCGCGGGCATCGGCGCACCGCCGCCTCCCGGAGGGCCGCCGATCGAAACGCTGTCGGACTTCGCCCAGGGCGAATTGGTCATCATCTTCGTGAGGTCCCTGTCGCTCCATTCCGTATAAGGCTTCTGCCAGAAATCGGCTGCCATCAGACAAAAAGCAAATAAGAAGAGAAGCCCCGCAGTTTTTTTCATGGTCGCCATCTCCGGTTTGAGAGTATATCAACTGATGCTCCGGGAATATGCATTCGAAACAGCCGCGTCCGCTATTCGTTTCGGCGCCGGCGCGACTCGCGAAGTGGGTGCGGACCTGGCCGATCTTGGCGCGAAGCACGTTCTGGTTTTCACCGATCCCAACCTGCGCAACCTGCGTCCCGTTGCGACCGCGCTCGAATCCCTCGAGAACAACAAAGTCCGGTTTTCGGTCTTCGACAGGGTGCGCGTCGAGCCGACGGAAGAGTCTCTGCAGGATGCGATCCGCTTCGCGACAGATGGGGATTACGATGCGCTGCTGGCCGTCGGAGGAGGGTCGACCATCGACACCGCCAAAGCAGCCAACCTCTACAGCTGCTGGCCCGCGGATTTCCTCGATTATGTGAACCCGCCGATCGGCAAGGGCAAACCCGTGCCGGGTCCTGTCAAGCCGTTGATCGCGATTCCCACCACCGCGGGCACCGGCAGCGAAACCACTGGCGTTTCCATTTTCGATTACAAGCCGCTCCGCGCCAAGACCGGGATTGCGCACCGGCGTTTGAAACCCACCCTCGGCATCGTGGATCCCGACAATACACGAACGCTTCCACCGATGGTTGCGGCCTCGTCCGGTCTGGACGTTTTGTGCCACGCGATTGAATCGTGGACCGCCCTGCCCTTCGGCGAACGCCCCCGGCCGGAGCGGCCTGTTCTGCGCCCCGCATATCAGGGTTCGAATCCGATCAGCGATCTGTGGAGCATGGAAGCGCTGCGGCTCACATCGAAGTATCTGCGGCGAGCGGTCGCCGATCCATGTGACGATGAGGCCCGCGGCAACATGCTGCTGGCGGCATCTTACGCCGGCATAGGATTTGGCAATGCGGGAGTGCATCTGCCGCACGGAATGTCCTATCCGGTGGCGGGTCTGGTGAAGAATTACCGGGCGCACGGCTATGAGGTCGTGGATCATCCGATGGTGCCGCATGGCATATCGGTGATCTTGAACGCTCCGGCCGTGTTCCGCTTCACCGGGCCCTCGTGTCCCGAGCGTCATCTGAAAGCCGCGGAGGTTCTTGGAGCCGATGTGGGCGGCGCGCGCGGGGAAGACGCAGGGAAGATTCTGTCCGATTGCCTCATCGGCATTATGCGCGACCTGCGGATCCCGAGCGGCCTGCGCGAGCTCGGGTACGATTCGTCGGACATTCCCGCGCTCGTTGAAGGCACTTTGCCGCAGCACCGGGTGACGAAGTTATCGCCTCGCCCGGCCGGGCCGGAAGAACTGGCCCGGCTTTTCGAAGACGCGATGGCGAACTGGTAAGAGTTCGATAGTGAACCTTATTGAATCCAGATCACGGCTGGCGCGCTGTAATAAGTGGTCTTTCCATCCTGCGAGATGACGTCGACGAAGATGTAGGGACCGCCAAAGATGAAACCGGCATCCTGTGGCGTTGATGGCACGATGACATTGATCTGACCCAACCCTTCCACCTCAAATGGAGCGGGGCCGGCGTAGAGAATCTGAGGAAAAACATCGAAAAACGTTTCGCTTGTCGGCCATTCGAAGGCGACCCGGACGTTCAAATCCTGCGCCGGTGAGGGCCAGGGTGTAATTTCGCCGTCGGGAACCGGTGGTGTGACCGCGCCGAGCCCGGTCACGAACAACGACACAATGGAACCTGCGGCTGCGGGATTATTTGCCGAGTTGATGGTGTTGTCCTGATTCAAAGCAATCGCGTAGTTGATCGGAACATCGCTGATCAGGCCTGAGGCGAATATGCCCGGCGCGGCCGGCAGCACCGGCATGTCCATGCAGTTCGTCGCGATGCCATTCGTTGAAGCGCAGATGTGGGTGGACGTCCTGCCCTGCAGGGCTCGCGGGGTGATCAGGTTGATCTGGCCGGGACTTGCATAAAGAAGCGGCGCCGCAACACCGTCGAATGTGACCTGGGCGCCGGCAAGTTCGAAGGGATAGGATCCGTTGCGCCTCGTTTGGGCGCGGCCGGATAGCGGCGATATGAGGCCGGATCCGAAAAGACTCACGATTTCGTTCGGAGCCAGCGCCATGTTGGCTAAAGTCGCGGCATTCCCAATGCAGCTCAGTGAGACCTCGGATGCCGCGGGGCCGAGGCTCACGACCTCAAAGTCCGGGGAGGGCGAAGTAAGCAGGAGAGCACCTGTGGGTGTGAAAACGATTGGCGAACTGGCTGATGAAGGCGGGATTCCGAGGAATGTTTCCTCGATCAGGATGCCGGTATCGTCTATGCGGACGAGCCAGGAATCGTACGTGGCCGGCGCAGTCGCGAGCGGAGGAGCGCAGCTCTGGGTCGGATGAACCGGCTGGAGGTCGACTCCGGCTGCGGATGCCCAGATGACCGTATTTCCTATGGGCACTGCTGTAATGAACTGTTTCAAGATTCAGCTGAACGGTACCTTGCTGCCGTGCCTGTTGAAGCGTTCAAACGGGATGAAGATGCCCTCCTCGAAGGTCGGGAACGACATCGCTGTTGCCGGCAACACTTCGGTGCCCGGCCCGGTCAGTTTTCGTTAGCAACGAATAGTCCCCGCGCTGAGTTGGAAAATCATGCGCCAGCGAATACTCGTTGAAGTACCACCGCTGCCGGGGAGTCCAAACTTGAAACTCCTGATACGTGAAGTCTGCAATTCCGACCACGACAGCCATCAGAGCCACGACGATGCTTAGTACTGGCCATCGGGCTCCCTTGTCACCGGCGCGATGCGTTTGCTTGGTCACGGCCCAG
>CAWBIS010000008.1:0-7575 GCA_963788485.1 Terriglobia bacterium
ACGCTTTTCAGCAGTTCAAGCAGGACCCGCAGGTGTCGCAGGTCCTGAACGATCCGGCGCTGATGGCGGTAACATTCCTCGTGGCTTTGCTGATTCTGTTTGCGGTTGTGGTGGGCACCTGCGCAGCGGGTGGAGCGCTCGGCGCGCGTTTCGTCAGCCGCAACAACGCCAACCGGGCCTGAATTCGGGGAGGGAAACGAAGATGCGCAAACCCGAGCCGGCCTTTCTTTTTTTATTGGCAGCTCTGTTTGCAAGCTTCGCGGCGATTGCGCAACAGAATCCGGATGCCGGATTCCTGGACACCCCCTTGTTGCCCGGCCTGAAGTATCATGTGCACGATCCATTTCGGCCGCATCCCAAGGTGGTGCGGCCAGGGGCGCAGGCCGGCCAGCCGCCATCCGACGCGGTGGTTCTGTTCGACGGCAGGGATCTTTCGAAGTGGACCGCGGCGCGGCTCGGCAAGGCGGCTTTCACGCTCAGCGCGAACCCGGCGCCGTGGAAAGTCGCCAACGGTTATTTCGAAGTGGTTCCCGGCAGTGGCGATATTGCGACGAAGCAGAAGTTCGGGGACGTGCAATTACACGTCGAATGGATGGAACCCCCGGGTGTCACCGGGACCAGCCAGAATCGCGGCAACAGCGGCATTTTTCTGATGGGATTGTTTGAGATCCAGATCCTCGATTCGTATCTGAGCCCGACTTATGCGGACGGTCAGGCGGGCGCGATGTACGGGCAGTGGCCTCCGCTGGTGAACGCGGTGCGGAAACCGGGTGAATGGCAGTCTTACGATATCGTTTTTGAGGCTCCGGCGTTTGCCAACGGCAAGCGGACGAAATCAGCCTCGATGACGGTTTTTCTGAATGGCGTGCTGCTGCACAATCATAAGGAAGAAATGGGCCCGACGATCTATCGACAGGTTCCGAAGTATGAGCCGGGTCCGGCGGAAGGTCCGATTATCCTGCAGGATCACCATAGCGTTGTGCGCTTCCGCAATATCTGGGCGCGCCGCGTGGGGCATTACGACGAAGCGGAACACTGAGGACACTGGGGTTCGCCCCAGCCGCAGGTCGTCAACGTCAGCAACCTGCGCTGCCTCGTGATTATTCCGCGATTACGCGGTGGGTGCCTCGTGGCAGCGGAATTGTGCTGTCGCTGGAGGTCGCGCGCTGCCCATCGATTTCCACGCGGGCCGGTTTGCGATCGAAGCGCACGATGGCGCGGCTGTCGCTCGAATATTCGAACTCGATCCGTTTGCCGGATTCGACCGCGGCGGAGCGCAGGGACGCGTTGAGGTCGATAATGGCGATCCCGTCGCGCTTTGCGGAAGGTTCGATTGTGTGTGACCCGGCGGGGAGAAACAGACTGGTCGGCGATTGCGCGGGCCAGGGTTTGCCATCGACCAGCGCACCTTCGTCCGCCGGCCAGTCCAGTTCCACATCCCGTGGGGATTCGATCGCGATCCGGCGCTTGTCCTTCGTGTAGTGCGTCACCACAGCCGCCGACGCGGCAAGAAGGCCGAGGTCCGGCTTCAGGATGCTGTTCTCGAAGTAGAGCGCGACGCGCGGAAATGCCGTGGAGGCCGTATGCACGAGCTCGAACAGCTCTGTGCCGGTTTGTTGCTTCGTCGGATAAACATCCTGGTAACGGTCGACGATGTTGATGTCGATGGCGAGCTTATCCGGGTGGGCCGTCAACGGCCGATAGCGTTTCGCGATCTCCGGGTAACGATCGGCGCCCAGGTTCCAGACGGTCGCCGGGTCTTCGATCAGGAACGAGAATGAGTGCCGGTCGAGCAGCGGGAGCACGCGCGCGGCATCGGCGCCGATCGAATCCTTCATTCCTGTATCGAACCGGTCGTCGACGTGCGTGAGCACCACATCGAGGCCGGGGCGAAATTGCCGGAAGGATTCCATGGCGTTGAGCCAATCCTCCTGCATTCGTTGGGCGAGGCCTGCGCGAAAATCGAGAAACCGGCGAAGCGATGCGGCATCCGTGTGGTCGCGCCAGAGCTGGATCGGATCCCAGCCCGAGTGAGCGCGGAATTCCGACCGCACATCGTCGTTCATGGGAGTGAAGCGGGCCGGATTGCCAGCGCCCTCGAGCGATTCAAAATAGAGTTCGGCGAGGTTGACGCCGTCCCAGTCAAAGCGTTCGATCATCTGCCTGAGACCGGCGCGAACGGCGGCCGCGCAGTCGCGGTTCTGCAGGTTCATGAGCTGGCGCCAGTCGAGCTGAGCGTCCTGAAGAAGAGCCGTCTTCTCCCGCCATTCAGGATGATCGTTCCAGAATTTCAGGCTGACATGCGGGAGTTCAACCCAGGCGTAAACCAGAATCCCATGTTGATGGCAAGCCTCGATCAGGCGCTTGAGATACTCGTCGCGCTCCGCGTCGGAGTCGTAGAAATGCCAGGAGGCGACATGCAGCGCGCCGATTCCGGCTTTGCGCCAGTGTGCGGCGAGGTAATCCGGATCCGCGCGCGTGCGATAGGAGTAGTCGAAGAACGCCCACAGATGAGAGGTGCGGACGCCGGGTTGAAACCCGAGATCGGCCAGCGCCTGCATCAGGTAGGGAAAGCGCTCGTAGCCCTTCTGGCCGGGTGAGGTTGCGACCCACAAAACTGCACCCGAACCGACCCGAGCGCCGGCGACGAGAGGCGCGGAGGTCCAGCGATCTTTGGCGAACACGCGGGCGTCCGGCGGTACATCGTAGCGCGGGAGCTCGACGGCTTTCTCCCAGATAATCGGCAGCGATGGGTTGTGGACGTCGAGCAGATGAACGATCGAGACGGTATCGGTCCGGGCTCGATAGCCGAAGCTCGCAGCCAAAGGCGAGGAGCCTTCGAGGATCAGCGCTGTGCCCTTGCGAACTTTGCTGGTCCAATCGGCCGAGGCGGGAGCGCCGGGCGGAGCGACCACGATTTCGGCGGACCCGGCCGGGGCGGGGAGGTGGCCGGCGGAGGAGAGAATCGCCGGCCACGCTCCCGCCTGCGGACCGAGCACCGCGAAGGTCCCGCCGAAGCAGCACGAAGACAGCGAGGCAGCCAATAAAAGGCTATTTCGTAAATGCATACCAGATACCGGCCCGGATATCGTTGAAGTTCGGCCGCCATGGATTGCCTTCGTTCATCAGATAAGCACCGCGCACCGCCCCCAGAGTGACCCAGAAGGATTTCGGAGCGCCCGGCGGCCGGAAGCGGAATCCCGGACCGGTTTCCACATAGTTGGCCCAGTATTGCCGCTTCACATCGAAGGTGACATTATTTGTCCAGAACGGCTGCGCTTTGAAAGGCCCCCACGTAGTGGTGAAGCCGATGCGGCTCTGGGAGTAATTAATCAGGTCGTCGTCGAAACGGCTGACGAACACGCTATCGCCGAGAGTTTCGAGAAACCATCCGCCGTGCTCGGCCGCGATGGAGGCTCCGTAAGTTTTCGAATAGGAGACGCCGCCGCGAAAATCCCGGGAAGGCACCCCGGTCAGATAACCAATGGCAGAGCCTGCCTCAAACCATGCCATGGCTCCCCGCCAGGATTGCGTGGCGATGCCTGCGCCGAGGATAAACGCGCTTTCCGAAAGGTTCTGTGGCGCGACTCCGCCGGTCGAACGCCGCTCGTCGCCCACGAATCGGATCGAGACATAGGGATGGAGGGGGAGCTTTCGCATGCGAAGCTCCGTTTTGATTTGGCCATATCCGAAAACGTCCCTCCAGCGGGAGGAATAGAGCGGATAGACCCATAAGGTGGTGCGAATTAGTTCGTTGTCAGGCCGCAGCTTCTGGTAGGCGCGATCCGCCTCCTGCGCGATCGCGGGGTCGGTGCTCTGGCGCGCGATATCGAACCAGCGGATGGCCGATTCGTCATCGTGCAGCATATTTTCGGTCCAGCCGAGCTTCAGTGCGATCATCGCGTCAAAAGGATTCTGTTCGCGTGCTTCGAGGAAGTAGCGTTTGGCGTCCCTCAGGAAACCGGCATCATAGCTGCGCTGGCCGAGCAGAAGCGGGTCGAGCGGTGAGGGGACGGCCTGACGGTCTTCGAGCACCAACGGCATCCTGAGAGCCATGCGGACGCGATTCGCCGTTGCCGGGTTTGCATGGTCGAGCACACGGTGCAGCAGCGGCATCGCCAGCGAGTCAAGATCGTCGGCGAGATAGAGCAATCCGAGCTGCGCCGAAGCAACAAAATCGTCGGGCGCGAGGTTGACGATCGATTTGAACTCGAGGATGGCCTGTTCGCGCAAGGCCGGATCTTTTTCCGACATTTTGAGGAGCAGGTAGGCCAGTTCCCGATGCAGGGCGACGTTGCCGGGATCCAGTTCAAGCGCGTCGCGAAATTCGTAGACGTAGGGATAACGATCTGGAAGCTGCTCCCGCGCCAGTTCGCCGGCGCGCATTTCGCCACCGCGAGAGGCGGCGACCAGCCCAGCCATCATGCCCTCAGGGTTGCCCCGGGCCTTCTCCACGCGGGCGAGATCGAGCAGCACAGACTTTCGCGCGGGTAGCATCTGGAATGCAGCTTTATAGTTGGCAGCGGCAAGGTCGAGTTCATCGCGCTGTTCCGCAAGCTGGGCCAGTTCGTAATGTGCGCCGAAGGTCGGGGGGGAAGTGGCGAGCGCCTGCTGCCATCGGGCAATACCCGCGACAAGCGGAGTATCGATGTTCCGAAATGCCTGCGCCGCGGTGGCGGCGGAGACGGCATCGCCCGAGTCGCGGACACGCGCGAAGATACGGCGGGCTTCGGCCTTGCGGGCCGGCGCGTCTTCACGGGCTTCGTAGCAGAGAAATGCGTATTCGAGAGCGAGGTGAAGGTCGGAAGGATCGAGGCGCAGAGCTTCGCCGAATTGTTCGCGGGCGGCCTCGCTGTCGCCGGTTTTCAACAGCGTGTAAGCGAGGTTCTTATGGATATCGGCGCGCTGAGGCGCGAGCGTGGCGGCTTGCCCGAAAGCGGAGATCGCGGCATCGTAATCGCGAGCCCGCAGGGAATCGAACGCCTTTGCCAACGGCTCATACGCGGGGTTTCCGGTCTCCGGGACCGCCTGCGCCGAGGCGAGGCAGACGATCAGGCAGAAAGCGGCTGAGAGTCGAATCGATCCCACTCACCAAAATCAGTGGGACTGCGCCGCAAACTTCTCATGGCCGGTTCGCGGCTTGCCAATAAGGCGGCAGATTCGTTTTTGTCTCCAGAACAATGTCGAAAATGGCGCGACGGTCCGCAGCGGAAAGCCGCGCAAATCGCGCGGTGGTGTCTTTGCTTTCCTCGCTGTCGCGGCCCGTCAGCACATCATAGAGGCGCTGGTAGACACGGTCGCGCGCAATCTCCGGCATGCTGTCGAAAAGCTCGCTGTAGATCATGTAAGACAGCGGGTATTTGAACATGCGGGTCTTCAGATCAAAATCGCGCAAGGATCGGCCGCGCTTGTCACGCGGGCCGCGCTGCGCGAAAGTTTCGGTAAACGTCGAGACGCCCTTTACCGGTTCTGTCAGCGGAGCCTCGTCGGCGAAAAGCATATAGGTCACCGTTTCGTTCACGGCCGCTTTCAGAGCGTCGGCGGCGTTCCGTCCGTTCACACCGCCTGCGCCCTGCGCCTCCGCGGCCTGGAAAAGACGGCTCAGGTTCATCAAAAGCCAGGTCATATGCGTCTGATGTTCGAGAGTCATCAACGCAACGATGTCGCTCGTCGGCGTCAGGTAGTTTTTCGTATCAAACTTCCCGGCGAGGCTTGTCAGATTCTGCGTTCCCCGCGTTTCGAGGTCATAAGGATGGAAAAGATCGGGTGCGACCGCATTGCCCATGTGGTGCTGCGAGCCGTGCGTTCCGGTTACGTACCAGCCGCCCCAGCGCTTCTCGAGAGGCGTCGTGTCGTCGGTATCGGTGGGCTGTGCGCCGCCCAGCACCACGAATGGGGTTCCATCGGCTTCGGGAATTGTCGACTGCACCTCGAGGCGCGCGATGGCGCCGATGCCATGGCAGTTGGTGCACTTGCGGTCCTGGCGCTCAAAACGCGGCTTGTCGGATCTGGTCACATCGAGGGTATAGAAATTGACGTTCTGCGCGGGATCGACGCCGATGAACTCGAGCACGGGGCCGTCCTGCACGTAGCCGACGGCAACATTGTCGCTGAAATACAACGCGCGCGGTTTTTTGGGACCGATCCGATCGGCCTGAAAGCTGGTTTTGGAGAATACCAGGACCTGCGAATCGATGTTTACACCAAGATGCTCGAGCACGCTTTGGAGATATCCCCAATGGTTGTCGCGATATTGCAGCGAGGTCTGGCCCTTCTCCAGTTGCCGGTCGAGCCGCGCGATCGGATCGTCGGGTTCCCGTGGTTCCTCCGCCCAGCCGCGGGTCATCGCCAGAATCGCTGCGAGGAAGATCCCGCAGGGAACGAACTTTCGCCAGAATTTTGCCATGACTTCAACCCCGAACTACAGCCCCAGACTACGGCAGCGGTTGCACCTGGTCAGTGACCTAAGTCACCGGGCCGTCGATGGTTATTAATCCAATTATCCCAACCGGCCCGCGCAGACGCAGGGCCCCGGCAGTTCCTGTTTCGCGTTCCTCTCTTGACATATATCTAACAGAATTGTATCTAATAGATATATGGCGCGGCGCATCAGTTCATCGGCGCAGGCTCTCCTTGGCCTTCTCAGCATTGAGCCCATGTCGGGTTACGATCTCGGTCAGAACATTCGGGCCTCCGTCGGTCACATATGGAGTGAAAGCTACGGACAGATCTATCCCAATCTCAAAAAACTTGCCGCAGCCGGGTTTGTCTCGGCCCGGGAGGAAAAGCAGGAGGGTAAGCCCAGCCGACATATCTACTCCATCACGCAAAAGGGCAGGGAACATCTGATTGCGTGGCTCAGCACACCGCCGCAGCCTGAAATACCACGCAATGAAATGCTCCTCAAGCTTTTCTTTGGCTCGCAGGTTCCCGCCGCGGTACTGATCGCGTACGTGGAACGCATGGTAGTGGAGCATCGTGCCCTGCTCGAAAAATTCACTCGCATCGCAGACGAAGAAACCGCCGAGCAAAGGCATCGCCAGGAAGCCCCTTTCTGGCGTATGACCGCGCGGTACGGCCAACTCGAACTGGAAGCGCACCTGCGCTGGGCCGAGGAGACTCTGGCCATGTTATGCCGGCTCGACAAGCAGCAAAAGAAAGACACTGGATCAAAGAAGGACAAACTTCATGCCCGTCAGTGAAATCGGCACAACCTCATCCGATACAAAGCCAGTACCCATCGCCTCCGGACTACATCTGGCAGGCATGCTGCTGATTCTTTTCGGAACCTCCACGGCCGGTGTTCTCGCCCAACACCGCGCCGCCGCCAGCGGCGCCCACCCGGGGCAACTCGCCGACCACAGCCAGGCCATTCAGATATATCTCAGCGCGCTCATTGTGGATTGGGCGTTCTTCTTCTATGCCTACGCCGGAGTTCGCCGAAAGGGAGGCACGCTCTTCTCACTCTCAGGCGGCCGCTGGACCTCGGCCAAAGACGTGCTCGGCGATATTGCGATCGCGATTCCTTTCTGGGCCCTGTGGGAAGGTGTCGCGTATGGCGTCCATTACCTACTG
>CAWBIS010000009.1:0-3040 GCA_963788485.1 Terriglobia bacterium
GATGTATTGCTCCAGGATAAGATCGTCTCCCACGCAGGAGAACATGTCACTTTGGACGCCAGCCTGAAGGGCGACACTCTCACCGTCGCCAGCGTGAAATAGTTTTTTGAATTTGGGACAGCGGGCCACGATCGACCCGCTGTTCCTTCCCCTCGAGAGGCCTCATGAAAATCCGGACGACGGTGAAGTATGCCCCCATGTTGCTGGCTGCGGTCGTCGCGCAGGCCCAGGTGCCCCCGGACATCGAAGCCGGACTGCTGAAGATGGGGCACATTGTCGATCCGCCTTGTACCGCCAGGCTCTACCGGCCGTTGATGCCGATGAACGACATCAACAGTAAAGTGACGCCGCTCTATCCTGGCATCACTATCACGCGCGAGGTTTCGTTCGGTCCCAATCCCAAAGACTTCGTGGACATCTTCACCGCCGACAAAGGACCTGCCTCGCGCCCCGTGCTCATGTATATCGCGGGAGGCGCGGGCAACCGGATCGAGCAGCAGGACCGGGAAGCGAACGCATTCTACGACAACATCATGCGCTGGGCCACGCAAAACGGCATGGTCGGCGTGAACATGCAGCGCCATCCCGGCCCCGATTGGGATTCCGGCGGCAAGGATGTTTCGCTGATGGTGCAGTGGGTGCAGAACAACATCGCGAAATACAAAGGCAACCCCGATCGCATGTTCATCTGGGCGCAATCGGCGGGTAACGGGCCGCTGGGCGTTTACATCGGCCGTCCCGAACTCTGGGGACCGAAGGGCGTGGGCGTGAAGGGCGCGATTTTCATGTCGGGGCAATTCAATATTCTGCCGCTGCAGCCGGGCGCCGGCGCTGGCGGCGGCCGCGGTGGCGCGGACATTCTGGCCGCCGCCGGAAAGACATGCGGGCTTCCCGCCGGCGCGGCATTCTCAGACGCGGGTGCCATCGAGGGACCGGGCCGAGCCGATGCCCCTCCGGCACGAGGGGGCGGGGGAGGAGGCGGGCGTGGTATCGGACGCGGTCCGCAGATCGATGCCGCGACCCAGTTGGCACGTTCCAGTCTGCCTGAGCTGAAGAAGACGAAAGTAGCGATCTTCCTCGCCTCTGCCGAACTCGATCCCGGCGTTGACGGCGCCATGTCCCCGTTCAATCAGACGCTGCATGACGAGTTGTGCAAAGAGGGCCCCGCGCATTGTCCGACTATGCTGTTTGAGAAGGGCGAGAGCCACATGTCCGAGGTGTTCTCGATCGACACGCCGGACACCAGTGTGTCCGGGCCAATTCTCAAGTGGATGAAGAAGACCAAGTAGCAGACAGCCCCGCCCTGCGTGTATGCCGAACAATGTCTCGCGCTTTTCCGTTCATTGTGACGACGTAACGCGTGCCAGACGCTTTTATGAGGCTGTCTTTGGCTGGCGTTTCGAGCCGTGGGGTCCGCCCGATTTCTATCTGATCACCACCGGCGACGATGTTAATCCCGGCGTTGGAGGCATCATGCAAAAACGCCAGGAGCCAGTCACGGGCACGGGTATGATCGGCTTCGAATGCACCATCGGAGTCGACGATATCGATCGGACCATTCGCGCGGTGGAGGCGAACGGCGGCAGGATCGCGATGGCGAAATTTCAGATTCCGACGGTCGGTAGCGGGTTTTACTTCAACGACACGGAAGGGAACCTGGTGGGCGCCATGCAATACGAAAGCGGGCACAGCCGATAGGGACGCGCCTTACTGGCGCCGCTCGCTTTCCAGAGCCGGAATGCGGTCTTCCCGGGCCTCCGCAACTTTCGTCCCGCCGTGTGCTCATTTGTTGCACAATAGTTCGCGGAGTCTCTGAATGCGTCTGTCCAACGTCATCTTTGCCGGATTTGCAGCCGTCCTGCCCGCGCTTGGCGCCACCTGCGATCGAACCTGCCTGAAATCTTCGCTGGATCAGTACCTGCAGGCGATTCTGAAGCACGATCCGCAGGCCGCGCCCCTCTTTCTCGGCTATCGCCAGACGGAGAACGCTCGCCTGGTCAAGCTGGGTGAAGGCGCCTGGAAATCCGTCACCTCCATCGGCAAAGTGGACCGCCGTTACTACGATCCGGTCTCAGGCCAGGCGGCCTTCTTCGGCGTCCTGAACGAAGGCGACGAACCCACCGTGACCACCGTCCGCATTCGCGTGGAAGATCGCAAAATCACTGAAGGCGAATGGATCATCGCCCGTCGCGTGGCGGCGGGCATTAACGGTTTCGACGAGCAGGGCAAGCCGCGAGCCTACGCGTTCGCGCCCGACAACCTGACCCTTCATCCACCCGAGCAGCGCGTGGTGCCGGCTGCGCAGCGTCTCTCACGGGAGGAACTGGTCGCTATCACGAACAGCTACTTCGACGGCATCACCGCGCATGACGGCTCGATGATCATGGCGCATCCCGCTTGCTCGCGCCTCGAGAACGGGCAGACCGTCTCGGGCAACCCGACGGCTCGCGCCGGTTCCCCGCCGCCTCCTCCACCGGCTCCGGGAGCGCGCCCGGCAAGCTCCTGCGCCTCGGGTCTGCAGAATTTCAATCTGCAAAACGTAGTGGCTCGCCGATTCCCGGTGGTGGATACGGAAGCTCAGATCGTATTGGCGTATGCGGTCTTCATTCGCCGCCCTGGATCGCCCTCGCGGCGCAACGCTTTCGCCGAGTGGTTCGTGATCGACACCGACAAGATCCGCCACGTGTATTCGTCGATGTACTATCCGCCGAACGATCTTCCCGTGCCGAACTGGCCGCCCTACGAGGGCAACTTCCCATTGCCCGCCGAGCTGGCGCCGCCCGTCGCCGCGCGGCCGTGAGAAGCTTCACAGCTCGCAGACAAATCAGGTGCCGCAGCGCTTTGAGACCGCATGGCCCCGAACCTATTTCTTCGCGTCTTTCTTTGCGTCCTGACCCACGTAATGACGGGCGTCGCGCTCCTCGCAAACGAATTCCATGAGCTCGGTATTTGGCATGAGTTGATGGTTGACGCGCACCGTGAACGGTTTGGTGTAGGCCTTCGGGTCTTCAGCAGATGAACGGTCGAGGCGGCAGGCACG
>CAWBIS010000010.1:0-17016 GCA_963788485.1 Terriglobia bacterium
GCAGGAAAACCACCGAGTTGTAGGGATTGCGGATGCCGTTGCTGCCGGCGTTCTGGCCGCCAATTCCGAGCACGGGGAGTTCGTCCAATTGCTGCAGCGTGATGTTATGGGAAACGTCTCCCGTGTCCTCCTTGAGGAGAGTCGCCTCAGCCGTGACAGTTACCGACTCGCTGCTCGCGCCCACTTCGAGAGCCAGATTCAGAGGCAGCGTCTGGCCTGCATCGACCGCAATGCCGGCTCGCGTCAGTTTCTTGAACCCGGCGGCCGAAACGCTGATGCTGTAGGGTCCGGGAGGCAAGCGGGGAACCGTATAAGCGCCTGTATCCGTGGTTTTGGTCGGATAAACGACGTTGGTGTCGGCGTTAACCACTTCTATGGCCGCGTTTGGAACAACCGCGCCGGCGGGATCGGTTATCGTCCCGGTGATGGTGCCTGTGCCCGCCTGGCCGAATAAAATAGCCGAAAAAATCGCACTGAAAAGTGCGAGCTTCACTAAACGCATGTACTAACCTCTCTTCGGGCGATCGGCGGTTTGATCACACCTGACACGCCCAACATATGCTTCAGGCGATTCTATATCGGCTGAGCCATGGCGTCAAGGGTTTGTCTGATATTTCACCGCGAGCGGCCCGCGCGGGGAAGCGAAATCGGGCGGAAAAGCAATTACCGGGGGGACCTCGGGCCGGCGAGCGAACCCCAAGCTGAGATATCACCGCTTGCCCGATTTGGGGCCGCGGCACAGCCGATCATGTCGCCGAAATTCGACCCGGCCGCGTTCCGCAGGCGGCCGCGCATCGCACGATCATTCCGCCACAGCACCGCAATGACCTGAGTCACAGGCCTTCTTGCGCGAATCGTTCAAGACCCGGTTCGTCCAGGATGGTGATGCCGCGCGGCCGCGTCTCAATCAGGCCGTTCTGCGCGAGGCGGGCGAGAGTGCGGGAGACAACTTCCCGAACCGACCCCACGCGGGCCGCCAGTTGCTGATTGGAGAAATCAAGATCCCGGTCGCCCTGAGCGCGAGCCTCTTGGAGCAGGAGCTGCGCCAAACGCTGTCCAACATCCTTCAGCGCCAGGGAATCCACCAGTTCGGCGTGACGGCGCAGCCGCCCAGCCATCAGGCGGAGAGCGTTGAGCGCCACGGACGGATTGGCGATAAGGAATCGCTGCACATCGTCTTTACCGAGGAAGAGTAATTTCGACGGCTCCTCCGCGACTGCGGTCGCAGGATAATTGCCATCGTCAAAGACGGGGACTTCAGCCAGGGTTGCGCCGGCGCTTTCCACATGAATCGTCTGTTCTCTACCCTTCGCGTTGACGCGAAATGCCCGAATGGAACCGGAGACAATGACAAACAGACCGCGCGCGGGCTCGCCGGCGAGGAACAGAATCTGGCCCTTGTCGAGCTGCCGGAATTCGGCGACGCGCGCGAGCGACTCGAGGGCCGACGATGGGCAGCCGTGAAACAAATGACTAAGCGCGAGCGCCGCCATTTTCTTCGCTGCCGTCAAATGCGGCGAATCGGAAATCCCTTCGCGCGTTCGCATCGAGAATCGCGGTTTCCCGCGTTGTTCAGTTTATCGCCTGATGCCCGGAGTGATTCACATTGGGCGCCTGGCGACGCTCGCTATCTGGTCGAGTTCTGCGATGGTCTCCGGCGGGATCGGCAGTGTCGCGGCCGCGAGATTTTCGCGGAGATGGCCGATCGATGATGTGCCGGGAATGAGAAGAATGTTGGGAGCGCGCTGAAGCAGCCATGCCAGCGCCACCTGCATCGGTGTCGCGCCGAGGGATGCCGCAGCCGCGTTGAGCACTTCCGACTGGACCGGCGAGAACCCTCCGAGCGGGAAGTAAGGCACATAGGCGATGCCCTGGGCGGCCAGATCGTCGATGAATTGATCGTCGCCGCGCTGGGCAACGTTGTAGAGGTTCTGAATGCAGACAATTTCCGTGATTGCCTGCGCCTCGGTCAGTTGGCCGGGAGAAACTGTGCTGAGACCGATATGCCGAACGAGCCCCTGCTGCTTCAGCTCAGCGAGCGCGGAGAGTGGCTCTTCAAAGGGCTCGTCTTCCGGAGCGGCGAATCCGCCGAGCCGGAGATTCACGACCTGGAGCGCATCGAGTCCCAGGTTGCGCAGATTGTCGTGTACGGCATCGATGATTTCCTGGCGAGAACGTGCGTGAGGCCAGGAGCCATCGGCGCCGCGGCGCGCACCGACTTTGGTCACGATCACCAGATCATCGGGATAAGGATGCAGCGCCTGCTTAATGATCCGATTGGTTACATGCGGACCGTAGTAATCGCTGGTATCGATGTGGTTCACGCCCGACGCGACAGCCTCGCGAAGAACCGCGATGGCACCGGGAATGTCGCGTGGCGGGCCCCAAACCATCTTGTCGCCATCCCGTCCGGCGAGCTGCATGGCCCCATAACCGAGCCGGTTTACAGTCAGCGAGGTGCCCGCGGACGTGCCCCCGAATGCAAAGCGGCCACCGGGATTTGTCTTTTCTCGCATTTCGTTTCTCCCTCTGCTAGTGCGTTACTGCTTCGGCCCAGTGCATCTGTTCGAGATCGGCAATCAGTCCGGGTCCGGTTGGATGCCATCCGAGCCGTTGCCGGGTCTGTGCGCTTGAAGCCGGCATATCGGAGCCCGCGAACATAACAAGCCAGCCAAAATGAGCCGGGGCTTGCTCCTGAGAGAGGCTGACCACGGGCACCTTCAAGCCTCGGCCAATGACTTCAGCGATCTCCCGCATCGATACTCCCTCTTCAGCGACCGCATGGTACCTGCTGCCGGCCTGGTGTTTTTCGAGCGCAAGCCTGTAGAGACGGGCAACATCGAGAACATGCGCCGCCGGCCAGCGATTGAGTCCCTCGCCAATGTAGGCGGAGGCTCCCTTTTCACGGGCCACCTGGACCGCGTAGGTAATGAGGCCCTGCTTGACCGTGTCGTGGACCTGAGGAAGACGCACCACCGACACGTTCACACCACGTTCCGAAACGGCAGCGCCGGCGACTTCCGACAGTCTGCGCGGATTCGGGTGGTTGGGATCGAAATGGTCTTCGGTTGCGGGTTGACCTGGCACAGCGTTCCCCATTCCGGTGCCGGAGGTGATCACAAGAGGGCGGTCCGATCCCCGGAGAGCGTCTCCGAGAGCTTCGATGGCGCGCCTGTCCTTGTCACAGACCTCCGCGAACTTCGAGAAGTCGCTTCCGAATGCGCTGTGATCGAAAGCACAGTGAATCACTCCATCCGATCGGGCTGCTCCGCTGCGCAGACTTTCCGGGTCTTCAAGACTTCCCCGATGCACCTCGGCTCCCGCGGCAATGAGAGACTGGGCACCGGCCTCGGACCGCGTGAGTCCGAGCACCTGGTGTCCCGCATCGATGAGCTCCGGAACGATGGCAGATCCGATAAAGCCCGTAGCTCCTGTAAGAAACACACGCATACTGTTTTCGCCTTTCATTCCGTTCGCGCGGCGAATCTGTAACCGACGAGGATTGACGATCGGGTCACGCGCCTGCTAAAACGGAGTTAGTCTCCGTATCTGTAGATTAATGGAGGCTGTCTCCGGTTGCAAGGTTTTTGTTTGAGGCATGCCCACGAAACCCGAACAGGCTTCCGTTCGTAAGCCGCGCAGCGACGCGCAGCGGAATCGCGAACGCATTCTGGAGGCGGCAAAGGAGGCGTTTACCCGCTCCGGCGCAAACGCGAGCCTCGACGATATCGCCAGAGATGCAGGCGTCGGACCGGGAACGTTATACCGTCACTTTCCCAGGCGCGAGGAGCTTCTGGAGGCGGTTTATCGGACTGAGATGGAAAAGCTGGCGTCAGCGGAAAAGAAGTTCGCCGCAGAACTGCCACCGATTGAAGCATTACGGGCCTGGTTGCTGTTGTTTGTCGACTACATCGCGGCGAAGCAACTGATCGCCCCTGCGCTCAACGCGCTGCTGGGCGATCCGAAGAAAGTGTTCGAGGCTTCCTACGCGCGGATGTGGGAAGCAATTCGAGCACTGGTGAAGCGCGCGATAAAAAGCGGTGACATTCGTAAGGACCTCGATCCGATCGACCTGCTGCGGGCGCTGATCGGCGTGGCCAACGTGGCTACCAGCCCAGACTGGCAGCAGAGCGCGAGAAGACTCGTCGACATCCTCATCACCGGTTCGCGCCCATCCAGGTAGCCGAGGCTCTCCGTCTCGGGGATGTGCGTAGCCGGGGAGCCGCGGCGCGATTACCCTGAAAACGACGCCATATAACTACTGTTGTTCCGGCGCGGAACCCACCAGCACCCTGCGGCCGTCGGGCAGCCGGACATCGCGAGCATGCGCGAGATTTGCGCCGTCTTTGGCGAGATAGCCGTTCACGGTTACTACATCGCCGACCTTCAGAGACTTCCTGGTCCATCCGCCTCGTTCGAGGGTATTGGGACTTGCCAGTTCCAGGTCCCAGGTGGAGAATTTGCCGCCGGCGTCTCGAACGTTGAGATAGAAGTGGGCATGCGGATTAGTCCAGTCGATCTTCGTTACATTGCCTGTAAGCAGCACCTTTCGGTTTGCGTCGTACTCCGCCGCGAACGCATGGTGCGCCGCCAGGGGACGCGCTCCGGCCAACAGAACGACGGCCGCGATAAGCGGCTCCGCCGGAATCCTTCTGACTCGCATGCTGCAACAACTGACCCGCATCCTGCAACCCCTCTAAAAATGCAGCTTCACCGCTATCTGCACCAGCCGCGGCGGCGCGGCGCTGACAACTTGTCCGAAATCCGCATCCTGCACCACGCCTTCCACGGATTGAGGACCATAGAACTGCGCATGGTTGAAGATGTTGAACGCTTCCACACGGATGTCGAGCGACTGGGATTCTCTGAACAGCGCCACGCTCTTGCTCATCTGCACATCGAAGTTCTCGATGCCGGGTCCCTGAAAGATGCGCCGTCCGGCGTTCCCGAGCTGTCCGAGTTGCTCCTGGGCGAAGGCATTCGGGTTGAACGCATACGGATTGTTGCGCGGATTGGTATTCAGGTCCAGCGGTACTCCAGCCACCCGCTCAGGCGTATCCAGAATCGAGTTATTGACGCCGTTACCCAGCGTTCCGAGCAGAGAGTTGTCCGAATCGTCAATCAGCGTCACGGGAAAGCCACTGCTGAACCGCGTGGTGCCGCCGATCGACCACCCCTGTGTCAGACGGTTGTGTTTGTGGAGCCACTGTTCGACCGGAATCGCGTAGTTATAAGACGCCACAAAGCTATTCGGCATGTTAAACGACGAAATTGCCCGCGTCTGACGCTGATTCAGCGGATCGATCTGTTCACCGAGATTCGAAGCGTCGTCGATCGACTTGGACCACGTGTATGAGAACAGGGCCGTCGACCGCGCCCCGAGCGTCAGGCGGAGACTCGACTGAAGCGCGTTGTAGTTCGAATTTCCGATCGAAATGTCCGCCGCGTTGGATCCGTAGCCCACGCCCTGACCAGGGTAGCCAGGGATACCCTGGCGCGTGTTGGTATAGGTTGTGCCGTTGATTGCGGTGTAAGTGCCGTCTTCTCCGTACGGACCGCAGGTCGCGCTGCCCGGCGCCACATTGGCGGGATTGCTCAGGTAAAGGCAAAGTGCCGGGTTGCCGAGGTTCGAATTCTCCATCACCAGGAGATGATGTCCCTGGGTGCCCACATAGCTCACCGTTATCAGCGCCTTCGTGCCGACCTGGCGCTGAATCGAGAGCATGTAGTCTTCCGTATACGGCACGCTGTTCCTGTAGTAGAAGTACGGGTCCGCGCTGACCGGCGTAACCGACGGCCAGTTGAACCCGGTGTAGGGGTTCGAGGCCGAAACGCCGTGCGGCGGGAAGCTGAACGGATAAGGATCGGGATTCACCGTGCCGGTAGCCAGATTGATAAACGGTGCGGCCAGCTCCGGAGGCTCGGGGCTCAGATAGTTATAACCGAACGGCGGAACACCGTACATGATACCGGCGGTGAGACCTGGAAACGCGGTGTAGAAGATTCCGTAGCTCGCGCGAACGCTGGTTTTGCCCGAATCGCCGAAAAGCGTTTTCAGAATTCCATTGTGGAATTCCGGAGACCACGCCACGCCCACGCGCGGCGCAAAGCTCTTATATCTCGTCGGCGCAAGCGTCGAGGGAATGCCGGGATCGCCGGCGACAACAAGGCCTTGAATCGCGTTCGGATACAGCGTCGATTGCGCGCCGGCGACGTAGGTCTGAATGCTGTTGTACTTCTCCGACCACGGCCGGATCAGGTCCCAGCGCAGACCGAGGTTAAAGGTCAGATTACTGCGCGCGCGCCAGCTGTCGTTCGCAAAACCGGCGACGTAAAAGTCTCGCAGATAAAAGCGCTGCCCGGTGGTCTGTGTAAAATTGCTGGGGAATCCCAGAAGAAAGTCGGCGAAGGGGTTGCCTGTCTCCGTTCCAAAGAAGCTGAAGGTCCCGTTGTACGTCGCATTGGGATTTTCGTTGACCTGATCGTTGTGATACTGAACGCCGAACTGCAGCGTGTGCGTGCCGATCACCTTCGAAAGAGTATCGCTCGCATAAAAGGTATTGTTCCACTGTTTCGTATTCGTGATCGGCACACCCATCACGAAATCGGGGAACACCATGTTTTCTATGCCCACATACTGCGGCGCCTGGGTGACGATGCCGCCGTTGGCCGGCCCCTGGACGAATCCCTGCGACTGCAGGCTGACGCCGGCGCCCCCGTGGGGCTGCCCGATGTTGTTCACGTCGCGCAGAAAGCCGACATCGATCTCGTTCACCATGGTTGCGCTCAGAGTCCTCGTGATGCCGATCGACCAAAGCTGCGAGCGGCCGATGGTCAGCGCGTCAAAACCCGGAATGGTCGCGCCCCCCTGCCCGCCTGGATATGGATTATCCAGCGTGTAATTGTCCATGAAGTAATATCCGAAAATCTGGCCGATTCGGGTACTGCCGTCGAGTCGCGAGCCGCCCTTGCTGTCCTTTACCGTCTGCGCGGAAGAAGAGGTTTCAAACAGATTCGATCCGATGTTGGCTGTTGGAATATACTGCAGGAGATTTTTGGCCACCGGTGACCAGGCCTGCTGTGGAATGATGGCGTTGGGAAACACGCACTGCGTAGTCGACGTGCAGTTCTGGGTGTAATATGCCTCCCCCGGCGCGACGCCGTATCCCAGCTCACCGGTGAGCATCTGTGCCGTGTTAGTACCGCCCACAGTACCGCTCAACGAGCTGGTCGCATCGCTGAAGTTGCCGTTTCGTTCCTCATTCGACATGACCGTCGTGACATTTGAAGCTTCGCCTTCCGTGGTTTGCGTTCCCTGGTAATCGAGGAAGAAGAAGAGCTTGTTCTTCAGGATCGGGCCGCCCACCGTTCCACCGTACTGATTCTGCTGAAACAAACCGCGAGTGTCGCTGAAGTAGTTGCGGGCGTCGAGATCGGTGTTGCGCAGGAACTCGAACGCGCTGCCGTGAACCGAGTTGGCGCCCGATTTCGATATAACGTTGACCAATCCGCCATTGTAGTTTCCATACTTGGGATCGAAATTGTTGGTCAGGACACGGAATTCCGCGATCGAATCGAGGTTCGGAATCACTCCTGTGCCGCCGTTCATCGGCTCCTGCACGTCGATTCCGTTCACGAAAAATCCGTTGGACGATTCGCGCTGTCCGCTGATCGAGAGGTCGCCCGGATTTGCATCGCCGGAGGGGTTGATGGTTCCGGTAACCCCCGCCATAATCACAGACGTGGGAGTCAGCGAAGTTACGGGTGTCACGCCCGGCTGAATCGCGAGAAGATCGGTATAGGACCTGCCGTTCAGCGGAATCGCTTCCATTACCGCACTCGACACCACTTCACCGAGGTGTGTAGCGGTCGTTTCCACCTGCGTGCTGACCGCTTCTCCCGCTTCGCTGATCGTTACTTCCTGGTTCGCCTCAGCGAGTGCCAAAGTCAAATCGAGGCGTACCTGAGAATCGGCGTCGATCGTAATTGCGGTCTTCTGCTGAGTCTGAAACCCCGGGGCTTCGGTCGTCAGATCGTACACGCCGACGGGAAGCGACTGAAAACTGTAGAAACCTGCCGAGTCGGCCGTCGTTTTGATTTCTGTCTTCTGGGCGGTATTGGTGAGTGTGAGGTTGGCCCTCGGCACCACGGCACCGGTCTGGTCTCTGAGGGTTCCCGACAACGAGCCCCCGGCGAACGCCCATGCGAACTGTACCGAGAGGGCAAAGAGCGCTATAGCCGCGCCTGCAAAAATTGCCTTTAAAGCGCGTTCTGTTGTTTTCATCAGGGAGCTTTCCAGGATCGCGGGTAAGCTTCGCAGGGACAAGGTGCGCATTATGATGGCTCTTTCTGAGAACCTACCAGCCATCGGAGGCGATTCTGCAAGTTTGATGGTCACAAGTCGGTTTGTGACGTACGATTGACTACAAACTATTCGATTTTTCAATCACTTGGAGGAACCAGATGCCAACGCAATGCGCCGTGGCAGCCCGTTCGGCTCAGGCAAATTCTTCCTTTCCACGAGGCCGGTGTCTTGAGTCGAAAATTGCCATGGCTATTTCGCCGCGTTTCTCAACGCAGCCCGCTGCAGTCGTACCCCCAAATGGCTGCCTGGCCCGTGTCTCCTGATACTATTACTGTCGTCTCTGCCGCCTCAGGCCTGACTCTCCCCGCAGGTCACACCATCGCGTTTGGAGACTTGGGTCGTGGCGGAATGTATCCTCCTCTCGATGCAAGTCCGCAGAAACATTGAGGTCACTGACCGGTCTGTGACCTGAAGTTGACCACCGCCGAGCCATTTCGTCCCCCCTGGCGAGACGGATTGAGAATAGAATTGGCGTGAGCCAACCCCAAGGAGAGACGGTACCCCCAGGAATGTTGATTTACGATTTGAATGCCAATCCGCTGAATGCCAACGAATGGGCATTCCCTCTGACCGAGTGCTTCCACATCACCTCGTTCGCCCTGTCGATCGGAACGATCATGCTGGTGGATCTTCGGCTCCTCGGTTTGGCCTGGAAGAAGCAGACGGCCGCGCAAATTCTGAAAGATACAGGCCTTTGGACTCTCGCCGGCCTCATCATTGTGATTACCTCCGGCCTGCTGATATTCTCCTCGGATCCGCTTCGGTACCTCTACAACGCCGGCTTTCAGGGGAAGATGCTGGCGCTCCTGCTGGCGATCATTTTTAACTATACGATTCATCGCAAAGTCGCTCTGTCGAACCCGTCGCCGGCGACCGCCAAAATGGTGGGAGCGATATCCCTGTTTCTGTGGATACTGGTTCCCTTCGGCGGCATCTGGATTTCGTTCGTATAAGCGCATCCGGAGAACAGTCCAATGACAATAGCCGAGATCAGCCACGCGATTCAAAGCATCGGGTTTCTCACCTACATCCGCGAGTCGGGTTATACCTACCCGATGATCCTGTCGACCCACCTCACCGCGATCTGCGTATTCGGCGGAATGATCCTGATGACGGACATGCGGATTCTGGGATTCGCCCTGCGGGATGTGCCCGTGACGGATGTGGTCAGGCAACTGCGCCGATGGAAGCAGGTCGGCTTCGTCATCATGGTGACGATGGGCCTTCTGCTGGGCACTTCGGAGATGGACAAGTACTACGCCAATCCCTATTTCGTGATCAAAATGTGCCTTCTTTTACTGGTCGGCGTGCATGCCATCGTTTTCCATCGCGTCTACGCCAATCCGGAGGCTCTCGACCGGGCTCCGCAAATGCCCCGGATCGCAAAGGTGGCAGCCATTAGTTCCCTGGTTCTCTGGACTGGCATCGCCTGCTGCGGACGCTGGATCGCGTATTACGAACCCAAAGACAAGAACAAGGGAAAACCCGAGGCGAGTTTGAGCGTTCCCGCCCCGACAGTGGTTGCGGCGAAACTATCCCGGTAAGTTCGCCGACATCATGAGGATCCGGACAAGCGTACGTTCTATCCTTAAGCGCCTATTCGCCAGGCGCATATTCGCCCGTTCACAGCGCCCTCAGGGATCGGAGCCGGTTTTTGGAAAAGTCGAGGCGATCCCGGATGCCCGCGTTCAAATCGCGCGAATACTGCAAAGCAAGAGCTTCCGAACCTCTGAAGTGCTTTGTCATCTATTGGCCTACCTGGCTGAGAAATCCCTGGATGGAATGGGAGAAGGGCTGAAAGAATATACGATCGGGCTGGACGCGCTCGGCAAGCCCGCATCGTTCGATCCGCGCCAGGAATCCATCGTTCGGATGCACACGGCGCGGATTCGACAAAAGCTGTCCGACTATTACAGAACGGAAGGGGTGGACGACCCGGTTATCGTCGACCTGCCGAAGCGCGGTTTCAAGGTCACGTTTGAGCCGCGTCCGCGGGTTGTTCAATTCTCCCAGCCTGCGCGGATCGATTGGCGCCCTCGCGAAATTGTCCTTGCCGGCGCGCTCGCGGTCGCTATCGGCTGCAGCGCCTACGCCATGACGCAACTGGCGCGCGCTGAGCGGACCGATGGCGCCTCTTCCTCGACGGCCGGTGCGAACTTGACGCCGGCCCTGCGCGAGTTGTGGGAACCTCTGCTGGAATCGAGCCGCCGCCTGGTGGTTTGCGTGGCAACGCCTCTGTTTGTGAAATTCCCAGGCTTTGGTGTAGTCCGTGAACCGTCCACGAACGATTGGGACGATGTTACCTCATCCCCAAAGCTTTCTTCTCTGGAGGGAACGCTGCGGGCCGGGATGTCGGAACCGTCATACACCTATACGGAGGCTGGAACGGCGACCGGAGCATTTCTTCTGGGTCAATTTCTCGCGTCGCGAAAACCGGGGGTTCTGATAACACGCGCGAATGCGATGTCGTGGTCTGAGATCGCGGAAGACAACGTGATTTTTCTTGGCCCGGCAACGGGGATTCACCAGACGGAAAACCTTCCCATGGAAGAACAATTCGTGCTCGATCCGGCCGGGATCCGAAACCTGACTCCGCGCAAAAGCGAGCCCGCATTTATTCCGGACCGGCCCGCGGAACCCGGCGCGGAGAGCGGCGTGAGCTATGCGCTGATCAGCCGAGTCCCGGGGATGAATGGACCAGGCGCAATTCTAATGCTTTCGGGCAACCAGATCGCGAGTGTCATGGGTGGGGTGCAGGCTTTCACGAATCCGGCTCTGGCGGAGATGCTGGTTTCGCACCTGAAGACAAAGTCGGGACGCGTCCCGAAATACTTCCAGGCGGTGCTGAGCGTGAAAGCCATGGACGATGTCCCGGTACAGATCGAATACGTGCTCGATCGCGAACTTCCCGATACCGGCCCCCATAGCGCTGGGAAGCCATAACCAACGTTCAGTGAGTTTCGATTTCGGGCTTGCCTTCGCGGCAGCGGTCGTGATTCGCGTCTCAGTATCGGCGAAGCAGCCGGTGCTCGACCGTCAGGGATATGCGACGAAGGAACGTTGCATGCCCGAGCCCGTTCCGCAGTCGCCAAAATCTCCGACGATCACTCCGTTGTTGCTAATCCCGGCGTCTTCCGTCCAGCATGCGCCGGGAGCGTTTACGGTGGTGAAGACGCCGCCGCTCAAAAGAAATCCCTGGTCGTTGCCGGCGGTGCAGTCAGTAGTTGTCGCGCAGTAATAGCCGACTATTGCTCCGCCATCGTTAATTCCAAATGCAACAGTCTCGATAGCACCGGGGAAGTCAATCGAGGTATAGGTTCCCTCGCTCAACAGGAAACCGTGATCGACCCCGGCGGAGTCGTTGTAAAGCCCGACGACGTCCCCTTTGCTGTTAATGTTAAAGGGCACAGTCCACGCGGCGTCCGGATAGCCGATTGAGGTATAAACTCCACCCTTTAACTCAAAGCCTTGTGCATAATAGTCGCCGTTGATCAACCAGGGTCCAACGATCTCGCCTGAGTTATTGATCGCCTCCGGCAACGTGCCCGTAGCACCGGGGAACGGAACCTGGATCTGTGTGAAAATTCCGCCGCTATCCCTGTAGCCTTGATAGTTGCCGTTGCTGTCGGTGTAATATCCTACGATCTGCCCGAAATCATTGATGCCACCCGCCTGTTGAGAAGAAGATGATCCGGGAGACGTCACAGAATTGAAAGCCTCGTAAGTGGTGCCGGCGATCTCGCTGACGTCCAGAAGAAACCCGCTTCCGTCGGCGAGGCCGGTGCTACCCGCTCCGCCGACGATCAACATCCTTGAACTCGCGGCACCCAGATTGAGGTTGTTGACCTCGGTGTAGGCAGCCTGCGGAAAATCGAGGTACCCAAAAGTATAGGACGTCGAGCTGGACGCTTCTGCCAAACCGGTTGCAGTCGGGGTGGCGGACGATAACGCATGGCGAACAGCGCGCGGTCCAACCCTGCGTTTTGCCAGGTTGGCGTTGGAATTGGAATTCGAGACTGACTGGGCCCCGGCTCCCGCGGCAAACAGCAAGGGCAGCAAGCCTGCGAACACAGCTATCTTCTTCTTCATGTTCTTCATGCGATTTCTCCTTTTTTCGGCGGGATTTTCGTCTCGCCTTGCCGCCTGGCATGCCAGCCGCCCGGGAACCTGGTAAACTGGATTCCTGCCGATCTGGTTGCCAACCCGGCTACGAGTCATGAAAACGCATTTGGCGCCTGGGAGTCCTCAAACCCGTCTCAAATAATTCTCAAAAAGTCCTGATGGTTTGCATGGTCGTTAAAATCAATACCTTGTACCGGTTCGAAGGGTTTGAGATGGACCCTGTGAATCGGGTCTTCAAAGCAGCCGGTAAACCGATTTCGCTGCATTCCCGGACATTCGATCTCCTCCTTTATATGGCCCGCAACAGCGGCCGCCTCCTCGCCAAAGAAGAATTGATGAGCGCAGTCTGGCGAGATACAGCGGTCGAGGAAGGCAATCTGACGCAGGGTGTCTTCCTCTTGAGAAAAGCCCTGGCGGGGAGCCAGCCCGAGAGCGGTAAACTGATCGTCACTGTTCCTGGGCGCGGATACCGGTTCGAGGCGCAGGTTGAGGAAGTAGAAGCCAGGGGAAGCTCCGGCGCGGAGGAACTTCCCGCAGCCGTGCCAACGGTGGCTCAGCCTCAGGAAGCGAAAGCGCCGGCCAGACGTCGAACGCGGGGTTACGCGCTGATCGCCGGTGTCGCCGCCGCGCTGCTGGCCGGCGCGGGCTGGGTCTGGCACAACCGTTCTGTTCCCGGTGACCATCACGAGATCCTCCTGGCGGACTTCGAGAATGCAACGGGCGATTCCGGATTCGACAAGGCGCTTAACATCGCGCTCGCCATCGACCTGAAACAATCGCCCTGGCTGGAGGTAGCGCCGGACGCGAAAGCGCGCACCACGCTGACGCTCATGCACCGAAGAGCGGACGAGAAGCTGACATCGGCGCTGGCGCGCGAGGTGTGCCAGCGCATGAACGATCAGGCCGTGGTGAGTGGCCTGATCGCCCGCTTCGGCCAGAAATTTCTGGTGACCCTTACGGCGTCCGACTGCGTGAGCGGCCAGGATCTGGTCGAGACCAAATCGGAGGCCGGCAGGCGCGACGATGTGCCGCAGGCTGTCGATTCGGTAGCGGCGCAGATGCGCAGGCGGCTCGGTGAGCCGTTGAAGTCTCTGCAGCGTTTCAACCAGCCGCTGCTGGCCAAGGCCACGGGTTCGCTTGATGCCCTTAAGGCATACTCAGCAGCGCATGACCTCGGCGCGCAGGGCAGGTTCCAGGAATCCGTCCCGCTGTTTCAGCGCGCTATCGAGCTCGATCCCCGGTTTGCCATCGCATATGGCGATCTCAGCACTGTGTACAGTAATCTGGGCGAGCCGGGTCTGAGCGCTGCCGCCAGCCGCAGGGCCTATGAACTGCGAGACGAGGCAGATGAACGCGATCGGCTGTACGTCGCGGCGGCCTATCACACGCACGTGACCGGCGATCTGCACGCGGCCATCCGCGACGACGAGACCTGGTCCGGGACGTATCCGCGGGATGTCGCGCCGTTGACCAGTCTGGCCGATCTGCGAATTCAGATTGGACAACCGGAGCGCGGCATCGGAGTGGCGAAGCGCGCACTGTCGATCGATCCGAAGAACGCTGCCGCCTGGATAAACCTGGCACGGTCTCAGCTCTATGCGGGCCATGTGGACGAGTCGATTGCAACCTGCCGCGAGGCGATTGCGCGGAAGCTGGATGGCGCCGAGATTCACGGCTTGCTGATTTTTGCCGGTTTCGCGAAGCAGGATAAGGCCATGATGGAAGCTCAGAGCGCGTGGGCGAAATGGACGCCGGCCGAACCATTTATTACCCTGGAGCAAATGCTGGCGTCTGTGGCGGGGGGACAGCCACGAAATGGCGCGGATCTGCTCGACAGCGTTGTCGAGGGTTACAGGCACCGGGGTCTGGAGGAGCGCGCTGTCCGTATGCGCGGAGGATTTCCGCGCCTTATGGCGGAGCTCGGTATGACGGAAGCCGCCCGGAAGCTGCTCGACGAGTTGCCGCCGATTGCAGGGTCCGTTGATATCCCGGTGGCGATGGCGGAACTGGGAGAGGACGCAAAGGCCGAAGCAATTTTGCGTGAAGACCTGGGCAAGTACCCGGAAGACACGCTGTGGCAATACTGGAGAGGCCCGCAGATCGCCGCGGCGATCGCTTTATCCCGAAACAAACCACTCGAAGCTGTCGAAGCGCTGCGGCGGAGCATCCCCTACGATCTGCGCGACAACGAAGTGCCGGCCATGCGGGGCCGCGCGTATCTGGCGGCGAAGCAGTTCGATCTGGCCGAGACGGAGTTCCGAAAGGTCATCGACCACCCAACTGCCGGGATTGTTTCGGCACAAGTCGCTCTCGCTCATCTTGGCGTGGCACGGGCCCGTGCTCTCGCGCGCAATGTCATGGGCAGCCGCGAGGAGTATGAGAAGTTCTTCGCCCTCTGGAAAGACGCCGAGCCCGATGTCCCGGTGCTGCGGCAGGCCAAATCAGAGTACGCAAAACTGACGCCAGCGGCTCAGTGAACGCTCTCTTTGTTTCGACATCGTTGAAAACCAGAACGCATACCGGAGCCCGACAGTCCAGCGCGATGGGAGGTTATCTATGAATCGGTTTTACCTGGTTGCAATGGGTACGATTGTTGGTATCGCTCACGCTGCCGAGTGTACGCCTCCTGTTGCCCTCGTCGGAAAGCTGAAAGCCGAGCTGACCTATGAAAATGGGTTAAGCAGAAATCAGCCATATCAAGAACGCTTCACCATGGCCACAGTGCAGGATCGAGTGTTCTTAAGAAGGGATACAGTTCCAGGTACTGTCTCCACCCTGGATGAGCGCGACCAATTGACCGGTTTCAACTGCCCGGCGGATTCAACGTGGGTGGACTGTGCTGCCTACGAGGCCGAGCACGCGAATGGCTTTCCGAGCAAGATCTCTCCTGGCGATGGGAAACCCCCGTACCCGCCTTTAACGACGGCTGTTCCCGTTTGCCAATTTGTCCTCAATATTCCTCCGTGGAGGCCTTCACCAGAATCAGCCGATAAGAGCCGGATTGCGGCTGAGTTGCTCAAAGAGTTTCAGGACTTCCCCTACAGCGATGCCAAGAGCATTTACATCCGCAACTTCAACCTGGAAGACCCGGATATTACCGCGATGATAAGAACTTCAACTGGACAAACTGAGTTCCAGGGCTGCCGATTCGATCGGACCCGAACGCCACACTGCTCATGGCACTTGTTCGGCCAGGCCCCACTCGCGGCCCTGCGCCGCGTGGTCCTGGAGAGGCGGTATCGACTCTTTCCCCCTCCAATCGGACCGGCTCCGCTCCGGTGAACTGGCTAAGATGGAGGATGTGAACCGCCCGCGTCACCTCTTGATCGTTTCAGCGCTGGCGTTCGTGTTTTCGATCTTTGGTTGGTTGGCGTACCGCGAGGTTGGCCTCAGGTATGCGCAATGGAAGTACTCGGCAGCGGGTTCGAAATGTTCTTTATCGACTTTGATCGTGCAGGTCCCGGTGGCGGCGACAATGGAGAAGCCGCCCGCATCATCTGTGAGCACCTCACGCGATGTGGCGCCGCTGCTGTCGATCAGCGTGACTTTCGCGCCTGCCACAGCTCCGCCGGTGGGATCCACAACTGTTCCTGTGACACGGTGGGTATCCTGTGCCACGGCTGCAGAACCAGGAAGAATCAGACAAACGACTCCCCGTGCGATACGGCGCAGGCCGGGCCGGCGTCTTTTGAACATTGCGATCATTTACTCCTACTCCCTGTATGAACTCCGCGACCGGAGGGCTCTTTCGGCAGCGTGGCGCAGCTCGGGCGCGTGTAACTATGCGGCAATTTGTCGCATTACGGGTTGTTTATGCAGGATTGGTCAGGCAACATAAAATGACTCAGCGACCTTTCACCGCGATAACCGTCATCGGGCTTATGTCGACAGTTTAGTGTCGTTATCGGCCGCGACCCATACGGCCTCGCTGTATGGCTTCGGTGGAAGGAGAGACGAGTCCTTTCAGCCGCAGATAGACGGGCATATTGCCGTAGCACTCGTTCGAGTGGATGATCAGGCCGTAGAATGCCGCCGAATTTTGCATGGAGCGGTCTTGCGCAGAGGGTACAGCTATTTGAAAGACTCCGGCGCATGTGGTGCGACATTCTGCCACATTGCAGAGCTGAATTACCGGTGGCATACTTAGGCCTTCCCGATGAGTTCTGCTTATCAACAATCAAGTTGCGCAATGGGAAGCAAAAGGCAGATTCCGCTAATCGAACAGCAGAAAAAGCCGCGCCGGGCACACATGACGTTAGCTCGATATAGCTGCCAGGTTGCGTTAGCGATACTCTTCTCCCACGCTATTTGGGCGCAAGATCAGTCAGGTGCTGGTGCCGGGAGCAGTTTGTCGGGAACTGTCCACGATCCGTCGGGCGCGGCCATAGCCGGCGCTCACCTGTTGCTTAAAGACGATGCAGGTAAAGTCCGAAACGCTCAGACCGACCCGGAGGGAACCTACCATTTTCGGCCGCTGCGGGCCGGGCATTATTCGCTGCGGGTAGAGAGTCACGGCTTTCAGCCACAGT
>CAWBIS010000011.1:0-4187 GCA_963788485.1 Terriglobia bacterium
ATCTTCCCGCCGCTGCGCGCCAATACGTCACATTTCTTGAGCAACAGACCGGAGTGGAAGCCGGCTGCATCTCCACGGGCCCCGAGCGCACGGAAACGGTGCTTCGCGCCGGTTCCCGATTCGCCGCACTGACAGGCCACCTGTAAGAAACACCACGGCGGGCCCCCGGATTACGCGCCGTAACATGCACGATTGGCAGAACTCTTGCCTGCATTCGCGTGGTGACGCGTCCTTTCTTACCCTTATACCTGGCAATCACTTCGGTGGCCTGGGGGCAGATCGACCCTCAGGTTATCGTGCGGCAGTCCGTCGCGAATTGCGAACGGGATTGGCGCGAGAGCGTCAATTGGGCCTGGACGCAAACCGATATTTCCGTTTCCGAAGACAGGAAGGAAACGACCATATCGCAGATGATTCCGCTCGCGGGAACCCCGTACGAGCGGCTGATCCTGAAAGACGGGCATCCACTGAGTGCGGAAGAGCAGCGCAAGGAAAACCGCAAATTCGAGAAGGTGCTCGAGCAGCGCGAGAACGAGCCGCGGGCCGAACGTGAAGCCCGCATCCGCAAATACGAAAGCGAGCGCGCGTTCCTTCAGGACATTCCCAACGCCTACAATTTCACGCTGCTCGGAGAAGAAAATGTCGAGGGGCGTCCCGCCTGGGTTATCCGGATGACGCCGCGCCGGGGTTTCATGCCCACGACTTCGCGTTCCGCGCTTCTGGAGCACATCGAAGGCAAGCTTTGGATCGACAAGCAGGATCTCCAATGGGCGAAGGCCGAAGCCCATGCGATCGATACGGTCAGCATCGGCTGGATCGTGGCTCGCATCGGGCCGGGCGCAAATTTCACGTTCGAACAGACGCGCGTCGCCGACGGACTGTGGATGCCGAAGCGCCTCTGTGTCGATGGGCTCGTGCGAGTGATGATGATCTACCCGAAATACCTGAATGAAATCGTAACCTATACGGACTATCACCTCGAAAAGCAGCTCCAGGCCAGCAAGCGCTGATACAGTCGTATGCATGAAGAAAGTTCTCGCCGTGATGAGCGACTTGTTCTTCTCGGCGAAGATCATTGACGAAGCGAAAAAATCCGGCCTGACTGCAGTCTTTGTGAAGGACAAAGCGGTGGCGCTGGAACAACTGAAATCCAAACCCGCTCTCGTGATATTCGACCTGAATTGCGCATCCGCCGAACCGCTCGACCTGATCGCTTCCATGAAGCGCAACCCGGAAACCTCCGACATTCCGGCGATCGGATTCGTGTCTCACGTGCAAACGGATCTGAAGGAGAAGGCTCTGGCCGCAGGCTGCGATACCGTGGTGGCGCGATCGGTGTTCGCACAGAATTTCCCGGCGATTCTCAAGGCCGCGGTTTAGCCGCCTCGACGCAGAAGCGTCCGGTCAACGCTGTATCTTGTGCGTCTGGATGTAATCGAGCGCGAATTTCTTCAACACGGGACTGGTCATTCCGAGCTGCGTCGCTTCTTCCACCGCGCGATCGGTGTCCCATTTGTCGATCAGCACGCGTTTGATCAACCACATCGCCGCCGCGCGGTTTCCGCTGGCGCAATGAATGAACGCGGGTTGAATGCCGGGCTCGGCGATGGTTTTGAGAAATCGATCGGCGACCGCCGGATCGGGCATGCTGCCGTTAAACGGGATGTGCACGAACGTGATACCGGCCGCTTTGGCTTCCGCCGCTTCTCCGTCGATGTCGGCGCCCGGTTCGGTGGGCAGGCGCAGGTTGATGATGGACGCGAAGCCCAGGCTCTTGATTCGGGCAACCGAGCCTGGCTTTACCGTACCGGCACAGGCGACCGTCGTCTCGACCTGAGCGAAGTTGGTGACGCCTTCGACGATCGATTTTTTGACCTGGGATTGCGCGGCAGCCATCGAAGCGCCGATCGCGGCGCAGAAAAGACCGATGAGTACTCGTCTCATATTCGAGCTCCCGTCATTTTGAAACCACGTCTGAAAAGACTACGGGCCTCGCCCTTCGAGCGAGCGGCAAGAGGCGGAATCTGCCCCGCAGCCGTTATCAGCAACGCTAGCACAAGTAATGGGATGAACGCCGGGAGAAGCAAGCAGATCGGCGCCAGCAGGGATGCGCTCAGTCCGCGGATGGTGCGCGTGGGCATCTCCCGGCAAAGCAGCAGCAGCGCGGGAATCAACAGCACCAGATCGGCGTTGTAGGCATGGCGACTCACCAGGATGCCACCGGCAATCGCCGCTGCGATCCCGGTCGGGAACGATGAAACCGAGGCAAGTCGCCAGACGATCGCGAGCACGAGAAGAGACGCGAGGATCTCGAGGGTCGCGGCAAGAGGCAGATCGTACACCAGGCCGTGCAGGTTCGGCATGACGCCCGGCTTTGGGTTTACCACCGGATTGAGAACGAGCTGAAGGTACGAATCAAGCCAGCGTGGACCGGCCGCCACAAAGCACAGAGCGAACACAGCCGCAGCCGCACCCAGAAATCCACAGAGGGCCGACCACCGCCGGCCCGCCAACAGAGCCACGGGAATGAGTACGAAGAGATGGAATTTCATCGCTCCCAACGCCAGGGTTACGCCGGCAAGCGCCGGGTATTTGCGCTGCAGAAGCAAAGCAAGGGCGAGCCACAGGAGAAGAAAGTTGTCGTCCTGTCCGCTCGCAAAAACCGCGCTCAGGGGAAACGACCAGCAGCAGATCAGAACGAGCAACGCTCTCTCACCGGTTTGCCAGAGCAGAATGAATCCCGCCAGCGCGGCGAAGGAGAGCGATTGCCATACGGCATAAGCCACGTGATAAGGCATCCGCCCCAGGGGACGCAGGGCGAGGGCAATGGCCGGCAGTCGCGTGAAGAGGAATGCTTCGCCATAGAACCCGCTGGATGCGACCTGCACGTCGCGATATCGCGCCGGATCGAACTGACCTGGGGTTCCAATCAGGAGAGCGCCGCTGTAAAGGTTCAGAAAATCGTTCACGCCATGTTCGATGCGCCACCGTACGGGGAACCAGTAAAGCAGCAGGAGAGCAAGTCCGAGCAGGGACGCCGGGAACATCCAGCAGCGCGGGTATCTCTTCGCTATGACGCGCAATGACCCCATCCTTCAATTCTGGGCTTCAACACGCGGCTTCAACAATGTTTACTTTTGTCAGGGTTCGGCTCGCAAGGGATCGGCTCGCAAAGGCCAGGACCCCGCATTTTTGATAGACTACATCTGCCCAAAAGACATGAAAGCTTCAGTCGCTATGGTCGTGCTGTTCGCGGCGAGCGCCCCGGCGCAGTGGCTCAAGTTTCCCACTCCTGCCGTTCCGCGCACAGCGGATGGCAAACCGAGAATGTCCGCGCCGGCGCCGAAGACTGCCGACGGCAAACCGGACTTCTCGGGAGTCTGGCAAGTGCGGGCCGGCTATACGAGCGACATCGCGAAAGATCTCAAGCCGGGCGAAGTACCCTTCCAGCCGTGGGCCGAAGCGCTCTACAAACACCGTCTGGACACGAATGGCAAGGAGGATCCCCAGGCCTACTGCGTGCTGTCGGGAATACCGCGCGAGCACGTGGTGCCGTATCCTTTCAAGATCCTGCAGCCGCCGGGCGAGATAGTGTTCCTCTATGAGGCGCTGCATAGTTACCGGCAGATCTATATGGATGGACGCGAGCTGCCCAGGGATCCCAATCCTCAGTGGATGGGCTATTCGGTGGGCCACTGGGATGGCGACACTCTGGTAGTGGAGTCGAACGGCTTCGTGGAGAACAACTGGATCGATAACAACGGCCATCCCGGAACCGAGGCGCTGCGTTTGCACGAACGGTTTCATCGGCGGGACTTCGGGCACATCGATCTGGAAATGACGATCGACGATCCAAAGGCCTATACCAGGCCCTGGACCGTGCGCCTGGAGTTCATCGCCAATCCCGACACCGACCTGATCGAGTACGTCTGCGACGAGAATGAAAAAGACCTCAAGCATCTGGTGGGCAAGTAAGGGCCTGCTGGTTTGCGGACTAGCCCTGCCGCTGGCGGGACAGTGGTTGAACTATCCGGCCGCCGGGATTCCGCTTACGAAGGATGGCAAGCCAGACATGGCCGCGCCCGCGCCGAAATGCGCCGGCGGGAAACCCGATCTTTCAGGAATCTGGGAAGCCGAGGATCAGACGTACTTCTTCGATCTTGCGGCTGGTCTGAAACCAGGCGAGG
>CAWBIS010000012.1:0-9426 GCA_963788485.1 Terriglobia bacterium
AAAGGCCTCCAGATCATTTTATTTTTGATCCAGCAGCTACTCAACTGAATGTCGGATTTATCCTCAAAAAGGATGCTCCAGCCTTCGGGAGGCGTCTCTCTCAGCGCGTCCACTGCCCCTTTTTAGCCTGGTATTCAGGGTCAGGACTGATAATGCTGTGCTTGGCACGCCGCCATCTGTAGCCTTTTTCGGTGAGCACGTCTCTCACGGTCTGCAAACCTACCCGGACTGCGCGACTTTCAAAGACATATTCCGTTATGGATTCAAGTGACCATGTTGACTGGTTAAATATCAAAATCGCTTGGAGGGCGGTGGATTATCTCTTCCACTGCTTCCTCGATTCGCTTCCATTTGATGCGTGGTTTACCAGGTCTTGGTTGATATACAAGGCCTGCAATCCCTTTGGTCGATACGTAATTCCCGGCCGCGGCGGAGCACCAAAGACCAGCTGCTGCCGGCCTGTATGATGTCCTCCCACAGCGTGGGCTTCGACATAAACACTCCTGACACTAACTGCTAACCCAAACTCGTTCGGACGATGCCGAACCACTTGAAAATCTTGAGGGACAGCCGCAGAATTAATTCGATGTGGGAGGGCCGCAGCAGACATCCATGCGCGTCAGGCGGAGCAACACGCGGATATTGATCTTGCGTTCAGCTGATTCCCGTCGCAGGATCATGTGTATCCTTATGATGACAAGCCCGCCGGATCTCCACCATTAAAAATAATTCTATAAAGTCAATAGAAAATTCTTATCGGGGCGCAAAAAGCTTCTTCTCGCACTGTGTTCTACAATCAAAGTGCTTTCCGCAAAAGGCCCGCGTCGGCTGCGTCTGCAGTGTAGCAGAGGACGGAACGATCTCCAGGCCGTAATGCGCGCAATCATACTCTCTATTCTTTTCTGCGTAGTAGCCGGTTCGGCGCCTGCCGCCGACAAACCTTCTTTCACCGTTGGCTGGTCCATATACGTCGGCTGGAATCCCTGGTACTACATGGCGAAATCCGGGATTCTCAGGAAATGGGCGGACAAGTACAACGTCAATATCCGCGTTCAGCGATTCGACTATGCGCCATCGCTCGACGCCTTCGTCGCGAAGAACATCGACGCCTGCGCCATGACCAACATGGAGGCGCTCGACATGCCCGCGGCAGCGGGAGTCGACACGACTTCGATCATCACCGGCGATTATTCGAACGGCAACGATGCCATTCTGGTGCGGCGGAATCTTACCCTGCAGCAACTTCCCGGCAAAAAAGTGCTGATGGTCGAGAAAACGGTTTCGCAGTATCTGTTTGAGCGCGCCATGACGTTGAACGGTCTCGAGAGTCAGATCAAGCGGGTGAAACTGGTCAATACCTCGGACTCCGATATCGCTACCGCATTTATAACCGATACCTCGCAGGACGCGGTCGTCACATGGAAGCCACTGGTTTCGCAGATCGCAAAGACTCCGGGCGTAAAAATGATCTTCAATTCGTCGAAAATTCCGGGTGAAATTGTGGATCTCATGGTGGTGCGGACCGATATTCTTAACCGGCCCGACGGATCCGGGCAGCGCTTCGCCAAAGCGCTGGCCGGCGCCTGGTACGAAACCATGAAGCTGATGACCGGCACCGGTCCGCAGACGGATAAGATTCTGCAGGCGATCGCCGACGGCTCCCAAGACACGCTCGCTTCGTACAAGGAGCAACTCAGCACCACGCACCTTTTCTCCACGGCGGAATCCGCGGTTGCGTTCACCACGGCTCCCGATTTCGTGCAGAAGATGAACCTGGTGCGGCAGTTCTGTTTCAGCCATGGGCTGCTCGGCGAGAATACGAAATCGGTGGACGACGTCGCCATCAGTTTCCCGGGAAAAACCGTGCTGGGCAGTCACGATCGCATCCGGCTGCGCTTCGATGCGGACTACATGGAACTGGCAAAGCAGGGTAAACTCTGATGTCGCCCGGTATTTTTCGCATCGATGCCCGGCCCGGAAAGGCGACGGCTTTCGTGCTGTCGTGGTTCCTCTTTGCGGCCGGGATCGCGCTTTATTTCCAGGCCTCCCATACGCGGCACATCGAAAATCCGGACGATAAAGTGGCGCCGAGTCTGACGCAACTGGCGCAGGGAATCACCGATGCGGTGTTGAAGCCCGCCGACGACGAGGAAGCAGATCCGAGCGATGCCGCCAAACCATGGTTCCGGCGGTTCTTCAGCAGCATGCTGTGGAGCGATACCGTGGCCAGCGCCAGGCGGTTCGCCTGGGCCATGCTGCTGCTGGTTCCGGCGGTGATTCTCGGACTCCATATGGGATTATTTCCGGTCGTCGGCACGTTTTTCCTGCGATTTATTTTGTTTTTCGACAAAATCATCGCGCTTTCCGTGCTGCCCATTCTCTTCATCGCATTCGGCATCGACGAACTCTCGAAGGTCATGTTGATCGTGATCGGCGTGACCCCGACGATCATCCTCGATACGTTCAATCTGACGAAGAGCGTTCCGCCGGAGCAGGTGGTGAAGGGGTTTACCCTGGGAGCGCGCGATTTCGGCGTCGCCTACCGGATCGTGCTGAAGCAGATTCTGCCGCGGGTGATCAACAGTATACGGCTGAATCTCAAGCCGATCATGCTGTTCCTTTTCGCGGGCGAGATGATTGCGTCGCAGAATGGACTGGCTTTCCGCATCGCGCTGCTCAGACGGAATATGGCGATGAACGTCATCATCCCGTATGTAATGTGGGTGGCGCTGCTGTTGTTTCTGGTGGATCTGGGCATGCGCGTCCTCAACCGCAAGCTGCATCCATGGTTCAGAGAAGCATGAGCCCGGCGAGCATGACAAACAGAGAATTGATCCGGCTGGAGAATCTCGGCGTCGAGTATCGGGTTCGGGGCTATGCGTCGAAGAAGGTGCTGGAGAACCTGAATCTGACCATATTCGAGGGCCAGTTTGTGGCCGTGTGCGGGCAGACCGGCTGCGGGAAATCGACCATGCTGCGCATCGTCCTCGGAGCGGAGCGGCCAACGCGCGGGCGACTGCTGATCGAGGGCCAGGAGCTTTCGCGCCCGGATCGGCATCGCGGTTACGTGCCGCAGAAATACTCGCTGTTTCCCGATAAAACCGTACTGGACAACATCACTTTCGGACCCGAGATGGAGGAATTCCGGCTCGTCGGCCGCCTGACCCCGCGCTTTTTCAGGCGACGCGCGGAACTGCGGAGGACGGCGTTCGGATACCTGCGGCAGATGGGACTGCAGGAGTCCGACGCGGGCAAGTATCCCGATCAGCTTTCCGGCGGCATGCAGCAGCGCGTGGCCATCGCCCAGGCGCTGATCATGAAGCCGAAGATTCTGCTGATGGATGAGGCGTTCAGCGCGCTCGATCCCACCACCCGCAGCGAGATGCAGAAGCTGGTGCGAAGGTTATGGAGCGAGACCGGCACCACGATTCTTTTTGTGACACACAACCTTTCCGAAGCCGTTTACCTGGGCACGCGCGTGGTTGTACTGGGCAAAGAGTCGCCGGAGAAGAGCGCCAAAGTCGTGCTGGACGTCGAGGTCCCGGATTCGATCCGCAATGCGGATGGCTACCCTCGCCGCGAGGCGCTGGACGGGCTCACAAGAAAGATTGAAGACGCCGCGATGGAGGGAAAACTTGAGCTGGAGATGGCTGAATTCGGCGGGTAAGGTCGCCGCGACGGGGATCTTTTGCGCGGGACTGGCTCTGTCGCAGGCGCCCGAGCCGAAGGGCGCAGGGTTGGAACCCGGGACGTTTGCCGCCCACTGGATTACGGGCGGACCCGACTGCGCCACCGTGCCCAAGTGGCAGGTCCATGCGTATAATCCGGACCTCTACATCCTGCGCGAATCCGGCTGCCTGAATTACGAGAAGCCGTTCCTCTATCTTTTTTTCGGCAAGGATCGCGCGCTGCTGCAGGACACGGGCGTAGCCAGGGACAACGGCGTGGCCGAAGCGGTCGATGGCGTGATTACGGAGTGGTGCAAACGCAACGGAAAGACGTCGATTCCGCTGGTTGTGGCTCACTCGCACGCGCATGGCGACCATATCGCGGGCGATTCTCAATTCAAGGACAAACCGGATGTGACGCTGATCGGCCTCGACGTCGCAGCGGTGCAGAAGGCCTTCGGCATTGCCAACTGGCCGACGGACCTGGGCTCGATCGATCTGGGTGATCGCGTGCTGGACGTGATTCCGATACCCGGGCACCAGCCGGCGAGCATCGCATTCTACGACCGCCGTACCGGCATTCTGCTGACCGGCGACACGCTCTATCCGGGCCGTTTGTATGTGTCCGATTTCCCGGCGTTCGTGGCGAGCATCCAGCGCCTGGTCGATTTCACGCGCGACAAACCGGTGGCGCACGTTCTGGGATGTCATATCGAGGAATCGAGCACGCCGTTTCTGGATTATGTCGTTGGCACCAAGTATCAGCCAAACGAACATGTGCTGGAACTTTCTCATGCCGATCTGGTCGAGTTGAATGATGCTTTGAAAGGGATGAACGGTCATCCGGTTCGCTACGCGCTGCGGGATTTTACGATCTGGCCGCGCGAACCCCGCAAACAATAACACCCGCGCAGGAACAACGCGACGACGTCCGATTTCCCGGCGTTCGTGGCGAACATCCAGCGCCTGGTCGATTTCACGCGCGACAAACCGGCGGCGCATGTTGCCGGATGTCATTACGAGGAATCGAGTACGCCGTTTCTGAGGGAACGCGTTCAGGGCCGGATCGCTCCGGCCCTGGTGCTCCTGTTGAACTGAGGTGCAGCGATCACTCCGGTGTCACACGGATCAGGCTCCCGGATGGGCGTGTGACACAGGATTTTATCTGGCTGCCGGCAGTTCCAGTTTTGCTGACAGACGATCCAGCCGCTGTTTGGTCTTTCCGTATTCGACAAAGTTGGTAATGGTCGCCGACAGGTTGGCGGCCGAATCCGCGATGGCTTCGAGATACTCCTGATACTCGGCGGTATTCAGGCGCCTGGGGAATTTGTTCAGATGGTCAATGGCAGAGGTGGTGTTGGCAGCCAGCTCTCTTGCCGCCGGTACGACGCGATCGATAGCCGCCTGTTGCCACGCCGCAGCCGCATTGCGATTACGTTCCAACTCACTCAGCAGAGAACCCATCTTGTTTATGTCGTCCCGAATCTGGTTTATGGCATCGGCATGGGACTCCCAACTGGCTTTGGAACGCGAATATCTTTCGAGAGTATTGCCGTCCTCATTCAGCTGGTAGGCCTGCATTTTCGCGCTGGAAAGAATCTTCGACACCTGATCGGCTTCATCGTTATTGGCTGCAAAGGCGGAGCCGGAAAACACGAACCAACCGCCCAGCACGGTCAAAGCAAAAGAAGGTACACGCATAGTTGTGAACATTTGTGGCTCCTTAAATGGTTTTTTGGTTTTGGGTTGGCCGCGTGAAGCGATGTTCAGCGCGTCAACCTGCTGACAAAGACGCACAGCACGTAAAAAAGGGTTGCTTTCGCGAGGGCCAATTTTTGTAAAAAACGGGCGAGCTCTTTGGTTTCGTCCTCAGTGATTGCCATACGGGAACGCCGCGTTACTCCGCAGCACGCTTTCAGGGGTGACGTGTCACCCCCACTCCAGCCGCCATCGGCGGCTTCTTCGTTACCCGCCGGTAACCGACTCTTTGACCCGAAAACCCGCTTCGAAGACACCTTCCCGATGCGTCTCGCGGTCCGTCGGCCAGCGAGAAACTCGCCTACGGGTGACCTGCAAGCCCATCGGTCCCGATACCGATTTCCAGCGGGGGGCCGTCGTATGGAATGGACACGGCGCGGCTCGCCAATATCTGGCGGCCATTTGAGACGATCAGCGCATACGATCCCCAAGTCAAGCCGCTAAAATCGAAGGTTCCGTCCTGCCCGATCCTGGACTCCGTCGAGGTTCCGGACGTGATCCCGACCAGTTTGGCAAATCCCTGTTTGGTCGCTGGCGGGAGCGCCCCTGTGATGCGACCGCGTAGCTTGAACTGGTCAATTGGAAAGTCTATTCCGCCGAGCGGCAACCCCAGGACCACGAATGTCTGCGACTCGTGCACCCCGACGCACCTTGATGCCGCAGCAAACCCAGCCATGTAACCCTCGACGCAATAAATTCCGAACGGAATCTGTTCTGCCCTGCCGCCACTGAACTTCGAAGCGAGGTCGATGTGCGTATCAATCCTCTCGAACTTACGAATAGCCGGCGCTCCTAGAAATGCTCCCGCAGTGCTGAACGCGACAATCTCGACGGTGGCAGCGAGCTGCCGGGTTTCACGCGCCGCGTCTCTTACCTGAGCTGGCGTCTGCCCGCCTGGCATCCCGGCCATCAGACAACATAGCGCAGCAAACCGAATGCCCATGTTGCTCAATATCCTCAAAAGCAGTCCTTCAAGAGCTTTTGCGTGATGTTATCTGTTATATTGCTCTCCTGAAGGCCGAGATCTTTCTGGATATCCGAGTCAGTAAGACCGGTCACGTTGTGCAGAAGCTCGTGGAGGAGAACAGAAATATCCTGGTAGAAGGCGTTCGGACCGGTATTGACCTGTGCCGAGTTTAGGTAGATATTTGACCCACCCAACTGCGCTACTGCGACGGTTCCGGGGGCAGCAATAACGCTCCCAACCGTGCCCGTCAGGGCGCTCCCTGCTTGCGCAACGCCGGGTACCGGGGAATTAGCATAGAGGCTGGACAAAGGAACGCTGCTGTTCACGCCGTTCAAAAACACAGCGCTCGCGGCGCCCGCAGCGATTGCGTTGGCACTGGTGCCGACGGCGGCAAAGTCAGTGTTGCACTTCTGACTGTATTTCTTTTTCGACAGGCTCTTCGCCAGCATTTGGAAATAGCCCTGCGCAATCGGAAACTTAGTCCCTACCTGGGCTCCGGTGCCCGCCTGAGACGATCCCAAAACAGACCCGGCGCATTCGAGCAACCCCGTCAACGGGTCCAGTACGGCACTACAGCTGATCGTCGACTCGGTTGGCAAACTCGGCGGGTTCCACGTGTACGTGGTGTCAAGACCCTTCGGGTCGTACGCGTTAACCGGATCGCCCAAAACGTACGCGTAGCGGTTCCAGCTCTGCGGAGTGCTCGGGTCGCTCGGACTGGAATCGCTTGCTACATACGGGTCCGGGGTGTTGAGCCTGCCATACGTGGATGCATAGAATCGCTGGTCGGCGTAATCGAGTCCCGTATACCCATCCCGCGTGTACGTGGCGAACTTCTCCCGATCGTTGCTCGTCGAAGTGATCTCATCGCCATACGGATAGAATCGAGCTCCACTCGCCCGGTTCGTCCCCAGTCGATCCTGAAACACCGGATAGTTATTATCCACAATCAGCCGTCCCGCAAACGACACATTCGAGCGGATCGGAACCAGCCCCGAACTCGCATTCCACTGGAACACTCCCAGCTTCTCGCCCCGAATCCCGTAAAACGTCCATTCCTCAGTCCCGTCCGATTTCAGCTTGTAGATCCGCTTGTTATCCGGCGCATACGTGTAGTATTCGATCGCGCCCGAGCCTTCCTCCGCTGTAGCAATCCGGTTCGCCTCATCGTACGTGAATGTCGCACCCGCCCCCGACGTCATATTCCCATTCAGATCGTAATACGCGTTCGACAGCTGATTGGTCGCCGCATTCACCGCGATGGGCGTGTTCGTCCCGTTCAGCGCCCGCGCCGTCAGGTTCCCGAACCCGTCCTACTGGAACGTCTGCGTCCACGGCGTCGTCGAATACCCCGGCGCCGGCGCGGAAGACGCGGAGGTCAATCGCTTCAGCGAATCGTACTGGTACGTCACCACTTCCTCCGAAAGCGCGTCCGTCACTTGAGTGATCTGCCCGTTATTCTGCGTGCTGCTGAAGTTATACTGCAGACTCCCACTCGGCCCCAGGGACGACGGCGTGCTCCAGCCCATCGAAGTGATCTGTCCGTTAAAATTGTAACCGAAAGTTTCCGTGGTGTAGGCACCGGCGAGTTCCCCGGAGCCCCCGCGATATATTGAAACGTCAAAAGCCGCCCGCCGGCATCGTATTGCGGCTGGCTCGGCGTCGGCTGCGCCCAGTACCAGTTGTAGTGCATCTGAAGACTCTTCCCGGTCGCCCCGGGTGATAGGAATACATCTCCGTGTACGAATCCGCCGGCTGACAGGAACCGGCTCCCGGCCAGGAGCTCGCGATGGCGGACTGGGCCGGTGTAACGTACTCGCGGCCTTGTCTGGTGTGGCAGGCATCGCTGTTCGTCGCTGTCCAGGGAGTATCAATGCGCCGCGTAACCCTGTCAGGCTATAGACACCCTCACCTTTTGTAAAGGAGCGTGCCCTCAGCCGATGCAGGAATGGCGACTGTACCGGCAACCGCGCGAGTAAGGGGCTCCGCTGGAGGGATGGATGGGTTGCGAGGATAGGTATTACCATTAAATTGCAAGCGCGCCTCGTATCCCGGACGGACACCACCTCCCCGCACCCGCAAAGCCAGATCATGCCAACCGTTCGTTTTGGTGCTCAATACCCGAATCGGTGGCCAGCCGATCCCAAGTGATGTGACGACCCTGAAAGAGCTTTCCTGAGGATCGAGTATTAACGTTTGACATCCCCCGCTGCCGCACGAGCGTTGATCGGTAAAGTGAACGATGACCTGTTTCCTGTCGGTGTCGTCGAGATGCACGAATGCCGCAGCATAACGCGCGGTTTCATCCGCAACGCCATCGGGGCCCTTAAGATAGCCTCGAAGGAACGTTGCCACGGCATCCGATTCGGCGGCACTACCTGCGCTCGTTTGCTCGGGAAGAGACTGCATTGCGGCACCGACCAGAAAGACAACAATCGACAATGAACTGTTAAGAACCGATCTTCCCATGGGCCTCAGTTAGAACAATTCATTAGCTGCAGGGTGTTACTTCCGTAGCTTCCGTGAGTCGTACGATCATCAATGGTGCTTGGATTGCCGGTGGAAGACGCCAGCCCCCAGTCCGACGCCATCGGCTTCGGTTTTATTCTGCAAGTGCGACTCCCGAATACCGATAGCCGCCAATATGATCCAGCTGATGGACGTACCGCTGGTGGCCGCCTGCAATTTGATCTGTGCGGCGTCGGCATCAGTCAATGCGGCGGGCATCTGGGCTGTAGTGGAACCCGGCATAGCCGTTTGAAGCCCCTTTTGACGGGTCGGGTTCAGGTTGTCCCACACATTTTGCATAATCATACCGATTCCAGCTTCCAGGGCTGTTGGGATCGTTGGCTCCCTTCGAGGAAGCGACGTACGGGTCGGGCGTATTGAACCTGCCATACGTGCTGGCATAGAATCGCTGATCCGCATAATCCAGCCCCGTATAGCTGCTTCGCGTATATGTCCCGAAACCATTAGCCTTTATGATCTTATTTCGTCCAGCATAGACAGACTCGTAGAAACCCCACAGAATAA
>CAWBIS010000013.1:0-6296 GCA_963788485.1 Terriglobia bacterium
GTGCTGTGTCCCTGTACTTCGTAGGTTGGTCTTGCTCCAGACCCTCGCCGATTGGGTGGCGCAAGGCGCGAGGGAAGGCCCGCCCGCCGAGACTCCCGCGCCGCCCGAATTCACCGGCGGCTGGCAGCTTGGCGCGCCCGACCTGGTGCTGGAAGCGCCGGCGCCGTTCGACGCTCCCGCTTCCGGTCCCAACGTCTATTGGAATTTCGTTTTCCGTCCCCAGGTGACCGCGACGCACTACGTCCGCGCCATCGAAATCCGGCCCGGCAACCCGCAGCTTGTGCATCACGCCAACCTGCTGATCGACCGCATGGGCGAGGCGCGCCAGCGCGAAGCCTCGCCCGGCCAAGGCTTCCCCGGCATGGACCTGGCGCTGTTCCGCAACCCCTTCGACCCCGACGGCCACTTTCTGTTCTGGAAGCCGGGCGCCGACGCCATTGCTTCCATCGCCGCCATCGCTCTGGAACGTTCGCGATCGCTCGAAAAGGAAACCCGCGCCGAGGCCGCGCGCCAGAGCGAGCAGCTGCGCACGGCTGTCCTCGACGCGCTCGCGCATGCGTTCAAGACTCCATTGACCACCATTCTCGCCGCCAGTTCCGGGTTGCTGGAGGGAGGCACGCTGGCGCCTCAGGAAGCCGAACTGGTCACCCTGATCGACGATCAGTCCGTGGTGCTGAACGACCTGACCACCCGCTTACTGCAAACCGCGCGGCTGGAAGGCGCCGCCATTCACCTGCATCGCGAAGAATCGAGCGCCGCCGAGCTGTTCGAAGACGTGCTCGCTCCGTTTCAAGCGCAGCTGGAGCGCCGCCCCGCCAGGATCAGGCTGCCGCAGAAAGATGTTCCGGTTTCCGGCGATACCGGACTGATCGCCACCGCCCTGCGCCAACTGGTCGACAACGCGATCAAGTATTCCAATCCAGGTTCGACCATCACGCTCTCCGGCGAAATGGTGAATGGGGAATTTCTCATCTCAGTCCACAATGAAGGCATTCCCATCCGGCCGGAAGATCGCGAACGCATCTTCGAGCGTTTTTACCGTAGTCCAGGAACCGAGCACCGGGCGGCAGGCACCGGACTGGGGCTTTCGATCACCAAGAAAATCGCCGAAGCCCACGCGGGCCGCGTCTGGGTGGATAGCGACGCCAGCGGCACGACGTTCTACTTTTCATTGCCCCGCCCCGCCAGGGAAATCCGTACATGACTCCAACGCACGACAAAGCTCTCGCCAACATCCTGGTTGTGGATGACGAATCCTCGATACGCCGGGCTCTGCGCGTGACTCTGGGCAATCTCGGCTTCGACGTGGCCGAAGCGGCTACGGGCGAACAGGCACTGGCGCTGCTCCGCGCCACGACGCCGGCGCACTACGATGCCGTGCTCCTCGACATGAATATGCCTGGCATGGGCGGCATGACGGCCTGCCGTGAAATCCGGCGTCTCTCGCCGCGTCTGCCCATTCTCATGCTCACCATTCGCGACAACCAGGACGACAAAGTCGAAGCACTCGATTCCGGGGCCGACGATTACGTTACCAAGCCTTTTCATATGCGCGAGCTGACAGCGCGCGTGCGCGCCGCGATCCGGCGCTCGAATACTTCGGACGATCCGACCGGCAACGTCCTCACCATCGGCGACATCAGTATCGATCCCGAGCGCCGCGAAGTAACCAAAGCCGGTCAGCCCGTGCACCTGACGCCAAAGGAATTCGACCTGCTGCACTATTTCATGTCGAACCCCGGAAAGCCGCTCGCGCACAGCCGCCTTCTGTCCGCTATCTGGGGATCCGAATATGGCGGAGAACTGGAGTATCTGCGTACGTTCGTAAGGCAACTGCGCAAGAAACTCGAAGACGATCCTTCGCGGCCGGCCTACCTTCTGACAGAGATGTGGTTCGGTTATCGGTTTCTCGGGCCAACATAAGATTCTCCTGTTGTATTCATCTTTTCCTCACGTAATCATCACGCTAAACATGGTTCCAGCGTAAGTTTTGCGCAGACGCAAGAGCTGACTGCGTCCGTCAGCGATAAATGGCAACCCATTGTAAACAATGACCAGCACCTTTCTTGTATGAGGATTTAATGAGTTTTTAGTTGTTTATTCGTGTTATTGGCGGGGCAAGGGTAGGTGATGCAATAGAAATCACACATACCCTCGGATCAGTTCTTTTGATTAGAACGCTTATACGTCTCTTAGATCGTAATCCATACAATCGGTGAATCGGGCTCCACGTTCCTGAGCCAAAACAATAAACAGGCGAGGTTCTTATGGAGAAACTGTTTGCAGCTCTGATTCCCGTAGTCTGCGTCATGGCTTTGGGACCTCTGTGTTGCCAGACCGCGGGTAAACTGGCGAACCGCCAGGCCGCTCGCGCGCTTGACTCCGGTCCCGCACGCGATGCGGAAACTGCTTTATGAGCGCTCTGTTATGACACTGGCACTGCTTGGAAATACTCTTTTGCGCACGGCGATCGCGCGCAACCTCGTGACTTTTCCCGCGCAGATCCAACCGTTCATGAAACGCACGAGCGGCGATCTGCAGGAGAGAATGGTACAGCTTTATTTCGTGCGCGGCTGGTCCGTTCGCAGCATTTGCGAGCGCTACGGCATGAGCAAAGCGATGGTTCACAAGCTGCTTGCGGAATGGCGAATCCGCGCCATCGAGTCCGGTTACATCCAGGAGATCGAACCCGATTGCCTTTCCGCTCTGGAATCGGAAATGAACGGTGGCGGCCCGAATCCACGCCCGGGAGCGGATACTGCGGAGAGCCAGCGGGTGGTTCCGCAACAACCCTCCCCGGTTCTGTACATAGGATCGTTGCCGGTTTCCGAACACGCCGCGGGGTTGTCCGTGGCAAGGAGTACGTAATCGATGTCAACCACTTCGAGTCCGCTGGTTGTCCCGTCCTACGGCCATGGCAAGGAGGTCCAGACGAATAAGCCCGAGGGGAAACTTCTGGTCGTGGACGACGACGCGTCGGTCCGGCGTACATTGCACACGACTCTCTATAATCTTGGATTCGATATCGGCGAAGCCAGTTCGGGCGACGAAGCTCTCGCTCTATGCCGCATAGTCCGCTACGAGGCAGTTCTGCTCGATATCAACATGCCCGGCAAGAGCGGCATCGAAACGTGCCGCGAGTTGCGCCGGCTGATGCCTCGCATTGCCATTCTCATGCTGAGCGTCAACGACGATCACGAGCGCAAGATCGAGGCGCTCGACGCGGGCGCGGACGATTACGTCACCAAGCCTTTCCACATGCGCGAACTGACCGCGCGCATCCGCGCCGCATTGCGCCGCTCGCGCGCGGCAACCACACACAGCGAGGAGGTCATTTCGATCGGCGACGTGGAACTGCAACCGGCCAGAAGGCTGGTGACCAAGACCGGAGAGCCGGTGCACCTGACGCCCAAGGAATTCGACCTTCTGCACTACCTCATGGCGCATGCCGGCCTGCCCATCACGCACGCTCGCCTTCTGCACGTGGTGTGGGGATCCGAGTACGCCAATCAGGTGGAATACCTGCGCACGTTCGTTCGCCAGTTGCGCAAGAAGCTCGAAGACGATGCAGGCAATCCCAGGTATCTGTTAACCGACAGTCATGTCGGCTATCGCTTCGTCGATCCCGCTCAGGCCCGCCCGCACGTTTGAACCGGGATTCAATCGATAAACAAGAAATCGAGGCCCGGAATCGAAAAGATTCCGGGCCTCGGCCGCGTTTTACAGGTGAACCATCAAAGCGAAGATCCAGCGCCGTTCCTGTTTAACCAGGTCCGGTTCCCAGAGAGAGCCGTTGGCGTTGTAGACCAACGAACCCGGAGCGCCCTGATTGCCGCCCGGAGGAGTAATGCCGCCAGGCCCGGTGAAGTAAGGCACATTGGTTCCACGCTGCGTGAATTCTACTTTCCAGGTCACGAACTGAGTCGGCATCCAGTCGAAACTCAACTGGTAATCGTACGCCGCGAAGTTCTGGCCGGGGTTGCCGAACTGGGTGAAGTAGGGCGAACCGCTGGTGGCGGTGGCGCCGTTGACCGGGGGCAGCAGCACCAGATAGCCGCCGGGGTTGGAGATCCAGCCGCCGCCGACGGTGAAGGCGTACTTGTCCTTGTCGAACCACCACCGGTTGTAGAGCATGGCGCCGATGAAGTTCTGCGCATAAAGCGGGTTCGAGGCGTAGGCGCCAGTCGTATGGTTGTCCGTGCAATCCACCTTGGGGGCGGGAGTGGTTCCCACTACCACGACCTGTCCGCCGCCTTTTTCGCATCCTATGTCGAAGGTGAACGTCATCGCCATCCGGTGCATGAATTTATTGGGGTTATCGTAGTACTTCCACTCAAGGCTGTCGTCTTCGTGAAAACGAGTCCGATGAGTCCAAAGCGTATCCTGGCCCAGCGTGTAGGTATTCCACACGAAGTCCAGGCTTCCAGTGGGCCGCCAGAGAATCTGCCCGCCTAATCCGGGCTTGCCGTTGAACTTGCCGTAAGACTGCCAGCCGTTGATCAGCCAGGGTTCGAACTTGAGTTTGTTGGTCGGGAACCACTGTACGCGGAAACCGTTGAAGAACCATGGCGTGTTTGAAGATACATACGACGGCTGGTAGGTCCAGTTATCGAAACTGTAATAGCTGAACAGTCCGATGTAAGACATGAAGATGCCTGCCTGGAAATTCAGGCCGTGCTGCACGTCCATGTGGTAGCCGGCATAGCCTTCCGAAATGTACCGGTAGGCATCGGCAATGTCCCATTGTCCGACCGTCGGGCTGGCGTCGTTTCGCGGAACAGCCGTGGCGTCCGCGCCGATCTGCATCAGGACTCTGCCCTGCATGTGATCCCAATGGAAATCGCCACCGATGTTCAACGCCTGCAGCACAAATTCACCCGTCCGCGTTCCCTCGGTGGTGCCGCCGAGAGTGTGATCGATCGGGTGGTTGTAATCGTAGATGTAGTTTGTGTCCCAGCGGAATTCGCCGGAGAAGTACTTTCCGTCGAACACCGAGTCGTGGTTGCGCGGCACCGCCATCATCCAGGTGAAGTCCGCGAACGCGAACGGAGTCTGGTTGTCGACGGGCGCGGGAGCGGCGGGTTCGGGTGGCGCTGCCTGCGCGGCCGGCGCGGGCGCAGGTCCCTGTGGCAGCGATGCGCTCGGGTCGGCGGCCTTGACGTCAAAGGCCGAAGCCGGCGGCGGCGTCAGAGAAGCCGTCGTCACTGGATCCGGCTGCTGTTTGGCGCCCCGGTTCCAGCGCTTCCAGAAGCCAGGCGCCAGAGGAGCGGCCACCGCATTGCCGTTCGCAGCGCTAGCGGTGGTGGTCGTTGCCGGTGAAGCCGTCGTTACAGCAGTCGAGGCCGTAGTGACGGCGGCCGGGGTCGTGGGCGATGCGGCGGTCGCCACTGCAACTGCGGGAGCGGGAGTCTGCTGCTTCTCCGCCGACTGTTCCTTGTCCTTATCCTGTTTTGCTTTGTCCTGTTTCTCCTTGTTGAGTTCGGCTTCGAGTTGCTCGATGCGCTTCTTCATTGCCTCGAGCTCTTTGGCGACATCGGTGGCGCTCGGTTCCGCTGCCACAGGCTGGCCGGCGGGGGGAGTGCTCGCAGTTTGAGCGAACGACGGAGTTTGCCCCAGTGTAAAGACGAGAGCACAGGAAGCGATCCCCAACCTGCCGAGCAATGGATGCTTCGACGTGCCCTGAAGTAGTCGACGAATAGTGTGTTTTCTCATAAGAGGTGCTGCACTTTGGGTCGAGTGTATGGGCCTGGCGGTTATGAAGTAATACGTTTGGGATGAAAAAGAGACTGTTGGGCTGATGAAGTTTTCTATCATAACGATAGAAATTCCTCATGAACGGAAGTGCGCGAAAGACTTCCTGAAAGGAGGGTCAGGGTACGGCTAAGACATTGATCCGATTAAATGTGCCAGTACATAAGAAAATCGCCCGGCGTAATCCGGGCGATGTGGGTGCTGCCGATACTCTTCCAGAAGCCTAAATTTCGCGTGAAGGGCATGAAAGGTGCCCTTCAGAACGGCGCCGGAAGCCTAAAAACCTTCTATGGTTACCTGTTATTGGTGGTCTGCAGATGCCCGTCGAATTTCTCGGGTATGCGGGTATCAACGCACGGTTTCGACGCCGGAGGGTCCTTCGGAACATCGAAAGTGAGCGTATTGGTTCGTGTCATCCCCGTCCACGGCACGCCGAAGCTCGCCCAGCGATCCGACAACGACGCCTCAAGGCCCGGGTCGAGGGCCTGATGATCGAATTGCAGCCGGAGGTACAGACGGCGCCCCCGCAGATCCGGCTCGTAATG
>CAWBIS010000014.1:0-10035 GCA_963788485.1 Terriglobia bacterium
GCCACATTGCTGTTGATGGCCCCGCTGGCGCGGTATCAGATCCGGTTGGCCGACGATCCGCAGCGGGACACCTGGTGGCTGCAAGCGCTTGGCGTCGACGCCATTATGGTGCATGAACAGAACTCGCAGGAAATCTACCGCGAGGTGGTGAAGCCGCGAAAGTTTATGGGGCTGATGCCCGTGCTCTACGACAAGGACGGTGACATCGTGTATCGAGTGCCGCGCCGTCCCGGTCTCGGCCGAGTGGTGGACGAGCAGCGCATGTTGAAATTGCGGCCGATACCGTGGAGCAACGAAGACAAGGCGCAGTTGCGCGCTTATGCCGACGCAGTCGAGGCGGTCGGCACGCCTGTCGAATACAACCGCCCGGCTATCGACGAGATCCGTATTACGACGACGACCGCGCCAGGCCAGTCCGTCCTCGTGCAGGAGAACTACGATCCGGGCTGGCGCGCCTGGGTCGACGGAAAGCCGGCGGCGATCGAACAGGACATCATGGAGTTCATGCGCGTCCGCACCGAGCCCGGAAGGCATGAGGTGCGGTTTGTTTATGGCATGGCGCGGGACGCGCGGATCGGAATGTGGATCAGTGTTTTGTCGCTGCTGGCAGTGGTGGGGCTCGCCGCGACACGGGATCAATGAGCGCGGAACGGGTTTTCGATTCGTACGCCATTGATCTTCATGCCGTGACCGAGGTCTTCGCTGTACAGAACTCCGCATTTCGCTTCAGCGGCGGCTGCGACGATCAGAGAGTCGTACCAGGAGAGCTTGTACCGAGCGCCCACGTCAAGCGCCTCATGGAACAGTTGAACCGACGAATAGACAGCCAGAAGCGGCTGGAAAACCGCGTTTACATACTGTTGCGCGTCGGGAATCGCGATCGAGGTCGAGAATTTCCCGGTCGCAACATTCAGGAATTCCTGAATGACCTGATAGCTGATCGCGCTTTGCCGTTTTTTCAGGGCATCGCGAATCAGATCGCGCGCGACGTTGCGTTTGGCCCGCGGCGCCGCGGCGTCAACGTCATACACGAAAATATTCGTGTCGAGAAACGCCTTAGCGCTCATTCATTTCTTCGCGCGTGAATTTGCGGCCGGCTTTTGCATAATCCAGACGTTTCATCAGCGTCTCGTATTCGCCGACCCGATCGGATTCGGGGCGCGCGTAGGACTCCAGCCATTCGCGAAAAGCCTGGTTGAGGGTTTTGTGTTGCGCTCTCGCCGTCTGGCGCGCTTGCTCGATCAGGGCGTCCTCAGCGCTGAGAGTGATGTTCTTCATATATTACAGTGTACACGATTCCAGTGTACACTATTGCCGGTGCGCGAGGCTTTACCTGCAACCCCGACGAGATTCATCTATCCGGCAGATCGAGCTTCCGCCGAGCCATATCCATTGCCTCGCCCGCGGTCGAAATGCGGCCCTCAAGCTGCGCGTCTTCGATCTCGCTCAACACAATCCCGAACATCGGCCCCGGCCGGTACCCCGCCGCGATCAGATCTTTGCCCGTCAGGAGCGGCGCCGGCTTGAGTTCTTCCGGCGGCAGTTCTTCTTGTTTTCGCCTGAGAAATTCATAGTTATCCAGATGGCCATGGCTCGAGAGGCAATCCAGCCGGTGCAACGCCATGTGCTCCTCGAATGCCGGCTGGCGCATGAATCGCTTGAGCGTGCTCTCGCGCATTCTCGGCGCCTCCATGAACTTCATATGATTCCCGATCAGCGCCTCCACGGCTTCAACCACCTGGTTCGGGAAGCGCAGACGATTCAGCAGCCCGCGCGCGATCTCGATCCCTTTCTCGACGTGGCCGTCGAACCGGATGCGTTCGGCAATCCGGAACGTCGCTGGTTTGCCGACGTCATGCAGCAACACGCCCAGGGCCAGTGTCAGCGACGGCTCTCGCAAGCCGTCGAGCATGATCAGCGTGTGCGTCCAGACATCGCCCTCCGGGTGAAACTCCGGCGGTTGCGCCACGCCTTTCATCGCCGCGATCTCCGGCAGAATCTCCCCGAGCAAACCCGTCGCGTCCAGAAGCTCGAACCCGCGGCGCGCCCCTCCTTCCGTCAGGATGCGGGCGATCTCGTCGCGCACGCGCTCGGCTGAGACATTGCGAATCGCGGGCGCCAGCTCGCGGATCGCAGCGAAGGTCTCTGGTTCAATCTCGAACCCCAGCCTGGCCGCGAAGCGAACGGCGCGCAGCAGCCGCAAATGATCCTCGCGAAACCGCTCCACCGGGTCGCCGATTGCACGGATCATCTTCGCCTCAAGGTCCGTCCGGCCGCCGGTGAAATCCAGAATCTCGCCGCTCACCGGATCCAGCAGCAGGGCGTTGATGGTGAAGTCGCGCCGCAGCGCGTCCTGCCGCGGATCGGTCTCGAAATGGACGGCGACCGGGCGTCGCCCATCGGCATAGCCCAGATCGCTGCGGAACGTCGCCACTTCCACGTGCGCCGCGCCTTGATGCACCAGCACTACACCAAAATGGGCGCCGACCTGATCCGAACCGGGGAACAACCGCAACAGTTCCTCCGGTCGCGCCGAGGTCGCCACATCAAAATCCTTCGGCGTTCTGCCCAGCAGAAGATCCCGAACGCACCCGCCCACGAGCCACGCCGAATGGCCCGATTGCCGCAGACACGCCACTATCGCCTCGGCCAGTACCGTACCGGCGGCGGGTTCCCTCATCACGTCTCCATGCTAATCTGTTGAACTGAGTTCCGCGTAGAACTCCCAAGCCCCACGTTAGTCCCGCCGGGCAAGTCACCAGGAGTGTATTTTGGCCGATTCGTATCCCCGGGTTTCGAGATCGACGACTACCAAGGTTGTCGTTGCGACAACGGTCATGTTGTCGTTCATCTCTTTCTGGCGCGCCGCCGCGATCGTCCTCAGCGACCTCGCGTCGTCCGCGTACTACGTCGGGGGTATCGCGGAAACCGCTATTGGCAAGTCGGCGCCCTGGTTCATCCTCGGCATCATGCTTTTCTCGTATGCGGTGCGCGCCGTCTATATCGAGAGCTGCAGCATGTTTGTGCGCGGTGGCGTATACCGCGTGGTGCGCGAAGCCATGGGCGCCACCTACGCCAAGTTTTCCGTATCCGCGCTACTGTTCGATTATGTTCTGACGGGCCCGATCAGCGCGGTCAGCGCCGGGCTTTACCTGGCGGTTCTGATCAACGAATCGATCGACTATTTCCACCTGCACGCCCAGCACGTTCCTCCCGACTATTTTGCGGCCGCGTTTGCCGTGTGCGTAACGCTCTATTTCTGGCGCAAGAACATTATCGGCATTCACGAATCGAGCGAGAAGGCGCTGCGGATCATGCAGATCACGACCGTCATGGTCGTGATGCTGATCGTCTGGTGCGTCTACACGATCCTCGTTCACGGGTATCAGCCCGTACCCTTCCCATCCATGAGCAACATTCATATCAGCGACGACGCGCTGGGATGGCTGAAGGGAAGCGGCGTGGTGCACATCGCCGCGGTCGCCGTTCTGATCGGCGCGGGCCATTCGCTGCTCGCCATGAGCGGTGAGGAAAGCCTGGCGCAGGTCAACCGCGAGATCGCGTCGCCGAAGCTGAAAAATCTCGAACGCGCCGGTTTCGTCATCTTTATTTACAGCCTGCTCTTTACATCGCTGGTTTCGTTCTTCGCGGTGATGCTGATTCCCGACGTGGAGCGGCAGAAGTACCTCGACAACCTGATCGGCGGCCTCTCGATGTTCCTCGCCGGACCCTACGGGTTGCGCCTCGCCTTCCACGCGTTCGTCGTTCTGGTCGGTGTACTGATTCTCTCCGGCGCGGTGAACACGGCGCTGATCGGTTCGAACGGCGTGGTCAACCGGGTAGCGGAAGACGGCGTTCTGACCGAATGGTTCCGCAAACCGCATCGGCGCTTCGGCACCACCAGCCGCATCATTAATATCATTGCCATCCTGCAGTTGACCACGATCGTCGTCAGCCGGGGCAACATCGACATGTTGGGCGAAGCGTACGCGTTCGGCGTGGCGTGGAGTTTCGCCTTCAACTCGCTCTCCGTTCTGGTGCTGCGCTACAAAATGCCGCACGCGCGCGAGTGGAAAGTGCCGCTCAATTTCCGCATCGGCGGCAAGGAATGGCCGGTGGGGCTCGCCACTATCACGGCCATGCTCTACATGCTGGCGGGAATCAACGTCCTGACCAAGAAGGTCGCTACGATTTCGGGCATCGCCTTCACCGTGGCGTTCTTCCTCGTATTCGAATTTTCCGAGCGCTACAACAAGAAGAAGCATAAACTGACGGAACACGTCATGGGGCAGGAGAACGAACAGTTCCGCCTGCATTCGACCGACGAGGTTTCACCCGAAGCGCTCCACATCCGGCCCGGCAACATTCTCGTCGCCGTGCGCAATCCAAATCATCTCGAGCACCTGAAGAAAACGCTGGAAAAAACGGACACGCGCCGCCAGGACATTGTGGTGGTGACGGTGAAAGTTGTGACCCAGGCGGCTTCGGGCGAACACGGTCTTGAAGCCGATCAGGTCTTCGCGGATCAGGAAAATGTGGTGTTTTCACGCGTAGTCGGGATCGCGGAAAAGGCGGGCAAGCACGTCGAACTGCTCACCATTCCCGGCACCGACCCATGGCTTGCAATTGTGCAGACTGCGGCGGTGCTGAAATCCAGCCGCCTGGTGACAGGTCTCTCGCCCAGCCTGACGCCCGCCGAACAGGGCCGGCGCGTGGGTGTGGCGTGGGAGGAACTGCCCAATCCGCGTCCATCGCTCTCGCTCGAAGTGGTGATGCCGGACCCGAACGAGTCCATGTATTTCAATCTGGGTCCGCACCCGCCGCGGCTCTGGCCGGAGGATGTGGATCTCACGCACGGGCTCTGGCTGGAACTGATCAACCGCGGCGCGGGCGACGAGTTGCGCCATCGGGACGTGGTCAGCGTGGCACTGCGCCGATTAAAGAGGGAACTGCAGACGGACGAGGGCGACGATGTTCTGCGGGACGTCATCGCGACCGTGCGCGAGCACGGACCGGATAAGATTGCGGTACCGGCGACGGCGGATGTGACGGTTAAGTCTGCCGGCCACCGGTAGGGTCGAAGGCAGGCGGTTCGGCGAACGCCCAGCAGGCAAGTCATTGACATAGCCAAGGGCGTTTCTCGGGACTGGCTCCGTGCGCCTCCCTTGGATGCAGGTCGCCGGCCCGACCTCATCCTGAATTCGATTGGATCACGATATACTTTCCCAATAATGTGTAATTCATGGGGCCCGATACCCGCCGAACAAGTCCGTCGACGGAGACCGATCCATCTTTGGGGATTAAATAGATGGCCCTAAAATATCGCATTGGCGACATTGGGTGGTACAACTTCGAACGACTAGTAAAGACGCTGCTGAAAAAGATCATTGGCCCCGGCGTTACGTCTTTCGGTGGTTCGAAAGACAACGGCCGCGACGCTACTTACGGTGGCAGCGCACCCTACCCGAGTGCCCATTCACCTTGGACCGGCGAATGGGTGTTCCAGGTAAAGTATATTGACTTGGACGAGCAGGGGGCAGGACCGTCGGCACGAGCGGCGCTGAAATCGACATTCAAAAAAGAGATCAAGTCGGTCTGCGGCAGGCACATCGAAATAGATAACTACGTGCTAATCACGGACCTCCCGCTAACGCTAAACAGCAGAGAGACACTGCGCGGAACCGCCGTAGATGCTGGCTACCCGGGAAGATTCGCCGTCGTCGACGGTAACGAAGTGTGCGAGTGGCTCGACCTTCATCCAGAACTACGCAGAACATTCCCACAATTACTTGGACTCTCGGATCTCAGCCAGCTCGTTCACTCCGCGGTTTATAGCCGCAGCAGGGCCTACTTTGAACAGTGGGCTCCAAGACTCGCACTTTTCGTTCAGACTGACGCCTATCTGAAAGCGCTTGAGGTGCTCCAAAAACATTACTTCTTGGTGCTCGATGGACCGCCGGAAACCGGAAAGAGCATGATCGCAGCGGCTGTCGCCACCCTCTATGCCTCCGAGGGAGTCGAGGTGTTCGACGTCCGTTCACCAGATGAAGTTCATGCCGTCATTAGAGAGCCGGGGCGGAAAATCTTTGTCGCTGATGACGCGATTGGCTCGATATCACTAGAGTCAGACAAGAATGACGCATGGACGAGGGACCTTCCCGGCATCCTGAGGGCCCTAGACAAAGACCGCTACCTTATCTGGACTGCACGACACTACATTCTCGAGGCGGCGTTGGCTACCTCTGGACTCGGAGACGCCCTCGACCGCTTTCCCGGCGAGCATGAGGTCGTTGTCGAAGTTGGCCAACTAATCGGCATGGAGAAGGCTGAAATTCTCTACAATCACACGAAGTGCGCGAAGCTGGGCCCACAGGCGCGCACAGTTATTCGGCGTCTAGCATCGACCATTGCCCATCATCCAAATTTCACACCCGAGCGGATTCGCCAGATGGTGGAACATCTTCACAGAGAATCTATCGACAGTCAATTGGAGTTACAGCAAGAGGCCATGCAGTTCCTAACTGACCCAGGAGCGCGCTGGGCAAAAGCCTACCGGGCGTTGTCTCATTCGGAGCAGGCACTGCTTATATCATTGCTGGACCTCGACGAACTTCCAACGACAACCGACCTCAAGCGTGCCTACGAAGTAAGGATAGCGCACCTCGCTGAGGCGGCACTCACGTTTTCGCAGGTTGTCTCAAGGCTTCGACACAGTTTCATCACTGTGATGAAAACGTATCATGGGATCGAGAGAATCAACTTCAAACATCCCAGCCTTCGTGATCTTTTGCTGGGTGAGCTACGCGACGACCCGACTGCACGACGCCGATACATTGAACTAACCTCCACGGTGGGCCTGGCGAGACTTGTCGAGGGGGTGGCCGCTCGACTCCATGGGTGAACACTCACTCTTTCCCGCGAGCGAACGTGAACGAGACACGCTGCTCAATCGCATCAGCGCCTTGCGTGGCCACGTCATGAGTGCTGGGGAATGGAGATCAATGTTTTCTGCCGCCCGACAGCTTATCCCGCGGAAGCGGAAGTTGGCTATCGACCCTTCGCAGCTGGATTTGGGATCATATGCGGTCAGCTTCGAAGGAAAGATCTTGTCGGCGACCCTGACTGCGTTCTCCTCAATTGACACATTCAATAGCAACAAAAGGTACGAGCTTAGGGAATGGATCAGCCTCGCCAGAGACTTTTATGGGCTCGTCTTGTACCTGCGCCCGATACCGACTCTAGAGTTCGGTGCTCAAATTCTCATTGCGGCTAAGGCCGAGAGCGATGACACGTTCGTAAGCGCTCTATCCGTGGTTGGTCGAAACGAGCCAATGCTGGCACGCCAAATTGCGTCGCGGTCTGATATAGAGCGATGGCACCAGACGCTTGTCGAGCGACTAACAGAATCGTTTTCAACTGGGGAGGATTACGAGGGCTTGGCAAGCGAGGGCGAGGTGAGGCAGGACGACTACGATTCGTGGTTTGCGCAAGCTGAAGACACCGTCGGGCTTGTTGAGGAATTTTTCACCGCATTCAATTACCCGCTCCCAACTGAAGTCGCCCGCGTAAAGTCGCTCATGGAGGACATCGACCGACCGCCAGACCCTGATTCCCGTGACTATGAACCGAGTGAGCGCAGCGCCTCGGGACGTCCCGATCCGGACTTTTGGTCAATAGATCGCCTCTTCGAAGACCTGTGAAGCGCCACGACATCCGAAAACAAGGCGGAGCCAAGTGGGATAACACATCCCAAGGGATTAGGAACGCTAAGTCCTCGTGTGTCCTCCTGAACCGCTCGCCGGCTGAACCGCTCGCGGGCGATGTTGCGTCGAAATCCTCTGATAAGATTTGAGCGGACTTTCCGGAGTCGGTCGAGGCTCGGCTGACGCGATGATCGGGAATCTCTGTCTCAAAGGTACCTCGAATCAGCTCGTTTGGAATCTCGGATGCGGTCGCAACCTTCTGGTGGATTCCTTCGGCCTTCTGGCTCAAATCCGGGTCTAAAGTACAGAAGATGATGCCAGCCAGGCGGGGTTACAACCTGCAGTGGAATGTTTTCGTTGGAATAGAAGCGGGCTACCAAGCGGCTGGGCAATAATCTCTCAAAGTCGCTCAGGTTCGCCATCTACTCCCGGATCAGAATCGGAACGAAACGGTCTACCCGGCAGACGGCCACCGGTAACGCTGCCAATTTCCTATCGCGTCGTGTAAAGTCCCATCCGCTGCTTCACCAGTTCCACAGTCGAATTCGCAATTGGCATGACCGCTTCCGCGCCCGCGCGGAGAACCGAATCGAGGTATCCGGGGTCCGATGCTATCTGGCGGTAACGCTGCTGCATCGGTTCCAGCTTCGAAATCACCATCTCGGCCACACGCTTCTTTAAATCCCCGTAGCGCAGCCCGTCGAACTCGGAACGCAAATCGGCATCGGTCCATTCCGAGAACGCCTGAAAGATGCTCAACAGGTTCGCGACGCCAGGCCCCAGGCTCTCGAAATCGACCGCCGGGTTCGAATCCGTGGTCGCACGCATGATCGCCTTGCGAATACGGTCCGGCGGATCCAGCAATGCCACAGCGTGTCCCGTCCCCTGTGCCGATTTGCTCATCTTCGCCGTCGGGTCGTCGAGCCCCATGATGCGCGCGCCCACCGCCGGCAGCTTCGTCGCCGGCATCGTGAACGTTTCCCCGTACAGGGAATTAAACCGCTGGGCGATGTCGCGCGCCAATTCAAGATGCTGTGTCTGGTCCTCACCCACCGGCACGATCGCCGCCTGATACAGCAGAATGTCGGCGGCCATGAGCACGGGGTATTGGAACAAACCGTCGCCGACCGATTCCTGCGCCGCCGCCTTGGCCTTGAACTGCGTCATGCGTTCGAGCCAACCCATGGGCGTGACGCAGGTGAGCATCCACGCGAGTTCGGCATGCGCCGGAACGCTCGACTGCACGACAATGCGGGAAGACTTCGGATCGATACCGGCCGCCAGAAAGAGCCCGGCGAGTTCGCGGATCTTCGCCCGTAATTCGTCCGGGTTCTGATAGACCGTGATGGCATGCAGGTCGACGATGCAGAAGATGCTTTCGTAGTCGTACTGGATCTTCACCCAGTTGGCCAGCGCGCCCAGATAGTTGCCAATATGCAGGTTACCGGACGGCTGTACGCCCGACAGTACACGTGATCTCATTGATTGTGGGATGAAAGATTATCGTAACAACCGGCGCGGGCGTCGCCCGCGTTACGCTCAGGCCTGCTGCGTCAATCGGCCGCGGCGCCGTCGAAATCGAGTTCCACTTCGTCGATGAAGCACCAGCCCCAGTTCTCGCCCGGCTCGATCGATTTCATGATCGGGTGGTGAACCGCGTGAAAGTGCTTCGTCGCGTGCTTGTTCTTCGACGAATCGCAGCAGCCGACGTGACCACAGGTCATGCACAGCCGGAGATGAACCCATGAGTCGCCCATCTTGAGACATTCTTCGCAGCCGCGGGTATGCGGCTTGACGTGCCGTATCTGATCCGTGTGAGTGCAGGTCATGCTTCCAGCTTCGCACTTCCGCGGGCGGCTGCCACGAATCAGTCGACGCGCACAATCCGGTTCTGCGGCCCCGGCGGAACCGGGGAGTGCGCCCTGAAGTAATCCGCCAGTGCGTCGACATCAATCGGGCCGGCGACACTGTCCTTGCCCTCGCCGAAAACCGCAAAGCCATCGCCTCCGCCGATCAGATAATCGTTCGCTTCCACGCGCAGCTTCTCCTCCGCCGCGATCGGATGGCCATGAATTTTGATCGATCCTCTCACCACGTGATCGCCTGCCGCGGCGTGCAGCCGGTACTGATAAGTGAACCCCTCGGAGACCTGCAGGATGCGCGGGTCGCCTTGCGCCGGAAACTGCTGCTCGAGCAGGCGCCGGATCGCGTCTCCGGTAACCGTGATCACGGTCACCTGATTATGGAAGGGCTCTGCCGTATAGAGTTCCCCGAAGGAAATCGTGCGCCGGCCATTTGCGCTCGGCGCGCCCGTGATCGAAGAGCGCATCCC
>CAWBIS010000015.1:0-11766 GCA_963788485.1 Terriglobia bacterium
CAATTGCTCGGGATCTCGCTGCGCAGGAAACGGATCTGCCGCTCGCCTACTGTCTCGATACCTGTCACCTGCTCGCGTCCGGATATGACGTCTCGCGCGCGCCGGGATTGAAACGGACGGTTGCCGAGGCGGATCGGGTGCTCGGGCTGGATCTGGTGCGTGTAATTCACGCCAACGATTCCAGAGGCGGGCTGAATTCGCATCTGGATCGTCACGCCAATATCGGCGAAGGCGAGATCGGCGAGGCAGGATTTCGCCGCATACTGACCCACCCGGCTTTGCGGTCGAAGCCGTTTATCCTGGAGACTCCAGTCGATGAAGAGGGAGACGATCAGCGCAACATCGACGCGTTGAAGCGGTTATCGTTGAAGAAGGCAGACGTTAAGTGATCTCCGGCATCGAGGTTCAGAATTTCAAGGGGTTCCGCTATCTTCGGCTCTCAGGGCTTGGCTCGTTTCAAGTGCTTGCGGGTCCGAATGGCAGCGGAAAGAGTTCGCTATTCGAAATCTTCGAGTTCGTTAAGGACCTGCTGCTTTACGAGGTTCAGGAAGCGGTTGAACGAAGACGGGTAGCGTCTCTGCGTGACCTGACGTTTGATCGGCGTGGCGGGTCCGTCGTGATCGATATCGCTTTTGACGAAACGCTTTTTAACGATAGACCGGTCCGATACCGCCTGGAGATCCAGGAGTCAATCGATTCTGGTGCAGCAATCGTCTCAGAGGTACTGACAGCGTCCTCAGAAAAGATCGTGTGGCGGGTCGGCGACCACCCTGTGTATTACGCGCGAGAGGACCAGCCTGGAGAAGACTATTTCTCTTTCCCCTGGGTTCGCTCGGCTAACTCGCAGGTGCCGCCGGATACACAACGGTATCCGACCGCCAATCGCGCAAAAACGCTCCTCGGCGCCGGTGTTCAATCGCTGCGCCTGGACAGCCGGCTCATGGGTGTGCCATGCCCTCCCAGTCTGACTGCGGCGGAGCTTTTGCCTGACGGGCGAAACCTCGCGCGAGTTGCTCGGCGGCTTCTCAACAAAGGTATAAACGAGTGGACTTGTCATCTCCGCCTGGCGCTTGAGGATCTGGAAGACATCTCCTGGCGAAAGCGTGACGACGATGGCACCGAATACCTGATGCTTCGGTATCGCGATGGCCTGGAGATTCCCAGTTGGCTGGCGAGCTTCGGTACGTTACGTACACTCGCTCTCACGCTACCCGCATTCCTGCCATCGGACGAGCCCCGACTCTATCTTTTCGAAGAACCGGAAAACGGCATCCATCCGAAAGCGATCGAGATCGTCATGAGTGCAATCCAGTCGATTCCGAACGCACAGACCTTCGTCACAACGCACTCGCCGATGATCGTCCAACAGTCCGGAGTCGACTCACTCCTGCTGTTCTCAAAGATTGACAAAGAGATCGTGGTGCAGCACGGGCGGGAAAACCCTGTTCTCCGCGACTGGGACGGTGTGCCCGACCTGGCCACGGTATTCGCGTCCAGAGTTCTCGGATGATGGATCTGTTCGTGCTGGTCGCGGACGCCGACATGCAGGCGGTGTTCCGAGCCGTCCTTGCCAGGCCCGAAGCGCTGGGGATTCGACCAGTTAAATTCAAAGTCGAACGGCACCCGAATCGTGACGCCGGCGTCTTCCGTACCGGGCCGGAGCTGCTTCGCGCCATCCCCAAAGCCCACTATCGATATTTTGTCATCGCACTCGATCACGATGGCAGCGGGTGCAACAAGCGGCCGGAGGAGTGCGCCATTGTCCTGCAGAACCGCCTCGATTCATTCACCTTCGCCGACCGTTCGATGGTTGTCGTGGTGGCCCCCGAGCTGGAAGAATGGCTCTGGCACGATCCGTCCGCTATCGGGGAAGCCGCCTGGGCAGACGCGACTCTCGGTCCAAAAGAAAGGCTCCGGCAGGTCTTCACGGCAAACCACCAGCGTCGGCCACGCCCGCTCGATTTCGAGCAGATCGCAACCCGCGCCAGTCTTTACGCCTGGACCTCAAGCCCCAGTTTCCGCATCCTGAAAGAGACTCTGCAAAACTGGTTTCCAGGAAGGTAATGCCCGAGAAGATTTACGACCACAACCAGATCGAGTTGAAATGGCACGAACGGTGGAAAGACGAAGGCCTTTACCAGGCCGAAGAAAACTCCACCAAACCGAAGTACTACGTCCTCGAGATGCTCCCGTATCCGAGCGGCGCGCTCCACATCGGCCATATCCGTAATTACTCGATCGGCGACGCGCTCGCGCGTTACATGTGGATGCGCGGCTATAACGTTCTGCATCCCATGGGCTGGGATGCGTTCGGGCTTCCGGCGGAAAACGCGGCCATTGCGAATCAGCGTCCGCCGCGCGAATGGACTCTCGCCAACATCGAAAAGATGAAGCGCACGCACCGGCGCTTCGCGTTCTCCTACGACTGGGAACGCGAAGTCACGACATGCGAGCCCGAATACTACCGCTGGAACCAATGGTTCTTCCTGCGCATGATCGAGCGAGGTCTGGCTTATCGCAAACAAGCGCTGGTCAACTGGTGTCCGCTCTGCGCCACTGTGCTGGCGAACGAGCAGGTGGTCGAAGGCTGTTGCTGGCGGCATGACACGACCCCGGTCGAGCAGCGCGCGCTGGAGCAATGGTTCCTGCGGACGACGGCCTACGCGGACGAACTCCTGAAGGACATCGCGCAGCTCGAAGGCGCATGGCCGGAGCGTGTGCTCACCATGCAGCGCAACTGGATCGGCCGCAGCGAAGGCGCCGAAGTCGATTTCAAGGTCGAAGGCTACGGACCGGTGCGCGTCTTCACCACCCGCATCGACACCATCTACGGCGCCACCTGCATGATTCTGGCGCCGGAGCATGAAATTGTATCCACTCGCCTCGGTCCCGAGGCGCAGGCCGCGGCGAAGAAGATGATCGATGCACGCGCCCAGCAAGGTCCCGGCGATGTCGAGAAAGAGGGCTTCAACACAGGATTGTGCGCCATAAACCCGTTCAGCGGCGAAGCCATTCCTGTGTGGGTCGGAAACTTCGTCCTGATGGGGTACGGCACGGGCGCGATCATGGCCGTGCCCGCGCACGATCAGCGCGATTTCGAGTTCTGCCGGAAGTACGGCATCAACATCCGCCCGGTGATCCGGCCTGTCGTAAATGGACATGCCGGGGAACCAGCCGATCCGGCGACAATGTCCGCAGCCGTCGACGCGTATGGCATTGTCGAGAACTCGGGGCCGTATAGCGGGCTAACCAGCGAAGAGGCCCGTTCGAAAATGGCCGCGCGTGCGGAGGCTGAAGGGTTCGGCAAACCGGCGATTACGTTTCGCATCAAAGACTGGGGCGTTTCCCGCCAGCGCTATTGGGGCACGCCGATTCCCGTGATCCATTGCCCGAAAGACGGGGTCGTCCCCGTTCCCGACGATCAGTTGCCGGTGCTTCTGCCGCGGCAGATTCAGATCACCGGCAAGGGCCGCTCGCCGCTCGATGAAGTGCCCGAGTTCGTGAACGTGACCTGCCCGAAGTGCGGGGGTCCGGCCCGGCGCGAAACCGACACCATGGATACCTTTGTCGATTCCAGCTGGTATTTCTATCGTTACTGCGATTCGAAGAACTCCTCGGCGCCCTTCGACAAGAGCAAAATCGCCTACTGGTTCCCCATCGATCAATACATCGGCGGCGTCGAGCACGCTATTCTGCATTTGATTTATTCGCGCTTCTGGACGAAAATGATGCGCGACATCGGCCTCACCACCTGCGACGAACCGGTGCGCAAGCTGTTCACGCAAGGCATGGTGATCCGCAATGGCGCGAAGATGTCGAAATCGAAAGGCAACGTGGTTCCCGCCGATGAGGTCGCCGACAGGCACGGCGCGGACACCGCGCGGCTGTTCGCGTTGTTCGCCGCGCCGCCCGAAAAAGACGTCGACTGGATCGACGCCGGAGTGGAAGGCATTTATCGATTCCTGGGCCGGGTCTACCGGTTCGCCACCCGCAATCTGCCGGCTGCCGAAGGCAAAGGCGACGGATCGGCTGACGCGAAGGTATTGCGCAAGCTCCATCAAACGCTGAAGAAGATCACTGAGGATTTCGACTCGCGCTGGCATTTCAACACCTCGATCGCGGCCATCATGGAACTGGTCAACGAGATGTATCTGGAAGAAGCGCGCATTTCGCCCGCCGCAATGGGCCAGACCCTCGGAATCCTGACGCTGATGCTCGCGCCATTCGCGCCCTACCTGGCCCAGGAACTCTGGGAAGAGCAGGGCGGCGAGGGCCCGGTTTTCAAGCGGGAATGGCCGGATTTCGATCCCGACCTCGCGCGCGAGTCCGAAGTCGAGATCGTGGTCCAGATCAATGGGAAGGTGCGCGCGCGTCTGGTCGTTCCGGCAGGTACGGATGCGAACGGCCTCACCGCCATTGCCATGGACGATGAGAAGGTTCAGGCCCTGGTGGCCGGCAAAGCGGTGGTCAAAGTGATTGCGGTGCCGGACAAACTGGTTAACCTGGTGATTAAAGGCTAATGGTACAATCTCGTCGCAATCTGTAATGATCTGTATTATGAGTCGGCGAATTCGCGCGGGGGGCGTCGCTAGTGCTGGATTTTATCCTTGTCAGGACTTTATTTATTCTGATTCTCGGCCTTTCAGCCGGGTACTTTCGGCCGCCCGACCAGCCGTTCTGGTCGGCGGCGCTGATGGGCGCGGCGCTGGGCGTCCTGGCTATCGTGCTGGAACGCCGGATCGAACGCATCACGCTGAAACGCCTGTTCGGCGTGGTATTCGGGGTGGTGATCGGATTGTTCTGCGCGGCCCTCGTGAGCCTGGTTCTGGGTCAGGTGGGCGCCCAGACCTCGAACGCACTGCATTTCACCGAGGTGGTCTGTCTGCTGCTGTTCGCCTACGTGGGCGCGGTGACAGGGGCCGCTAAAGGCGATCTGTTAAATCTGTCCGCTCTGGGCGGCCTGTTCGGAACTGAAACCGACGTTCGCGCCAATCAGAAGATTCTCGACACCAGCGTCATCATCGACGGCCGTATCGCGGATATCGCCGACACCGGCTTCTTCGACGGCGCCCTGATCGTGCCGCAGTTCGTTTTGCACGAGTTGCAGATGGTCGCCGATTCCGCCGATTCGATGAAGCGAAATCGTGGCAGGCGGGGCCTCGATATCCTGCAGCGCATTCAGAAAATGCCGCAGGTAAAAGTGCAGATCGTCAGTGAGGATTTCCCCCAGGTGCGCGAGGTGGATATGAAGCTGATCGAACTGGCGCGGCTTTATAACTGCAAAATCATCACCAACGATTTCAATCTCAACAAGGTCGCCCACGTTCGCGGCGTCGAGGTTCTGAACATCAACGAACTGGCGAATTCGCTGAAGCCGATCGTGCTGCCGGGCGAGTTGATGCGGGTGTTCATTCTTAAAGAAGGCAAAGAGTACAATCAGGGCGTTGCCTACCTCGATGACGGTACCATGGTGGTGGTCGACAACGCGCGTCGCATGATCTCGAAAACCATCGACATTTCGGTCACCAGCGTCCTGCAGACGACGGCCGGAAAAATGATCTTCGGCAAGTACGACGAGCGTTCCCAGGCGGCGACGGCCTCCGCGGCGCCAAGACAGGAAACCGCGCCCCGGCGCGAACAGGCGGTCGGAGAAGGTTGAGCGTGAAGACCGCCGTCATCCTGCCGGCTGCCGGGCTCGGCACCCGGATGCAGCGTGGCGTACCCGCCATCTCCGCCGAAACCACCGGCACCAGCCGCAAGCAGTTCATGCTGCTCGAAGGCGCTCCTATCCTCGTGCACACGGTGCGCAAATTCGTAGCCTCGCCGCTCGTTACCGACATCGTGGTCGCGGTGCGGGAAGAGGAGATCGACTGGGTTGAGGAAATGGTGGAGAAGGAAGGCCGCGGACTTCTGGGGGCGCTCCGTGTTGTAGCCGGCGGCGACACCCGGCAGGAATCGGTGGAGCGCGCGTTTTCGGCGCTCGACCCGGATACCGACATCGTTGCCGTGCACGATGCAGTCCGGCCTTTTGTCGACCTCGAAACCATCCGCCGCGTGATCGAGGAAGCGGCGGCGAGCGGCGCGGCAATCGTCGGAATCGTGCCGGTGGATACCGTGAAACAGGTGAGCGGGGCGCAGGCGGGAGGCGCCAAGGTGCGCGGCACCATCTCCCGCGAGCGCCTGATTCTGGCGCAAACGCCCCAGGTTTTTCGTTACGACGTGCTGCGCCGGGCCTTCGATGCCGCGCGTCACGACCATTTCGTGGGCACCGACGAAGCCAGCCTGGTGGAGCGCCTCGATCAGATCGAAATCAGCGTGGTCCTTGGCAGCGAGCGGAACATCAAAATCACCCGGCCGAGCGATATGGATCTCGCCCGGTTGTTCTTCGAGCAGGAAACGGCGCGGCGTTGATTCCGGGTCGGGGGATGCGAATCGGCCAGGGCTGGGACGTTCATCGCATCGCCGCCGGCCGCCCGTTGATTCTCGGCGGCGTAACCATCCCCTGTGAATTCGGCCTCGCGGGACATTCCGACGCCGACGTTCTCTCGCACGCGATTACCGATGCGATTCTGGGTTCGATTGCGGCGGGGGACATCGGCATGCATTTCCCGGATACCGATCCACGCTGGAAAGGCAGCGACAGCCTGCAGTTCCTTCGACATGCCTGCGACCTCGCGCAACAGGCCGGATATCACATCGTCAATATCGATTCAACCGTAATCCTGGAGCGCCCGAAGCTGAAGGATTACCGGCTCGCCATCCGCGAAACCCTGGCAAAGACGACGGGCCTCGATGCCGCCGCGGTGTCGGTAAAATTCAAAACGGCCGAAGGCGTCGGGCCGGTGGGCGAAGGCCGTTCGGCGGAAGCCCAGGCTATTGTCCTGCTGGATCGAATCGCGCAGTAATTTTTATCGTCCCGCCCCGAATACATACAACTCCAGCCCACCTACGATTCCCCGCTTCGGCTCCGCAATCAGGGGAATGTCCTGATATACCGTGCTCGTGATATTCGTAAGCTGCAGATAGGGCCGCACGCGCCCGGCGGCATATGCGGCCGAAGCGTCCCAGATGGCATAAGGGCTGCTCCCGAAGCGATTCAGCACGCCCAGCCGGCTCCGCCCGATCATGTTCTTCCAGATTCTGCCGCGCCACTCCACCAGCGCATCGTGTGCCGGATAGTTGAACGTGTACTCGGTCACCAGACTCTCCGGCGACGCGTACTGGCCGTGCAGTGCGCTGAAGCTCACGCCAAAATGCTGCCCCGCGACCGGCTCATACGCCATCGCTGTTTCAACCCCGGTGAAATGCAGCGGCGGCAGATTCTGCGCCTGATAAATATCGCTCCCGGCCGGCAGGACGTAATCGATCACATCCGTATCCCGCCGCTGAAAGACGGTTGCGGATGCGTGCAGATCGCGCCTTAAATAGAAATCGAAACCACCCTCATAAGTGGTCGCGGTCTCCGGTTTCAGATTCGTGTTCCCGATAGTCGACGGGGAACTGTAATAGATATCGGTGTAACTCGGGAGCCGAAATCCGCGGCTCGCCGAAGCTCGCAGCTTGAATCTCGACGTCAGCCACGCCGCCCCGCTGAGCGACGGACTGGTCGCGACCTCGTGAGAGCCGTAAACTTCCTCGCGAATTCCTGCGGAGAGCGAAAAACGCCGCACCGAACGGAGGTCGTAAAACACATATCCGCTGCCCCGCGTGCGGCTGTGCATTCCCAGATTCGTACTGAGAATCGATTCCGCCAGCCCCTCCGCACCATAACTCAGGACGCCATGGAGAGGCAGTTTGTCATGCCGCCTCAGGTTGCCCTGCCAGCTCTGTTCGAGGTGATGATTGGTGTAAAAGGCCGGATCGTCGCGGATATAAACATAAAGGTCGGTATGCTTGCGATAAGCGAAATTGGCCTCGGTGTTGGCGCCGAGATCCTGGTGCCCCGAGGCAAACCACGTTTTTGTCCGCTCCCATTGCGTTTCCAGCGCGCCGTAGAAATCGTTCGCGCCGTACGGCCGGTCGCTGTACGCAAGCAAAACGCTGGTCGCCCCCAGCCTCGATTTGAAAGTGCTTAAAGAACTCAACGCCAGATTGCGATAGTCGCGATCGGTCGTGAAACCCGATGAGTAATCCCGCGCCACCGCCAGTTCTTCCTGCCACCACGCCTGCCCGAACGAGCCGATCGCATGCTCCTGATTGAATCCGAAATTTCCCGCTCCGGCCAGCAGACGCAACTCGCCCGGTTCGAACGGTTCGGTCCGCACATTGACCACGCCGCCGATCGCATCCGATCCATACAGCGTCGACCCTGTTCCTTTCAGAACCTGAAGGTCGGATATCATTTCGAAGGGCACCGGCAGATCGAGATTGAAATGTCCGGTCTGAACGTCATCCAGCCGCATCCCGTTCAGCAGTACCAGCGTTTGTCCGAAGGTAGCTCCACGAATCGAGAGATCGGCCTGAAAACCGCCGGGCACGCGCTGCTGGAGATCCAGCGCCGGATCCAGTTCCAGCAGATCGAACCAGGAATCGTAGAGCGGGACTTCCTTTTCCGGCAGACGCACCACGCTCACGTCGCGGTCCGCTTCCGAAAGTGGAATGGGCTCCGCCGTTCCGGTGACGACGATGCTTTCCTGCTGTTGTGGCGGCGTTTGCTGTGCGCACAAAGACGCCGCGCCAAGCACTATGACGAAACAGATTTTCATCGAATCTATCACCGTACCATTCGCCGCCGTAATATAGGAGGGCCGCGAGCCCATGGACAGTCATCCTGTTGAACTGTGGACCATCCCGCTTACGCGCGATTACCCGAATCGTCTCTCCGAAGACGAAGTGACGCGCGCGAACCGCTTCAAGTTCGAAGAGCACCGCGTTCGCTGGATTCGCGCGCGATCCGTGCTGCGATTGATTCTGTCGCGATATGCAGGCGAAGATCCGCGCAACATCGTCTTCGCCTACGGCAAACACGGTAAACCCTCGATTCCGTTCAGCCACGTCGAATTCAATCTTTCGCATTCCGGCGATTGGGCAATGATTGCGGTGTCCCGAGTGGTTCCGGTCGGCGTGGATATTGAGCATCAGCGGCCCAACGTGGATATGGCTGATCTGCTGAAAAGGTTAGGCGAAACCGATTTGCCGGCCACCACGCCGGAACTCTATCAGGCATGGACCCGCCGGGAAGCGAAGACCAAAGCGGCGGGTGGAGCGCTCTTCCAGACCCCGCTGGCGGATATCTGCGCGATCGACGTACTCGCGCCGGCCGGGTATGCGGCGTCGGTTGCGCTCGCCGGCTGCCAACCGGCCCCCCAATATCGCACCCTTTCCTGAACAACGAGACGGGCTATTTCGGCAATCGGTAAAAACTTCCGCCGACCGAACGCATCACCGCTCCCCAGAGCGCCTGGTTCAGCTCCGTCAGTTCATCCATATGCACCGGGATCGATTGCACGTGCAATCCCGCCATCTCGTCGTTCGTGCCCGGGCCGTAGTGGACGCGCTTCGGCGGCGAATTCGGATTGCGCGGATTCGCGGCCGAATTGTCGTACACGAACTCCATCTCGATACGGCTGTCGGCGGGCAGGCGAATGGGATGCGCATAGTGAAACTGATCCTGCCAGTTGAAATCCCAGTCGCGCAGGTTCAGTAGCCATTGCTTGCGCCCGTCGGGCAGAATGGCCCACCCCCGCATCTCGCGGCACAGCAGGTGCGCGTGCGGGATCACGCCCACCGCGTCGATTGCAACCGGAATGGTGAAATGCGCGCGCACCACGTAATGCGGATCGCCCGCCGGAATATCGATGGCCGACGAGGATATTCCCACATCCACCACGCGCCGCACCGGTGCCTGATCGGTGAAGTAGAATCCCACGCTCCACTGGTCTTGTTCGGGCTTTCCGTCCGGGTGATAGTGAACCTGCGCCACCAGCTTCGAGCCCGCCTCCAGAGGCGGCGCCGTGCCCTCCAGCATCTGTATCGGGCCCATACCCGGCGACCATCCGCCGAGCCCGAGCGTCGGGAAAAGCCCGACCGTACCGAAGCAGGGATAGCGTGATTCATGCCGGATGTGGCTGATATCGGTGAAGAGCAGCGAATGATGCACCACGCGACGGTTCGATGGCCGGAATTCGACCGCGCGAATAAATGTGCTCTGCCGCAGATTCATCGGAACGATGAAGCACTCGTAGAGATCCGGACCGTCCGCCGGGATGTCGAACGGCTCAGGCAATTGCACGATCAGATCCGGCTTGCCCAGTTGCCAGCCGGAGTTGAATACGGGCGGCGCAGGCAGCTTCGCCGGATCTCCCTCCCGCGCCCCGGTAGACGCCCAGCGTTGAATGGTCGCAATCTCGGCGTCGGTCAGCCGCCTCTCGTTGGCGAAATGGTTGTAGCCGGGAACCGGCTTCCATGGCGGCATCAACCGCGTGCGCGTAACGTCGGCAATGAGCCGCGCGCGTTTGTGAGCGTCGTCAAAGGTGACCAGCGGGAACGGCGCGACTTCACCTTCGTGATGACACGTCGCGCAATGTTTATACAGGATGGGTGCGATATCCCGGGTGAAAACGGGCACAGGCGGAGCATTGACCGCCGCGGCAAGAAGCAATGCCAGCACTACACACTCATCTTACTCGCCACAACTGTTCTAATTCGAGCCGCCCGCTTTGCAGTCGAAGTTCGCCGGGTCTTCGGTACTCCCGCTGCCCTTATAAAATGCGATCTGCGGATACTGGCACACCAGGCGTTTTCCGGCGGCTGCTCCGTCCTTGTAATGCGCCACGATCAGCTGGTCGGGAGCGACGCCATTCTCTTTCCAACTCGTGAGCAAAGCCAGCGCATCGAAGTTGAAATTCTCAGCGCCATTTGTGCCCGGCCCATGCTCCATCCCCGGCACCATGAAGAAGCGCATCGACGCCTTCACCTTCTTCGCCCCCAGTTTCGCCACGACCGACTTGTAATAATTGACCGCGACTTTGGGAGGAACCTGGTTATCGTTCCATCCATCGATCAGGAGAAGCTTGCCGCCGCGATCGAAAAACGCCTTGAGGTTCGGATCCACGGCATCCACGGGCAGGTTTACAGGTGAATCCGCGAGCGCCACATCGCTGTCGAAATTCACCGGCCTCGTCTTGTAATCCCACCTGGGATCGCGGAAAACGTAGTACTTGAAAAACTCGACCGGAATCCCGATGGGCGCCGCCCCGCCCGCCAGCAAGCCCCAGCCCAGCTCGCTTCCCGGATACATCGGTGAATAGATTTCCGCCTTCGTGCGCGGGTTGTGGGGGCCTTCATAGATCTTCCGCGCCGCCTCGACCTGAGACGCGGTGAGGCAGTCCGGCCCCTCCGCGCCCTTGCACAGCGTCACGCCCGGGTTGAACCTGCAATGCTCGGGATCCCCGATGATTCCATCCTTCAGGCCATCGTTGCCATCGCAGGCGTCGAGCGCGGCCTGGTGCAGCACCGCGTATTTCTCCGGCGGAATAAAGCTGGCCGCGTCCTTATGCGTCGCCAGCCAGATCCACATCTGACCGAACACATGATGCGTAAGGTAAGACGCCATGCCAGGCAGGCAGGCAGGCAGGCAGGCAGGCAGGCAGGCAGGCAGGCAGGCAGGCAGGCAGGCAGGCAGGCAGGCAGGCAGGCAGGCGCGGGCGGGCGGGCGCGGCGGGCGGGGCGGGCGGGCGGGCGCGGGCGGGCGCGGCGGGGCGGGCGGGCGGGCGCGGGCGGGCGGGCGGGCGGCGGGCGGGGCGGGCGCGCGGCGGGCGGGCGGGC